>NZ_JBHUYE010000025.1:0-44527 GCF_042668835.1 Specibacter sp. NPDC057265
ACAGGGGCGGCAACAACCAACCAAATAACCAATCCATAAAACAATAAATTGGTATCAATAAAACTTGGCACACTATTGAGTTCTCAAACAACAACCACACCCAGCCAACACACCACACAACCCGCTAAAAACCAGCGAACATTCCATGACGATCAGTGCCGGAGCAACTTTTCAAGCTTACCCGCCCCGCATTCAAAAAGCAAATCCACCAAACAGCGAACCAACCATCAAACACACCACAAAACACCGGCAAAACCGGCACAAAGATCAGGGGGTTTCGCGCCCCCAACAAGGAAGGCAACTCGGAAAACAATACACACAAAAACCAACACACGCAAATCCACCACAAGCCCCTGAGATCCACGGGCTCCTGTTATTCATACCCCGGTCCGGAGCCTGACTTATTGGCGGAGCGAACCTTTCAGACTGTACTTCCGCATGAGAAATTCGCAGAGGCCGGCGATTGCCCAAATAATGACGGTCCCGTAGATCCAAGTCAGGAATCCATCAACCCGGATCCCACCAACGGGGACAGCCGCTACAACCAGCGCCAGCCAGGTCGAAACCAGTGACGCCAGGCCCGCCAACGCTGGCACGTGTCTGCCCGCCCATTTGGCAACGAACCGCTCCAGCAGCAATTGTGCCGCGGTAAATACCACTATGGCTGTGAGGAACCCCCCAATGTGCAGACTGAACCGGGACAACAGGATGTCCGCGAGCAGGATCGCCACTGCGGAACTGCCCAGCTGGACACCAACACGCATCAAGAGTTTCTTCATGGCTGGATTCTATTCCTCCGCCCTGGATTTAGCTGGGCACCTGCACTTGTAAACAGCGGGTATATAGGGAGCGGTCCAGTACGTGCCATCTGGTTGGGCACTTGGATACAATCCGGAAAAACAAAATCCCCGGAGAAACATAAGTTTCACCGGGGATTTTTACAACGTGCGCGAGGGGGGATTTGAACCCCCACGCCCTTTCGGACACTGGCACCTGAAGCCAGCGCGTCTGCCGTTCCGCCACTCGCGCGTTTTTGCTCGTCCCTTGGAAGCGTAAGTTTCATCTTCCAGTGGAACAGCGAGATCAAGCATATAGGACAACAGCCGGTTTTGCCTAAACGGGACACTCCAAGCCCTCCAGATCCTTCCTGAGATGCGGTAATTCCGCGGAATATCAAGGTTTTCGACCCTATGTTGGAAACAGACACCAGACCCTACCAAGGTAGGAAATTTGCCACCACAGAGGGGATCAATAGCTGAATTCAAAGCCGCCGGCAGTAGTATCGAGCTTGAACGGGATAATTCAGCGCCTGGAGTGGCCGCCGTCTAGACCCAACAAATTGCAGCCGGGAACGCACGGAGCTGCAGATTCGCAGCAGCGGAATCCAGAAAGAGAGGTGCGCACGTGGGATTGTTTGACAATGTTGAAAAAGGCATCGAGAAAGCGGTACGCGGCGCCTTCTCCCTTGGATCCAAAACGCTCCAGCCTGTGGAGATGGCAAACGCTTTGCGCAGGGAACTCGACGACAAGGCCATGACGTTGGATGCCGGGCGGACCCTTGCACCCAATGTCTTCAGCATTGAATTGGGGGACACCGATTTTGAACGCGCCCGTTCCTGGGGCGTTACCCTGGCTGAGGAATTGTGCGATGTGGTGATAAACCATGCGCGCAGCCAAGGTTACGTTTTGCAGGGGCCGGTTCGCGTTGCCTTCAACCACCACGAGGTCCTTCGTCCGGGTCAATTTGAGGTGAACTCTTCCACGGAACGGGAGATGAGTTCGCAAGCCGCCCACCAAGCGCCGCCCCGGCCATCTGGACGGCCAGGACATGGCCCCGAGGTGAATGCTGCAGCCCAGCAGGCACCCACTCCCGTTTACAAGCGTCGGACCGCACCCGCTCCATCAGAGCAGGGGCAGGCGGTGTTGGATATTGATGGTCAGCGCTATTCCTTGAACGCGGAGTCCATTGTGCTGGGCCGGTCCTCGGAGGCGGATATTCTTATTGATGACACTGGCGTTTCCCGCAAACATTTGGAAATCCGCAGCGTTGACGGTGTCAGCACCGCAGTGGATCTTGGCTCCACCAACGGCAGTTATGTTGACGGCCATCGTGTCCAGGGCACCGCTGAGCTGCATGACGGATCAAGCATCACCATGGGGCGCACCCAAATAACCTTCCGGATTTTGCCCACACGCGGGAGTGGACGCCGATGAATGACATGAGCTTGGTAGTTACCATCCTGCGTTTTGGGTTCCTTGTGCTTATTTGGATCATGGTCTTTAGCGTGGTGGCTGCCATGCGCCGGGATCTGGTCATAGGGCGCAAGGCAAAGGTGGGGGTACCCACAGCCCGTCAGGCCCGCAAGCACCCCGAACTCGTGGACGAGGCGCCGCCGGCAAAGGTGCAGGCGCGTCAGTTGCTGGTGACTGAAGGCCCTTTGGCCGGCACCACCTTGGACCTGGCTGGTACTCCAATACTGCTTGGCCGAGCCCAGGAAGCCACCCTGGTTCTGGAAGATGATTATGCGTCCGGCCGCCATGCACGTCTATTTCCCCAAGGCACACGTTGGTTCATTGAAGATTTGGGCTCCACCAATGGGACGTTCCTCGGCGGGGCCGCACTGACGCGGGCTTTGCCGGTGGAGCTCGGGGTTCCAGTGCGGATCGGCAAAACGGTCATCGAATTGAGGCCGTAATCATGGCTGAGTTCCCGTTGGTACTGCGCTATGCGGCCAGGTCCCATGTGGGCATGGTGCGTGCCAAGAATGACGACTCCGCCTATGCAGGCGAGTATCTGGCAGTGGTTGCCGACGGCATGGGCGGACACGCCGGCGGCGACGTGGCAAGTGCCTCCACTGTCCTGGACCTGGTTCACCTGGATCACAACCACCACGACGGCGACGCCGGAACCGATTTGGCTGATGAAATTCAAAGCGCCAACTCGCTGCTCTCGGAGTTGGTGCATGTCAATCCCAAACTAGCTGGAATGGGCACCACGGTCACCGCATTGTTGCTCTCGGGAAATCGCTTGGCTTTCGCGCATATTGGTGACTCGCGGGCGTACCGACTCAAGGACGGGATCTTCGAGCAACTCAGCACTGACCACACCTTTGTTCAGCGCATGATCGAAGAGGGCCGCATGACCGAGGCCGAGGCCGAGGTCCATCCGCATAAAAACGTCCTGATGCGTGTGTTGGGTGATGTTGACGCTTCACCGGAACTCGATTTGCAGTACTTTGACGCCAGCCCGGGAGAGCGGTGGCTTCTTTGTTCGGACGGTTTGAATTTCGTTCGTCCAACGATGATTGAGGAGGTCATCCGCAATACCAAATCCTTGGCGAAGGCGGCAGACACCCTTATTGATCTAACCCTCGCAGCCGGCTCGCCTGACAATGTCACGGTGGTGGTCTTTGATGTGGCCGAATCGAAGCCTGATGAAACGTCCACTGCGGCCCTGGAAACGGTGTCGGTTGATCCCTCGGATGAACCCGAGCTGCCACCACTGGAGCAGCCGCGCAGTGACGGCACCGGCTCTCCTCAGATGGCCGCAATGTCCGCGGAAGGGAACGGCAAAAAGGCGGAATTGAAGAAAGTCACAGCCATTGCCTCCCCTTCGGCGGCCTCTTTGACGCAGGCAGACTCCGCCACTGAGGGCGGCAACAGCGACGGCGATGCCACTTCTGCCACTGACGATCCTGACCCCGATGCGCTGGATGCCCATATACGTCAAGACGCGGTGAACAAGGAGTTGGCTGGGCGGAAGCATGAACTTGTGGGAGCTGCCCTGACAGCCAATGCCGAAGGTAAGATACCGCAGTTGGCACAGCGCAAGGCAACCCAGCGGGCAGCCACTGTTTTAACGCACAAACCCTCAAGCCCGGCAATGACCACGGAATCCGACGACGCCGAGGTGTCGCTGCCTCGGCGTCGTCAGCGTCCATGGGTGCTGACCCTTATTGGCATACTCGCGGCATTGGTCATATTTGCAGCTTCCTGGGCCGCGTATGCCTGGACCCAGACACAGTATTACGTGGGGACGACAAATGGCCATGTGGCGATCTATCAAGGAGTCTCCCAGTCGTTGGGACCCATATCCCTCTCCACACTGCATAGGGAGACCGATGTGAAGGTCTCGTCCCTGCCGGACTACTCGCAACAGCTTGTTGCCGGCACCATGGCTGCTGCGTCTCTGGGCGACGCCGAGCAAATCATCAGTGACCTGCAATTGGGCACCGGAACCAGCCTGCCTCCTTGCGAGTTGCTTGAAACAACAGCTCCCTCAGGTTCAGCGGGTGCCAGTCCGTCCCCGAGCGCAGCTCCCAGCGCACGTTCCAGCGCCACCGCAAGCCCATCCGCGGTGGCAAGTTCACCAGCCCAGGCAAGCTGCGTTCCCGGAGGTGGAAGATGAGTCAGCTGTTGACGGTGGCCAAACCACGTCGCAATACCGAGTTGGTGCTTCTGGTTTTGGCCCTGGGCCTTTCAGTGCTGGCCAATGCCCTCGTGAACTTGACCCTGGGCCGGGAGTTCGACAATGACTTTTATACCCAAATTGCCATATTGGCCGGGTTGTCCGTGGCAGTGCATGTTGTCCTGCGCCTCAAAGCCAAACATGCCGATCCGGTAATACTTCCCGTGGTGGTGGCCTTGAACGGTTTGGGTTTGACTGTCATCCATCGCTTGGACATTTCCTCAGGGGATACTGCTGCCACCCGGCAGTGGATGTGGACCAGCCTGGCCGTGCTCGCAGCGGTTGTTGTGTTGTGGTTCCTTCGGGACCACCGCATCCTGCGTCGCTACACATACATATCGCTCCTGGTCTCTGTTGTGCTGTTGGTGCTTCCACTGGTCCCGGGCATCTCCGCCGGCAATGTCAATGGCGCCACGGTCTGGATTGCTCTGGGTCCCTTCACTTTCCAGCCAGGTGAAATTGCAAAAATCACCCTGGCCATCTTCTTTGCCGGTTACCTTTCCTCGAATCGCGACTTGATTCTGTTGGCTGGCAAGCGCATTGGCCGGCTGCAGTTGCCGCGCAGCAGGGATTTGGCACCCATGATCGTTGCTTGGCTGGCGAGTGTGGGGGTGCTGATCTTCCAGCGCGATTTGGGCTCTTCCATCTTGTTTTTTGGCCTGTTCATGGTCATGATCTACGTGGCCACCAGCCGCGTCAGCTGGATCTTGATTGGAATCGGACTTATTGCCGTCGGTGGTGTGGCCGCCTACCAAATCTTCCCCCACGTATCCCGCCGCATTGATGTTTGGGTCAATGCCTTTGATCCTGAGTACATTGGGGCGCCCTTTGGCAGCTTTCAAGTGGTGGAGGGATTGTTTGGCCTGGCCAACGGTGGACTGATGGGTACGGGGCTCGGCCAAGGCTCACCGGACGCCCTGCCGGTAGCCAACAGTGACATGATTGTTGCCGTCATTGGCGAGGAAATTGGTCTGGTGGGGCTGTTCGCTGTGCTGTGCCTTTATGCCTTGCTGGTGGCCCGCGGTTTCCGCGCCGCACTTGGCACGCGGGATGCCTTCGGCAAATTGTTGGCAGTGGGTTTGGCATTCGCCATTGCGCTGCAGTGCTTTGTGATCATTGGCGGGGTTACCCGCCTTATTCCGCTCACTGGCCTGACAACGCCCTTTTTGGCCGCGGGCGGCTCCTCGCTGTTGGCCAACTGGATCATCGTGGCTTTGCTGCTGAAGATTTCCGACGCCGCCCGGCGCCCCCTTGACGTCTCGCAGACCTCCGCACCTTCCAACCCTGAAGTTTCGGCCGAAGAGGCGGAGACGTCCCCCACGCAGAAGGAGGCAGTACAGTGAACCAAGCCATCCGCAATTCTTGGTTGGTTGCCATTGCCCTGTTCGCGTTGCTTTTCGGTTCCGTCAGCTACGTGCAGTTCTTTGCCGCCGAATCGCTCAATGACAATCCGCAGAACAAGCGCCAGCTGCTCGCGACCTTTTGTGCCGAGCGCGGGGCAATTCTTGTCGATGGCAAGGCCATCGCCGAGTCCGTGCCCTCCACCACCGATTGCAAATACCTGCGGACGTACAACGATCCGCAGCTCTACGCCGGGCTTACTGGATTCTTCAGTAAATTCGGGGGGCAGTACGGGCTCGAAGCCATTATGCGCGATGAATTGACCGGCAACTCCGATGACGCGCTCTTTGACCGCATTGCCCAGACCTTCACCGGTGCCAAATCCCAGGGCCGGTCGGTGGAGCTGACCTTGGACTCGACGGTGCAGCAGATGGCCTATGACATGATTCCCGACGGCGTGGGTGGCTCCATCGTGGCCATGAACCCCAAGACCGGCGCCATCATAGCCATGGCCTCCAAGCCCTCGTATGACACCAACTTGCTGGCTACCCATGACCCGGACGTTTTCAACGCCTCAATGACGGACATTGCGGCGATGCCGGGCATTAACCTACGCGGCTCCGCGGCCTACACGCAGCTCTATGCCCCGGGTTCGGTTTTCAAAATCATTGATACCGCAGCCGCCCTCGAGTCCGGAAAGTACAATAAGGACAGTGTGCTGCCAAACCCTGCGGAGCTTTCCTTCCCGGGAATAAGTTACACGCTGCCGAACTACGCTTATGGCCAGTGCTACACGCGCAACGAAGCGTCTTTTGCCTTTGCTCTGGAGAATTCCTGCAACACACCCTTTGCCAGCATTGCCTTGGACCTCGGGCAGGATTCCCTTACTGCCGCGGCGGAGAAATTTGGGTTCAATGATTCCTCGCTGCGTTTCCCTGATGTGGTGGAGGACAGCCGCTTCCCTGGCAGCCAAGGGGTGCTGGATGATCCGGCCTTGGCTCAAAGCGCCATTGGTCAACGTGACGTTTTGGCCACCCCCCTGCAGGTGGCGATGATGACGGCGGCCATTGCCAATGACGGTGTCCAAATGGCACCGAACCTTGTGGAAACTGTACGCTCCGCTGAGCTGAAGACGGTTTCCACCTTGGAACCTGAAATCCTGCGCCAGTCGACGACGCCGGAAGTGGCGGCACAAATCACGGACTGGATGGTCAGCGTGGTGGACAACGGCATTGGGTCCGCCGCAGCCGTGCCCGGAGTCAAGGTTGCTGCCAAGACTGGAACTGCGGAACTCGGGCAACTCGACGATTTTGGCAACAGCTTGAACAATTCGTGGTTTACCGGTTTCGCACCGGCGGACGATCCAGAGGTAGTGATCACCATAGTGATGCCAAAGGTTGATGTGGCCACGGGCGCACAACTTACCAGTCCCAATGCAAGCAAACTCTTCAAGGCGGTGTTGAACAAGTGAGGCCTATTTCTGGAATCACCTTAGGCGGCAGATACAAACTCACATCACGCATTGCCATTGGCGGCATGGGCGAGGTGTGGAAGGCGCAGGATTTGGTCCTGGGCCGAATTGTAGCCATTAAAATCCTCAAGGATGAATACACAGGAGATCCGGGCTTCCGTGCCCGTTTCCGTGCTGAGGCCAAACACACTGCCCTGTTGAACCATGAGGGGATCGCCAACGTTTTTGATTACGGCGAGGAGGACGGCTCGGCCTATCTGGTCATGGAGTTGGTTCCTGGGGAACCTTTGTCAGCCAAGATTGAACGCGAGCACGTGCTGTCCGCTGATTGGACGCTGTCCATGATCGCCCAAACCGCCCGGGCCTTGGCGGTGGCCCACGCACAAGGTTTGGTCCACCGGGACGTCAAGCCTGGAAATTTGCTGATCACGCCCACCGGTAAAGTAAAAATCACCGATTTTGGCATTGCCCGGTTGGCGGATCAGGTTCCACTGACGCAAACAGGCCAGGTCATGGGCACAGCACAATACCTGGCCCCTGAGCAGGCCACCGGTCAGGTCGCCACCGGCTCCAGTGACATATATGCCTTGGGCGTCATCGGCTATGAGTGCATTACCGGCCACCGGCCCTTCTCCGGCGAGTCACAGATAGCCATCGCCTTGGCCCAGGTCAATGACGCGCCACCGCCGCTGCCGGACACCCTGCCCACGCCCGTTCGCGCACTGCTGATGTCGATGTTGGCGAAGGAACCCATCAACCGGCCGGCCAATGCTTTGAAGCTTGCTGAGGCAGCCGAGGCCATTCGTGCCGGTGACACCAAGGCCGCCCATGCAGCCGTGCCCGGAATGCTGTTGTTCGAGGCCACCACCGGACCCATTACGGCACCAGTGGACATCAACGCCACCGCTCCCACGTCCGTGGTGGGACACGTCTCGGAGCCCAGCACCACGGCGCTGCCCACGGTGATCAACGAGACCCAGGCCGAAGCTGCCGGACAGACCCGCTCGGAGATCCTTGGTGCCGAAAGGGCATGGCATGCCGAGCAGGACGGTGCGGACGCCGAAGACAGCGAGTACGTGGAGGAGGATGGGCAGTCTCCCGCCCGGAAACGCCGCAGTCCCTGGACGTGGCCTCTGGTGGGTCTAATTGTGCTCCTGCTTTTCGCGCTGGCCGCCCTGCTGCTGCAAAACACCGGATTCTTTGGTGGGGATGATTCACCCACGGAAAGCAAGGCCCCCGTCACCGCGAGCCGGACATCGTCGCCCCCACCCACCACCACGCAGGCCCCGGTGCCCACAACCCCGGCTCCGGAACCCACGCCGGTGGAGCCGGAAACCGTCAGCGTCATTGGCAGCGAACTAAACGGCCAAACCTTTGAGTTCGTCAGTGCCAGGTTGGTGGAATTGGGTTTGGTGCCCAACCGCGTGGATGAATTTAGTGACAGCGTTCCGGCAGGAAGCGTCATCTCGGTCAGTCCCACGGGGGAACAGGAAGTTGGTTCCACCATCACCGTCACTGTTTCCCAGGGGCCCGAAGTCACTGAAGCCCCAACGGCAGCCGTTCCCTCTTCGGCGGGCCAGGAAGGCAATGCCTATGACGCGGCACTGGTGGCGGCGGGGTTCATTCCCGCCAGGGTTGAAGAACCGTCCTCGACAGTTCCCGAGGGCCAAGTGATACGGACCAATCCAACCGCTGGCACGCAGCTGGAAAAGAGCAGCGTCGTCAGCTATGTCGTCTCCCTGGGCCCGGAGGTGCAGGCAACAACAGCGCCTCCGGCAGCGGTCGTGACACCGTAAAAGCTCGTTTTCATTCCCCATTTGACTCATCCACCGCTGAAAGGACAACAGGTAACCATGAGTGTCCCGCGTGTCCTTAATGACAGGTATGAGATTGGTGATCTGTTGGGCCGCGGCGGCATGGCCGACGTCTACAAGGCCCATGACATCCGCCTGGGCCGGACGGTCGCGATCAAGCTGCTGCGCGCAGATGTGGCCCGTGACTCGCATCTGCAGGCCCGTTTTCGCCGTGAGGCACAAGCCGTCGCTGGATTGAACTTCCCCTCCATTGTGGCTGTCTACGATACCGGTGAGCACATCTCGGGTGATCCCGGCCGGGATTATGCGCACCTGCCCTACATCGTCATGGAGTACGTCCATGGCAAGACCCTGCGTGAATTGATCCGTGCCAAGTCAATCTCCACCGAGCAGGCCATTGAGTATTCCATGGGCGTCCTGGCCGCCTTGGACTACAGCCACCGGGCAGGAATAGTCCACCGCGACATTAAGCCCGCCAATGTCATGGTGACGGAGGACGCTGACGGCGTTTTGAGTCAAATCAAAGTCATGGACTTTGGCATAGCCCGTTCCATTGCCGACTCTGCGGCAACCATGACCCAAACCCAAACAGTCATGGGGACCGCCCAATACCTGTCTCCCGAGCAGGCGCGGGGCGAAAGCGTGGACGCGCGCAGTGATCTGTACTCCGCCGCATGCCTGCTGTACGAAATGCTGGCTGGCAGGCCACCCTTTGTCGGCGACTCACCCGTTTCCGTGGCCTACCAGCATGTTCGTGAGCTGCCCCCGCCACCAAGCACCTTCAACCCGACTTTGGACCCTGCCCTGGATTCCCTGCTGCTGCGCGCCCTGCAAAAGGACCGCAACCACCGCTTCCAGGATGCCCTGTCGTTCCGTCGGGCTGTCCGCGCGGCAGGAGTCGGCATTGCCCCATCTGCGGGTGGGGCACGTGATGCGGAACAGGACGTGGATGCAACCACGCTGGTACCTGTCACCGCAGCTGCCTCGCCACTGACCGGGACGCCCATTCCCGACGGCGGCCCGGCCACCCGCGCGATGGCCAAGGTCATGGCCGGAGGTGCGCTGACCACTGAGGACAGCTACGACCACAGGGAACAACCGGGGGAGGTGCTTCCCGCTGTCAAGCGGCGCAGACGCGCCTGGATGACAACCTTGTTTGTCCTTGTCGGCTTGATCCTCGGTGGCGGGGCGCTTATTGCCTACAACTTGATGAATGCCCCGGCCGAGGTGGTTCAAAGTGAACCCGTTCCGGAAGTGGCCGGTTTGGCGCATCAACTTGCCCTGACCCGGCTCGAGGCGGCCGGCTTATTGCACAGCAGCACCGAGGAGTTCTCGGAGACCGTGGCCGAGGGGATGGTCATCCGTTCCGATCCGCCCTCGGGTTCACCCGCGGAACGTGGCACCACCGTGCATTTGTTTGTCTCAAAAGGCTCTTCCGAGGTGCTGATTCCGGCCAATTTGGCGGGCCGGACTGAAGCGGAGGTACGCCAGGACCTCCTGGACCTGGGACTGCTGATCAGCAGTCCCAACAGCATGGTCAATGATGGCAACGTGCCCGCCAACCGGGTAGTGAGCACAGACCCGGCCCCCGGGGAAAAGGTTGCGGTGGGCACAAGCGTGACCCTGCGCATCTCCACCGGCCAAGTGGAGATGCCGTCGCTGTTCGATCTGACCGAGGACCCCAGCCAAGTGAAGCAAACCGTGACTGCGGCCTTGAAGGAGCTTTCCCCTTCTCTTAGCGTCACCTTTGAAGAGACCGAAAACTCTGTGGTCGCCCCGGGGACCGTCACCGCGCAGTCCATCCCTGCCGGTTCGGCAGTGCCTCAGGGGTCAACGGTGGTGGTGACCTTGGCGAAGGCGCCTCCGGTCAGCACCGTATCTCCCACCCCCAACGAAGAGGACAATGAAAGCCCGGCGAGCAATCCTTCGGAGGAAAAAAGCAAAAACCAGGGAAACAACTCAGCCAAAAACCAGCCTGCCCAAAACCCGGGCCGCAATAAAGATTAGCGCGCCGGTTGCCTAGCTGTTGATAAGCGGGCTTAAGGTCGCTGCATGGGCAGCCGCGCCGCTGAGGCCAAGGGATTCAAGCCAGTTGCCCAACATGGTGTACCCACCCTCGGTGAGAACGGACTCCGGGTGGAATTGAACCCCGCACAGTGGTGCGGTCCTATGCGCAAGACCCATGACGACGCCGTCGGACGTTTCAGCCGTCACCTCAAGCACTGCGGGAATGCTTACCGGAACCGCCGAAAGCGAATGGTAGCGGGTGGCAGTGAGAGGGCTGGGCAGTCCCGCGAACACGCTCCCCCCATGGTGGAGCACTTCACTGGTTTTCCCATGCATCAGCTCCTCGGCATGGGTCACGATCCCGCCGTAGGCCTCGGCCAACGCTTGGTGCCCCAGACAGACGCCCAACATGTGTTTACTGTTCCCACCGCACCACTTGATGAGGTCAATGCATACTCCGGCCTCCGCCGGCGTGCCCGGACCGGGAGAGATCAAAACCCCATCCCTCGCCTCGGCGAGCTCAATGGCCTCAGTCAAAGTGACATCGTCATTGCGCACCACAGTCGTTTCCGCGCCGAGCTGCTGCAGATAACCCACCAAGGTATAGACAAAACTGTCGTAGTTGTCGATGACAAGAATTCGTGTGGCCATGTCAGGAACCGCCAATCGTGGAGTCATTGAGTGGGTTGAATTGGGAGAGCCAGGGGAAAACAAACTGCATCAGCACCACTATGGCTGCGGCAATGAATAAAACCGCTGTCATGACCCGCAGCCACAGGGGTCCGGGCAAGTGTCTAAAAATCCAGCCGTACATACTCAGCCCTTCTGGTTCTGGTTGGCGGCAACCTGCTCGGCAATGGCCGCCGGCGGTCCAGCACTCGCCGGTTGCCAGGATTCCAAAACGGAATAGGCAATGATGCGCTCTTCCGCCCCAAAGCGCGGGTTGCAACTGGTCAAGGTGAGGAACCGTTCGGTCGGGACAGCGTCTTCCTGGGTTGGCACCGGCAACAGGACATCCGCCCGATTTGGCAGAACTATTTGATTGTTGCGGAACACATAGGTGTAATAGCCGTCTTTGGTTTGAATGTAGATTTTATCGCCGGGGACCAAGGTGTGGATTGAATCCAAAACGGCACCGTGGGTTTGCCGGTGGCCGGCAACAGCAAAGTTTCCAACCCCTCCAGGCATTGTGGAACTGTCATACCTGCCAAGGCCCAGCGTATCCAACTGCGCCTGCCCAACACCCTCAACCAAGGGGCGGCTGTATTGCGCACCAAAGCGGGGAATGAAGGCCACACCAAAGACCGTGCTGGGTGCTTCAGGAGCAGCCATCACAACAGGGTCCCCGTAATCAGCGGGCTCTGCGGGTGTTTGGGGGGTCACCGGACCTTGAAACTCTTGTGCAAATTGTGAGACGGCTTCTTGTTGGGCGTTGTTGGACTCAATATTGGTCCACCACAGCTCCCATGCCACAAAAAGCAGCAGAACAATCCCGGCAGTAATAAGCAGTTCACCAAAAACCTGAATTACCGTGCGTAAAAAGCCTTGTTTGGGCCGCTGTGTGGTGCGTCCCCGTTCAGACCGCCGGCGAGGTGCACGCAACGCCTCGTCAGGGGAGAGCAGTTCATCAACGCCAGTGGCAGAATCGAGCTGATCTCGCGATTGAACCACGCGGTTCTCCTGACTGAAGTGGGGCGGTCATGTCATGCAATCTATGGCTGGATCAAATGCAGCTAGAATTACGTCAACAGTACCGGCAGTTTACCGGCCCAGAACAATTTGCCCTGCTTAACCACTGGCAACAGATGGCCGGTCCGCCATCAAATTGGCCGCTCGCGCGGCCGCAATCTAGGAGCTCCTGTGCCCGAGTCAAAGTCGCGTCGCCGCCCCACCAAGGTTCCTGCCGAAGTTCCCGTCAGCCAGGTTCAAAAGCCCAACGCGGCATGGTTTGTTCCCGTGATGGTCACCTTGATGCTGTTGGGTTTGGCCTGGATCATTACGTATTACATCTCCGACGGCGCCTTCCCCATCCCGGACATTGGCAATTGGAACATCGGCATTGGCTTTGGCATTGCCCTGGCCGGCTTCATGATGACCACCCGCTGGCGAAGCTAGTCTTCCAAGGTTTCTTTTCCTGCCGTGCCCTGGTCTTTGTCCACGTAACTGCCGTGCGGCTCTGATGCATGGTGTCCCGAGGCTGCTCCCGCCCGGCCATAGTCCGCTTGCACGAAGCTTCCTTCGTCGTCATCCTCCCGGGCCGGGACCACACCTACAGAACCATAGTCCCCTTCCGTAAATTGTCCTTCTGGATCCGTTTGCTCCCGTGAATCCTCAGTGCCGGCCTTGCCGTACTGGCCTTCAACATATTGCCCCCGTTCGTTTTCCACTGCCTCGCCGGCTACGTGTTCCTGTGCCTGCGTCCCGGGGTTTTCGTGACTTGTCATAGTATGTGCTGCCTTCCTCTTGTTCGCGGCCGACAGTTTTTTGGGGGCTGCCGCGCCGCTTTCCAGTCTAGGTCCAGCTCAGCCCGCGGGATAGGGAACAGCGGTGGGGTTTGGGCTAAGACAAATCAGCGGAAGCGGTGATTTTTGTTGCTTCCTGGTCCATCAGGGCTGCAAGCTGCTCCCGCGATTGGATGTCCAACTTGATGAAGGTGCGGTACAGGTGGCCTTCCACTGTCCGCAGGGAGACCTGCAGTCTTGCCGCAATGGAGTTGTTGGATTCGCCCTGGGCGACCAGCAGGGCAATTTGATGTTCGCGCCTGGTCATTTTGGGCTGGTCAATGGAGTGAAAAACCGGCGACACCAGTCCTGGCATGCGATCACGCATGGCCTCAACCTTGCTGGCGGTCCTGCGGCTTTTTTGCACCTTCCCGCCAGCATGAAACTTTTTCAGCGCATGTGTGGCCAGCTCCACGGCGAGAAGTTCAAAACCGTAATCCATGGCCATTCCACTGGCGTGGTCAAGTTCGGCCGGATCCTGCGTCCGCAGGGCAGCGGACCAATGGACAAAGAATTCCTTGCCCGAGGAATCCAACAACTGTGCGACCTCGGCGAGTCTGCCCATTGCCGCAACATCGCCCACACGCACCATTAAGGACAGCACTGTCAGCTCAATGCCTAGGTAGCCGTTGCTCAGACATTGCCGTTGCAAGGCACGCAGCCGCGTCATGCCCTGTTCTGATTGTCCTGTCATGAATTGTGCGGCGGCGGCATAGGCAGCCGCTTCCAAGGCGTAAAATTTTGCACTGCGGCGGGTGAGGTTCTCCAACAGGGCAAGGGAACTTTGCGATCCCACTACATCGCCGCGCATAACCTGACAATAGGCCTTCAAACTTAACGCTGTGGACATCACCGACCAGGGGTCGTAGTCATTGAGTGCCCCCA
This sequence comes from Specibacter sp. NPDC057265, assembly GCF_042668835.1. Taxonomy (NCBI): domain Bacteria; kingdom Bacillati; phylum Actinomycetota; class Actinomycetes; order Micrococcales; family Micrococcaceae; genus Specibacter; species Specibacter sp. NPDC057265. The sequence continues at coordinate 14,488 of NZ_JBHUYE010000025.1, forward strand.
CGGCGGATTCCAGGGCTGAAAGGGCCTGTTCAATATGGCCGCGCCGGCAATGCATCATGGCCGCTGCAAGGTCCCGAAGTCCCCCGGCGTAAAGCAGCAAATCAGGATTGACGAATGTTGCAGGGTCCAGGGCCAAGCGCACGTGTTCCCACGCGCCGTCGTAAATGTACGCTGCCACGGCCCGGGAATAAGCAAGAATGGCAATGTCCGGCCGGGGAAAGCCTCCGGGGCGCTCCAAACCGCCTATGACTTCATCCGCAAGCTTGACAGCTTTGCTCATTTGACCTGTGGCCCGGTAAATTTCGCACAAAAGGGACTTTAATAAAACTTGATCGGTGACGCTTTCGGCCAGCGGATGTCTTAGCAGTGTCTCGATTTTTTCGCAGGTACCGGCAATATTGCCCACCGAAACTTCACTCAGTGCCAGAACAGTGTGGACGTCAATGTCCACCCGGTCAAATATGTTGTCCACCTCAGCCAGTCCAAATCGGTTGGCATATTCGGACCGGGATTTCGCGAAGTGAGCCTCGTAGTTCGGGTCGGATGAGTAGCTCAAATGAATGGCATGGAGGGCCTGCGCCCCGGCTGCAGGCGTCGCAGCCGCCTCCAGGGCTCTTTGAGCAAGCCGCTGCGCTTCAGCCGGTAGGTTGCAATTCAAGTGGGCAATTGCACGCTGGGTCAGGAAGAAGGAGGCCTTTTCCTGGCTTGGCTTGTTGACGGTGAGCCGCAGTGCTTCATGTGGGCGCATCAGCCTGTTGGCCCATACCGCTGCCTGCAGAAGACGTTCTTCCGTCACAGGTAGACCACAACCCAATGACCAGCGCGTGAAGTTGATAAGGCTGTTGGGAAGTTGCTGGACGTCCTCGGGAACCAGATGATTCACTTGGGCAAAAAATTGCCGGCTGCGCCCCACCGGGACCATGGCCCGGATGGGTGGCGCCGTTGCCGCACGCGCCAATTGGATGGTCAAGTGGGTTCCCGGAATCAAGGCCACCACATCCCGTTTCTGCAGATCGTCGATGGTCTGGGGGCCGGAAAGGCCCAGCACAACATCTACGGGCAGCGGTCCGGCCAAGGCCAGAATCTCAACCACCATGCGGGATTCGGGGGGTAAATGCTCCAACTCCATGCGTAGAAGTTCCTGTGACTCTTGGCTCAAGCTGTCCGCGGGATGATTCAGAACCCAGACACCGTTGATTTCCTGCAGCGATCCCTCTTCGCGTGCACCCTCAATTAAGCCTTGGAGCACCAGGGGGTTTCCGGCCGATCTGCTCGTCAAGTATTCAATGGTGGCACCTGCAACCCTGCCACCAAGAAATTCCTCTAGGTATAAACGCACGTCATGGGTCTGCAGGGGTGACAACTCAAAGCGGGTCAAATAACCGTCCCGCCACAACTGCCGAAGACTGCCCTGGTAGTTCCCTGGCTGATCCACCAGAATTAATTTTGCCTCAGTGGACAAGACCACCTGCAAGATGACGGCAGCACTCTCGTCATCCAAATACTGGGCGTTGTCCACCAGAAGATAAACGGAACGTGAGCTGTGGTTTGCTTCCTCAATTTGTTCCAGCAGTCCGTTGAGGACTTCATAGTATTGACTGCTGCGCAGTAGATTCGAACCGACCCTGGCATTGACCGTCCCGAACGGAATGGCCGCCAAAGCCTTGCTGGCGGTCAAACGGAGGGTGAATGCATCGGGGCCAAGTGCGGAGATGATTTGACCCAGCATCCAGGTCTTTCCCGTACCGGGCGAGCCCACAATGAGCACGCCCCGGGTGGAGCTCCCTAATAACTGCTCCACGATTTTCTTTACACTCGCGCGGCGGGCCACACGACCTCATTTCCCCAAATGAAATTCCAACGACAAGGCCCGGCTTCCGTCACCCAGCTTCCATGGATGGCTAAATCCGGATGGACCAGAATTGTCCTCAGTCTACGGACGTAGCGGCATCTGTGTCGATGTCGGATCCCTTTCCCGCGGAAAAGGGACATGGAAGTGAACCCCCGCTGCCTCTGACGGGAATACTACAGCCTTAACTACGGGCCCAATGGCCGGATTTCTTGGCAGGCAGCTTCCTGGTTTGCTGGCAGCCTGCATGCAAAAACCATCGACACATGTCCAGGCATCGAGCGTCCAGTCATGAACGGGTGGACCTCATTTTGCTGGGACAGCCGGCACAACTGAGACAGTGGCAACGCAAAGCAGCATCGTGACCTTGGGTTGCTGCCACGCCTGGAGTATGCAGCCTGTGATCAACGGTGGATTGGTGACGTTTGGAACCGAAAGCTACAAACGAGCCCGGGCAGCGGTTTTTTAGTGACTGTCCCCATGGTTCTCCACATTGTGGATAACTTTTTCCCACAACCCACAGACTTATGCACTTCCGTGGACAACTTCTGCAAACTGTCCACAGAGGGTCTTCGAAAGAGCCTCTGTGGGTGGTTGTACACAAAGTTACCCACAGACGTGGATAACTTTCTTGATTTAGAGCCTATTCCCATCGTTCACAAGCGCCCGGCTCATCCACAGCTGTGGAATTACATGTGTGTAACTTATACCCACTGTGGACATCGTTGTGGATAGAAGATGTTCGACTAATTTCTAACCTACTAGAACTACACACTTGTAAGTTATGCCCACATGTGGATATCCGTGTGGATAACTGTGGATATATGCGAGGATATGGACATGGAACTTCACGATCCGATGGACATTTACCGGGTTTTCCCACAGCTGCCCTCTGCCGAGCAGATCCAGGAGTACCGACGGCTCAGTGCCGAACAAGCAGGGGGAGTGGGGGTGGTCAGCACCAGAGTCAACAACCGTGACTACACAGCCACTGTGAGTTCATTTCTCTCAGTGTCCTATGACCCACCCACACTCTTGCTGAGTCTGTACACGGAATCGAGAATCGCCCAAGCCATAATGCAGTCGGGGACGTGGGCGTTGTCATTGTTGTCCACGCATCAAAAGGCGCAGGCCAATTGGCTGGCCAGCCCGGGGACCCCTCTTGAGGGGCTCTTAAATCAAATTGATTTTAGGCGCGGACCAGCTACGGGAAATGTGGTGCTGGCAGGGTGCCTGGCTTTCTTCGAAGCTGAAACCAGTGCCATTCATGAGGCAGCCACGCACTCTTTGGTGGTTGGCAGCGTCGTGGCGATGGGAGAGGACATTGAACCTGCCCAGCTGGCTTCCCCGCTCGTTCACTACGGCCAGGAGTACCGCCGTCTTAGCCGATGATGAAATCCGGGAAGGTGCCCACTTTGTACACGGCGAGAGCGGCGGCCAAGACCAACACGGCGGCCATGGCGCCCCACTGGAGAATATTGCGGTTCTTCCTCGGGGCATAAACAATCGCGGCAGTGCACAAGGCACCGGCCAGTAGACCTCCCAAGTGTGCTTGCCAGGCAATGCCGGGAATGAGGAACCCAATGGCGGCGTTGATCAACAGCAGCACCACGATTTGCCGTAAATCTCCGCCGCGCTTGCGTTGGACCACAAAGAGAGCGCCAAAGAGTCCAAAAACTGCTCCGGAGGCGCCCACCACTGCGGTGTCCAAGGGTGAAAGCAACAGCACGCCCACGGAGCCTGCCAAGGCGCTGATTAGGTACACGGCCAAGAAACGGATCCGGCCAAAAGCCGGTTCCAAGGCATTTCCCAAAATCCACAATGCATACATGTTAAAGGCAATGTGAAGCGGACTGGCCGAATGCAGGAATGCGGAAGTGACCATGCGCCAAGGCTGGGATTCCGTCAAAAATGGCGCATAGGCAAAAGTTCGAAAAATATAATCATTGGGGAGCACCCAACTGGCGGCAAACATCGCCACACAAATGCCCATGAGGGTGATGGTCACCTTCGGCCGGCCTGCCCGAGTGGCACCACCGAATGCTGTGCGGTTGACCGGTGCCGCCTTGCTTGAAGCTTTTACACAGTCCACACACTGGACTCCCACCGATGCACTGCGCTGACACTGCGGACAAGCGGGCCTCCCGCACCTCTGACAGCTCACATAGGAGATGCGGTCAGTGTGGCGCGGACAAACCGGGGCAACGGTGGGCCCCTGGGCCGGGGTAGCAGAGCTCATGACACGGTTCCTCGCGGGGAGATATAAAAGGAAGGCTTTGGCCACCGCATCCCAAAGGATCCGGCGGCCAAAGCCGCTAAAGCAAAAAAGTATTAAAGTTGTTCGACGGTAATCGAGTTAATGACGACATCTTCACGCGGCTTGTCGCCGGCTCCTGTGGGCACTGACTCAATGGCGTCAACGACTGCGCGGGAGGCTTCATCGCTGACCTCGCCGAAGATGCTGTGCTTGCCCTGGAGCCAGCTGGTATTGACGGTGGTGATGAAGAACTGTGAACCATTGGTTCCACGTCCACCCTGAATGCCAGCGTTGGCCATGGCGAATTTGTAAGGGTCATTGAAGTTCAAATCAGGGTTGATTTCGTCATCGAACTGGAAGCCGGGACCACCAATTCCACGGCCCAGGGGGTCTCCGCCTTGAATCATGAAATCTTTGATGATGCGGTGAAAAATGGTTCCGTTGTACAGCGGCGCGTTCGTCTTCTCGCCAGTCGCCGGATGTGTCCACTCAATGGTTCCGGTGGCAAGGCCAACAAAGTTGGCCACGGTCTTGGGCGCGTGGTTTCCGAAGAGGTCCACCTTGATATCGCCCAGAGTGGTGCTGATGGTCGCTTGTGCAGTTGGGATAGCAGTCATGGCGATATTCTGCCACGCAAAGGTGGGAAAACTCTGCATGGACCATGCATTCCGCGGCTGGCGAACTGGCAAATATGGAAACCCGGCCCCGGTGCACGTAGGCTAAAAGATGAAACTGCCTACATCTGGAGGAAATGTGAAGAATGTTGACCGCTTGACCCATGGTTTGGAAGATTCACTAAGTTCGGGCGTGGACACCGCATTGGAATGGGCAGCGCCGCGCGTGGAAATCGCCAAGGATTGGACTGCACCACGTGTGGAGGCCGCAATGGGATGGGCTGTACCTCGCATCGAGCGTGGTCTTGAGCAGGCGTCACCCAAGGTCCAGGATGGACTTCGCAAGGCCGCGGAGTACACCGCTGGCGGTGTGGCCGCAGTGACACCCATGATTCAGGAGGGTCTTGAGAAACTGGCCCCCAGAATATCCGATGCAGTTGATGGAGCCACTCCGCATATCCAAGACGCCCTGAGCAAAACAGGGCCGGCCATTACCTCCGCAAAGGACAGGGTTGTCGGCGACTTTCTGCCTTTGGTCTCGGACAAACTCGGTGACGCCGCAGCCGCCGTCACGGTGGTCTTGGATAAATCAAAGGTCTCCCCTCAGCTGGAATTGGCTGCAGCGAAACTGACAGGCAACAAGAAGGCCGCGGCAAAAGCTCAAAAGGCCGCCGCTAAAGCGGCAAAGAATCTTGCTGAGCAGTTGAAGAAAAACGCCAAGAAAGACAAGAAGTCCGGCAAGGGTTGGATAGTGGTGGGAATCATTGCCGCGGCGTCGGCTGCCGGCATAGCGGCATGGAAGGCTTCCAAGCCCGTAGCTGATCCCTGGAAAACCCCGGCACCCGTGGCTCCCGCGGCGGCCACCCCGGCCCCGGCGCCAGGGGACTCCAGCAAGACAGAGTCCCCTGCTGCCGAAGCAGTGCCGCAGAAGGCAAAGGAGGCTGCGGAAGCGGTGAAGGAAAGTGCCGCATCCGCAACCGAGCATGCCAAGGATGCCGCGGCAGCAGTCCAGGACGCTGCTGTCAAGGCCAAGGATGCGGTGTCAAATGCCAAACATGCAGCAGTTGACGCTTCGGTGGAAGCTGTGGAGGAGGTCAATTCTGAAAAGACCAGCCCCGAACAAGACGATTCAAAATCTTCGACGGCGGTTCCCAAGCCAAGTGAGCTCAATCTGTAACAAATAAAAGGCAGCTGTCGCATCCGCCTCGGATGCGACAGCTGTTTTTTTATGCGTCCCTGCAAGGCTCATCCACGGTCCAGAGTGGGGTGTTACTCCTTGAGCCCGCTGCGGCCTTGCCGGAGGATCACCACGGCCAATCCCAGCAGTATCAGCACCAAGCCGGCGTAGGTGCCAGGTGGCAACTGCTGGTGCAGAAAAACGAACGCCAAAATGGCAGCTCCGGGAATTTCCACCAGGATCATCATGGACACCACCAGGGGCGAAATGGTGGCCAACAGGTAATTGAAAATGGTGTGGCCAAAAAGCTGGGCTGCAACTGTCACACCAATAATGCCCCACCATGCCTCTGCCGGGATATTGAGCAATGGTTCCTTAAAAACCAAACACATGACCAGCAAAATTACGGAACAAAGGCCGTAGCAGATGCTGGTGTAGGCCCCGAGGGAGAGGCTGCGCCGGGCAACTGACCCGGCCATTGTATAAATGGCAGCCAAAACACCGCCCGCCACTGCCAACAAGTCGCCCATCAGCGCTTCTCGCGAATATTGCAGATCGAATCCCGTGATGACCATGACGCCCACCAGCGCCGTCCCCAGCCCCAACACGACGGGGCGGGCCGGCTTCTGGCCCCTGATCCACTGGAACAGGGCAATCCACGCCGCCTGCAGGCACACCAGCGCCGTGGCAGCGGCCACGCTGGTCAACTTCACGGAAGTTATAAAGCAGGCAAAATGCAGGGCAAGGGCTGCCGCTGCCAGCGAGGTGAATTTCCATTCCGTGCGGGTCATCGTGGCGAGCAGCTTGGGTTTTGCAAGAAAAGTAGGCACACCCAGTGACAATGCACCAAGTAAATTGCGCCACAGTGCAATGGTAAGGGCCGGCGCGGCCGTGGCGGCCATGATGGGCCCCGATGCGGAAACTCCAAGGATGCCAACCACGGCCAAAAGAACAATCACCGACTAAGCGTATTGCACGCCTGGGCCGGGTGCGCCGTGAACAAAACGCGGGGCCAAAAAGTTTCAGTTAAACAAAACAACCCCGGTCAATTGACCGGGGTTGTTCCCATGGTGGAGGCACGGGGACTCGAACCCCGAACCCCCTGCTTGCAAAGCAGGTGCGCTACCAATTGCGCCATGCCCCCATGAGGCTGATTCAGTATATATGAAAACTTTTCAACGGATTCAATTGATTGGATCAGTTGCCTTGCTCCATGTTGTCTTCACAACTTTGGACTCACGCCATTTCCTGTTCAGGACAACGGCAGCAGCTGCAGTCGCGGCTATGACCAGCAACTTCTTCACTGCACACCATCCTTAGCAGTAACCAAGTGGTTCCGTGGGCGTACCTGGACTTGAACCAGGGACCTCTTCGTTATCAGCGAAGCGCTCTAACCGCCTGAGCTATACGCCCTCATTGACCCTCACCGGGCCGAGATAAAACTTTACCCCACAGATTACCAAAGTCCAAAATTGGCGGGCCTGCCAACCGGCAGGCCCGCCAATTCAGCGATCTTGGGCTTCGAAGCTGCTAATCATCCGTCAAAGTCACGCCAATTCCACCAACAAGGGTGGCTGAGATGTTGTACAACCAAGCAGACAACACCGACAATGTGGTCAACAACACAACATTGACCACGGCCACTATGGTGGAGAACGATGCCACTTGGCCAAGGGAGGCAATGCTGAGCAGATCGAACGGCTCTCCACCTTCGGAGCCTTGAATATCATTGATAAAAGCATTGACCTTGTCAAACAGACCAATGGTATCCAAGACCGACCATAGGACAATCGCAGCAACAACAGTCACAATCCCCAGTGCGACGGAGAGCAGAAAGGCCATCTTCAACACGGACCACGGGTCAACCTTGCTGACCAGAAGCCGTGCCCGCCGGGCCTTGGCCTTCGGGGCCGGTTTGACCAGCGACGGCGGTGATTTCGGCGCTGGACGCTTGCTCGCCTCAACTGGCCGCTTCGCGGCCGCGGCCGTTGTGGTGGGCCGCTGGGTGGATCCAGTGGCGGGTCGCTTGGTGGCTCCACTGGCGGTGGGCGCAGCTGCTGGACGCTGGGCCGGACGCTGGGTTGGGCGTGCCGGGGCACCTACCCTTGGTGCGGATCCAGGCCGCGGAATCGGGTTATTGGTGCTCAATCGGTACCTCCAGTTATGACGTCGTTATTTTTTAACGGTACTTCATCCACCTGAGGCTTTTCTTCCCGTTCCTCAAGAATCTCCACCACGGCGGTTTCCTGGCCGTCAAGATCTTCGTCTTCGTCCAGACCACGCTCACTGTTTCGCGCAATGCCAATGATGCGGTCGTTCTTGTCTGGCTTGGCGAAGATCACGCCCATGGTGTCACGGCCCTTGGCGGGAACCTCCGAAACATCCGAACGCACCACTTTGCCCCCGCTCATGACTACCAGCACCTCGTCATCTTCCTGCACAATGAGGGCACCAATGAGGTCTCCACGGTCCTCCACCAGCTTTGCAACCTTGATACCCAAACCACCGCGCCCCTGCAGGCGGTATTCCTCCACGGCCGTGCGCTTGGCATAGCCACCTTCAGTGACGATGAAAACGTAGGATTCGTTCGTAACCACCGCCGCGGCCAGCAGTTCATCAAAGTCGCGGAACTTCATTCCGGTGACGCCTGACGTTGCCCGGCCCATGGGACGCAGTGCCTCATTGGTGGCGGTAAAACGGATGGACTGCCCCTTGCGCGAAACCAGAAGCAGGTCGTCTGTATCCGAGACCAGCTGCGCGGAAACCAGTTCATCGCCGTCGCGCAGGTTGATGGCGATGACACCAGCCGAACGGTTGGTGTCGTAGTCCTCCAGGGAGGTCTTTTTGACCAAACCATTTTTGGTGGCCAACACAAGATACGGCGACTGTTTGTAGTCCTTGAGTTCCATCACCTGCGCAATTTTTTCCTCAGGCTGGAACGCCAGGAGGTTTGCCACGTGCTGGCCCTTGGCATCACGGCCGGCTTCAACCAATTCATAGGCTTTGGCGCGGTAGACGCGTCCAAGGTTTGTGAAGAACAACAACCAGTGGTGCGTGGTTGTCACAAAGAAGTGCTCGACGACGTCGTCCCCGCGCAGTTGTGCACCCTTGACACCCTTGCCGCCGCGATGCTGGGTCCGGTAGTTGTCGCTGCGGGTGCGTTTGACATATCCGCCCCGGGTGATGGTGACCACCATTTCCTCTTCGGGAATGAGGTCTTCCATGCTCATGTTGGGGTCGTAGCCCATCATGATCTCGGTCCGTCGATCGTCGCCGAACCGTGCAGTGATTTCAGCCAGCTCATCGCTTACGATGCCTCGTTGGACATCCGGATCAGCCAAAATGCGGTTGAATTCAGTGATCATGGTTTCCAGGGCGTTGGCGCGGTCCAGAATTTTTTGGTGTTCCAGTGCGGCCAGCCGGCGCAGTTGCATGTCCAAAATCGCTTTGGCCTGGATCTCGTCAATGTCCAACAATTGAATCAAGCCATCGCGGGCCTCCTCAGTGGTGCTGGATCTGCGGATCAAAGCAATGACCTCATCCAATGCATCCAAAGCCTTCAAAAGGGCGCGTTGAATGTGGGCTTCCTCTTCGGCTTTGCGAAGGCGGAAGCGCGTACGTCGAACAATCACGTCCATCTGGTGCGTCACCCAGTGCCTAATGAACGCATCCAGGGGCAGGGTGCGCGGCACGCCATCAACAATGGCCAGCATGTTGGCGCTGAAGTTTTCCTGCAGTTGGGTGTGCTTGTACAGGTTGTTTAGAACAACCTTTGCGACGGCGTCGCGCTTGAGCACCACCACCAGGCGCTGGCCCGTGCGGCCGGAGGTCTCATCACGGAGATCGGCGATACCTGAAATCTTGCCGTCTTTGACCAACTCGGCAATTTTGATTGCCAAATTATCCGGGTTCGCTTGGTAAGGCAGCTCGGTCACCACCAAGCAAGTGCGTCCCTGAATCTCCTCGACATTGACCACGGCCCGCATGGTGATGGAACCACGCCCGGTCCGGTAGGCATCCTCAATGCCCTTGCGTCCTAGGATCTGGGCTCCGGTGGGGAAATCCGGGCCCTTGATGCGCAGAATCAGCTCTTCGAGCAATTCCTCACGGTTGACTTGGGGGTTGGCCAGGTACCACTGCACGCCATCGGCCACCTCCCGCAAATTATGCGGAGGAATATTGGTGGCCATACCCACTGCAATGCCGGAGGATCCGTTGACCAGAAGGTTCGGGAAGCGTGCCGGCAGCACTGTGGGTTCTTGGTTCTTGCCGTCATAGTTGTCTTGGAAGTCGACTGTTTCTTCATCGATGTCGCGGACCATTTCCATGGACAGCGGCGCCATTTTGGTTTCCGTGTAACGGGGTGCCGCGGCACCGTCATTGCCCGGAGAGCCGAAGTTCCCCTGGCCCAGGGCCAGCGGATAACGCATGGTCCAGTCCTGGATAAGCCGCACCAAGGCATCGTAAATGGCGCTGTCGCCGTGGGGATGGTATTGACCCATGACTTCACCCACAACGCGGGCACACTTGTTGAAGGAACGCTCCGGGCGGTAACCGCCATCAAACATGGCGTACAGCACGCGGCGGTGGACAGGCTTCAATCCGTCCCTGACATCGGGAAGCGCACGGCCCACAATGACTGCCATGGCGTAGTCAAGATAGGACCTTTTCATTTCCTCCTGCAGGTCAATCTGTTCCACGCGATCGTGCAGAACATCTCCCACAACCACTACTTCTTCACCAGCGTCAGGCCCAGTGACATCAGGCCCCTGAGGGGTTTCATCGCTCATGCTCTTTTATATTCCAATCCCAATATATATCCGATTCTTAATATGCAAGGTGAGGAACTTAGGTTCCCTTGCCTTAGATATCAAGGAATCTGACGTCTTTGGCGTTTTGCTGAATGAAGTTTCGTCGTGATTCCACATCTTCACCCATGAGGATGGAGAAGATTTGATCGGCTTCTGCCGCATCTTCCATGGTGACTTGGAGAAGGGTGCGGTGTTCGGGATCCATGGTGGTGTCCCACAGCTCCGTATAATCCATCTCGCCCAAACCCTTGTAACGCTGGATGCCGTTGTCCTTGGGGATACGGCGCCCCGCAGCAGTGCCCGCTGCCAGTGCTGCATCCCGCTGCTTGTCGCTAAACACATAATCATGGGGGGCATTGGACCATTTAATGCGGTACAACGGCGGCTGCGCCAAATATACGTAGCCGTTCTCAATGAGGGGGCGCATGTAGCGGAACAACAACGTCAACAGCAGTGTGGTGATGTGCTGGCCATCGACATCAGCGTCGGCCATGAGCACAATCTTGTGGTAGCGAGCCTTGGCAACGTCGAAGTCCTCACCAATTCCCGCTCCAAAGGCAGTGATCATTGCCTGGACTTCGGCATTGCCCAGCGCCCGGTCCAAACGTGCACGCTCAACATTGAGGATCTTGCCGCGCAGGGGCAAAATGGCCTGCGTTGTTGGGTTGCGTCCACGCACAGCGGAACCACCTGCAGAGTCACCCTCCACAATGTAAATTTCGGACAAGGAAGGATCCTTGGACTGGCAATCCTTTAGTTTTCCTGGCATGCCGCCGGATTCCAACAGGCCCTTGCGACGGGTGTTTTCCCGGGCCTTTCGAGCAGCAAGCCGGGCCATGGAGGCTTGAATGGATTTACGAATGACATCGCGGGCGGGCCCGGGATTGCGCTCGAGCCAATCGCCCAGACCATCGGTCACCACACGCTGGACAAAACCCTTGACTTCCGAGTTGCCCAGTTTGGTCTTGGTCTGGCCCTCAAACTGCGGTTCGGAAAGTTTTACGGAAATGACTGCCGTAAGACCTTCGCGGATGTCGTCACCGGTGAGGTTGTCGTCCTTTTCCTTAATGATGTTTTTCTCACGCGCATAGCGATTGATCAACGAGGTCATGGCTGCGCGAAAACCCTCCTCGTGCGTGCCCCCCTCGTGGGTGTTGATGGTGTTCGCATAGGTGTGGACGCTCTCCGAGAAGGACGTTGTCCACTGCATGGCAATTTCCACAGCCATGCTGCGGGAGGAGTCCTCGGTTTCAAAGGCAATGACGTCCTCATGGACAGGCTCGTACTTCTTGGAGGTGTTCAGGTGTTTTACATAGTCCAACAGGCCATCGTTGTATTGATAAACAACAACGCGCTTGCCCGTGGCAACATCCTTGCCCTCAGGAATTGCATCGAGATCCGGATCCTCATCATTGACTTCCGGCCCCACACGCTCATCCGTAAGGGTTATCTTCAAACCCTTGTTGAGGAATGACATTTGCTGAAAGCGGGCCCTGAGGGTTTCAAAATCGAAGTCGATGGACTCAAAGATGCTGGGGTCCGGATAGAAAGTTTGAGTGGTGCCGGTTTCAGTGGTGACCTCGCCCTGGACCAAGGTGCCCTGCGGCTTGCCGCCGTCGGCAAAGCTCATCCGCCACACGTGGCCCTTCCGGCGGATTTCAGTTTCCACCTTCCGGGAAAGGGCATTGACCACAGAAATGCCTACGCCGTGCAGACCGCCGGACACGGCATAACCGCTGCCACCAAACTTGCCACCTGCGTGCAGGATTGTCATAACGACTTCCACAGTTGGCTTACCCTCGGTGGGGTGGATGTCCACCGGAATGCCGCGGCCGTTGTCCACAACTTTTACGCCGCCGTCGGCGGTCAACGTGATTTCAATGTGGTCGCAGTATCCGGCCAGCGCCTCATCCACGGAGTTGTCAACAACCTCGTACACCAAGTGGTGCAATCCGCGTGGACCTGTGGATCCGATGTACATGCCTGGCCGTTTGCGGACGGCTTCGAGACCCTCCAGGACCGTGATGTCACTGGCATCATAATGGTTCTCCACCTGGGTGCCGGCCTGTGTGGATGCCGGCGCCTCCAGTTGGGTTTCTTCCGATCCTGGATTCACGGCACTCTCGGAATTGTTCGTCGTCACAGGCGCGTTCGACCCCTTTTGTTGTTCAGCTCGATGGCCACCATCGGAAACTACGCACAGCTGACGTGCCCGTGCGTTGATTGCTGTAGGAGGCAGATAAATACCGCTTTCGACGCCACTGGGAAAGTTGTCACAGCGCCGTAGATGGGCGGTCCATTGATAATTCTACCTTGCAGAGACCCTAAATGGGAGCAGAACGTGCCCTCAATGGCGAGAAAAGCCGCTTAGAATGGTCCCGTTCTTCCTTCTCCAGGGGGCTATGTGCTCTGGGAGGTTTCAAAGGCCCTGTCCGGCTTTGGCCGATTGGTCAAGTGGCCGTCGCCGATCAGCCGTAAGTGTCCCTCGGGCCGCGGCCCTTGACAGTTCTAAAACCCTTTCGCCAGTTGGGGGCTGCCGGGCCCAACACCGTAATTTTGGTGACCACCCCTTGGCCAAGCTCCTCATCGAACTTGGCCAGAAGCGATGCCGTCAACAATCTGAGTTGGGTGGCCCAGCTCGTGGAATCACATCTAACGTGCAAGGTGGTCTCATCAAAACTTTCCGGCTGGCAATGTGCTGCAATATTGGCACCGACCAAGGTATCCCAGTGCGTCATGACCGATCCCACCGCCAAGGGTGAACTCCATCCCCGGTCCGCCACCAATTTACTCACCACATTCCCCAGGCCTTCGGGATCGCGTCCTTTTCCGTACTTGACGTCCAAAAAAGGGGTGCGTAATTTTCCCGCACCACTTTTTTGCCCTAATTTACTGCGGGGAATGCGCAATTCTCCCCGGCTTTTGGCAATCCGACGCATTCGGTTTAAGGCTGCCTGGGCAGCATCAACCTCCGTGGTGTGGTCCCGCGCGGCAGCCTCCAACTGATGGCCGCGGCCAGTTGGATCACGGGGGACTTTGCCCGTGCCAAAATCGTCGTTGAAGAAGGGTTCCCCTTGACGGGGATCGGGCTGTTGCTCATTCATGGGTGACCACGCCACCAGGTATCACCTGGATTTTGGAGCCTGCTAGCTCCGGGGGAATGTCACCGCCCACGGCCGCCGTGACCAATACCTGCTCGGCAGAGGCAACCATGGCGGCAAGCTTGCGGCGCCGCTGCACATCCAACTCCGCAAAAACATCATCAAGGATCAAGATGGGCTGATTACCTGCCACATGCCTATCTTCATCCAAAACATGGAAAGACGCCAGGCGCAGGGCCAAGGCTATCGACCAGGATTCGCCATGTGATGCGTAGCCACGGGCCGGAGCCTGGCCCAAAAGCAGTTCCAACTCGTCCCGATGGGGGCCCACCTGGGTCATGCCTCTTTCCAATTCGCGGTTCCTGGAGGCTGCCAGTGCGGCACTGTACCGTCGTGTCAGTTCAGCGACATCCAACAGAGCCAGGTCGTCACCGGCAAAAACCGGCTGCTCACCTGCGTCCGTGTCGGCCACCAAGGAGGCACCGTCGTCGTGGGTTAATGGTGAATTCGTGGCGACAGAGTCATCGAGGTCACTGCGATACTCTGCGCGCAAGAGCTTTGAACCATCGGTAAGTTGCGCATAGGCCTCAGCCATGTGGGGGCGTAGACGGCCCAGCAGCTCCAGTCTGGCCGCCAATAAGTTGGCGGCGGCCCCAGCCAAATGTTGATCCCAGACATCCAAGGTGGCCAGCTGGGATTCAGGGATGCCGGCGCGCGAAAAATATTGCGCCCGGGCCGACTTCAAAAGGGCGTTTCGCTGCTTTAGAACTTTTTCATAATCACTGCGTGTCCCGGCATGACGTGGCATCAAAACGACCAATAGATCATCCAGGAAGCGACGGCGGTTGCCGGGATCCCCTTTGACCAAGGCAAGGTCTTCAGGCGCAAAAAGCACCGTGCGGCAGATGCCCAGAATGTCCCGCGCCCGCACTGGGTTGGCGCGGTTGATCCTGGCCCGGTTGGCGCGGTTGGCATTAAGCTCAATTTCAACCATGACTTTTTGTTCAGCGCGCACCAATTGGGCCCTGATCAGGGCCCTGTCCGTTCCGAACCGCAATAAGGGGCCATCATGGCTCACCCGGTGCGAAGACAGGCTTGAGAGGTAGCCAATGGACTCCACCAAATTGGTTTTTCCTAAACCATTTGCACCAATAAGCACAGTGATCCCTGGGCCAAGCGTCAGGTCAACCTGTGCGTAGCTACGGAAATCCGTCAGCGAAAGATGTTCAAGGTACATATGATTTGGGCGCGTCCAAACCTCAAGATCCGACAGGCCTGGTGGCGTGTCCGCCAAATTGGTGGCGCAGCGCTGAGACCATTTTATTTGCGGGGGAGTTCTCCTCCCGGGAAGCAAACCTGGCAAACAATGCTGCAGTGATGGCCGGGGCGGGAACAGCACTGGCTATGGCTTCCTCAACCGTCCAGCGGCCTTCTCCGGAATCCTCCACATAGCCATCAATTGATTTCAATTCGGGGTCTTCAGCCAGCGCCGTCACCAACAAATCCAAAAGCCAGGACCTGACAACGGTGCCCTTTTGCCAAGCCCGGAAGGTTCCCGGCACATCTTCAATGATGTCTTTTTTGCTTAGCAGCTCATAACCTTCGGCATAGGCCTGCATCAGTCCATATTCAATTCCGTTGTGCACCATTTTTGCATAATGGCCTGCACCGACTGCACCAACATGAACGAAGCTGTCTGCCCGCTCGCCTTCGGGGCGGAGGGCATCCAGTACCGGCATGGCGCGTGCAACATCTGCAGCATCGCCGCCGGCCATGAGACCGTAACCATTTTCCAAACCCCATACACCACCGGAAACGCCTACATCCATAAAACGAATATTGGCGGCGGCGAGCATTTCCGCGTGTTTTTGGTCCTCGGTGAAACGTGAATTTCCGCCGTCAACTATCAAGTCCCCAGCTTCCAACAACTGAGCCAGTTCCGTTACCACAGCGGTCGTTGCATTACCGGAGGGCACCATCACCCATAGCAGCCGGGGCGTAGGCAAGGCTTCCACAAGCTCGGCCAGTGAGCCAACGTCGCTCACCTCGGGATTTCTGTCAAAACCAGTTACTTCAATATGGGAGGCACGCAACCGTGCCCTCATGTTGAAGCCCATTTTTCCAAGTCCAACGAGTCCAATATGCATGGTACGAGCCCTCAATCCTTTGCTTGGGTGTGGTGGTGCTGGTGTCTCCTACTGGTTGGGCAGCCTTACGGGCATGACCAAGTACCTGTATTCATCCCGGCGTTCGCCATCAATGTCGTCCTGGGCACTGAGCATGGCTGGTTTCGGGGCTGAGGTGAAGGAAAATCGGACGTATTTGCTGTCGAAGGCATTGAGGCCTTCGCTTAAATAATGGGGGTTGAAGGCCACGGTGATTTCTTCACCCACCAAGGTTGCTTCCAAATTTTCCGAAGCTTGGGCATCTTCGCCGGTGCCGGCATCCAAAGTGAGCTGACCATCGGTAAACATCAGGCGGACGGGGGTGTTGCGTTCGGCCACCAACGATACTCGGCGGACCGCCTCTGCCAATGCATGGGTTTCCACAGTTGCATGAATGGGCGTGGTGTCGGGGAAAAGGGAACGGATTTTGGGGTAATCACCGTCAACCAGCAACGAGGTGGTGCGGCGGCCACCACTTTCAAAGCCAATAAGTTCCCGGTTGTCGGAGAGGGCAATGTTGATGTTTCCTGCACCCCCCAAGGTTTTGGCAACTTCACTGAGTGTTTTTGCCTTCACCAAAGCCCCGGAAGAAATGTTTGGTGTGCTGGGGTTCCAACGAATTTCCCGCAAGGCAAGGCGGTAGCGGTCTGTTGCCAAAAGCGTGATTAAATCACCCTCAATTTCCATTTTCACACCTGTGAGAATGGGCAGGGTGTCATCCTTGCTGGAGGCAATGATGACCTGGGAAACGGCTTGGGCAAAGGCGTCTCCGTCCACGGTTCCACTGATCTCAGGAAGCGCGGGCAGTTCCGGGTAGTCATTGACGGGCATGGTTGCCAAGTGAAAACGACTGCTGCGGCAGGTAAGCGTGACTTTACTGCCATCTGTTTCAACATCAACCGGTGCTGCTGGAAGGCTTCGGCAGATATCAGCCAAAAGTCTTCCCGAAACAAGGATCGTTCCTTCTTCGGCAATGTCGGCAGGAATGTGAAGGCGTGCAGAAATTTCGTAGTCAAAACTGGACAGGCTCAGTGTGCCCGCTTCCGCTTTAAGCAGAAGGCCTGAAAGCACTGGCACGGGAGGCCTTGGTGACAATGAACGTGCGGCCCAGCTGACTGCTTCGGTCAGAACATCCCGTTCGACTCGGAACTTCACGGAAGGGTGCCGCCTTTCATGGTGCGAAAAAAATGCCTGTGCAATCCGTTCCGGGAGCAAGATGCCTGTTGCAACGAATTACAGTCCTGCTGACAGCTTAGCGCCTCAAACTCAGCAGCTGTTCATTGGAACGCAGCGTTCCTGGCTGTGGGCATCAGAAAAGGTAAATGTTGTTTGAAACGAATAATTCTTGTAGTTAGTAGTGTTAATAAGTGCTGTGGATACTGTGGATAACTCCCGTGGAACAGGGATTGCCGCCGATCTTGCCTGTGTACAGTCTGTGAGGAGATTCCGTTGCTGCCTGTGGGCTGCCGGGGAGAACTTCCCGGGCCGATTTACTGATCCACAGGGAGGTGGCAGGTTATCCGCAAGCCATGTGTGGTTACCCCCCTTTAATCCACAGGCTTATCCACAACTGTTAATTTCTCAAAATTTTCGCTGCGCGGCTTAACCCTCGCGCTGCTGCTGCTTGATCTTGTTGGTCAGTTCAGTGACCTGGTTGTAAATGGCACGTCGTTCCGCCATAAGTTCCCGTATTTTCCTATCGGCGTGAATGACCGTGGTGTGGTCACGACCACCGAATTCCTGACCAATCTTGGGCAACGACATGTCGGTCAGTTCACGACACAGGTACATGGCGATTTGGCGGGCCGTCACCAGGGTTCTGGTTCGGGACTTGCTGCAAAGTTCTTCCAAGGAAATGTTGAAGTAATGGGCTGTTTGTCCGAGGATGGCGGCCGAGGTGATTTCTTGGGCACCATCGTCGGTTATGAGGTCTTTGAGCACCAATTCTGCGAGCCCGACGTCCACGGCTTGGCGGTTCAGGCTGGCGAACGCCGTGACGCGGATGAGGGCACCCTCAAGCTCGCGAATATTGGTGGAGATCTTCGAGGCAATGTATTCCAGTGCATCGTCAGGAGCGGAAAGCCCTTCCCCAATGGCCTTTTTACGTAGAATCGCTATCCGCGTTTCCAGTTCCGGCGGCTGAACATCAGTCAGCAGGCCCCACTCGAACCTTGAGCGCATGCGTTCCTCAAAGCCCTGCAGGCGTTTGGGTGGTAGGTCAGAGGTGATGACCACCTGCTTGTTGTGGTTGTGGAGCGCGTTGAAGGTATGGAAAAACTCCTCCTGGGTGGCATCCTTATTGGCCAAAAACTGAATGTCATCAATAAGCAGGATGTCGACATTGCGGTAGAGCTGCTTAAAACTGGCACCTTCGTCATCCCTGATGGAGTTGATGAAGTCATTGGTGAACTCCTCGGAATTCACATAGCGGACACGAATGCCAGTGTAGAGACGGCGGGCATAGTGTCCGATTGCATGGAGCAGATGGGTTTTTCCGAGACCTGAATCGCCATAGATAAAAAGCGGGTTATAGGCCTTTGCCGGTGCCTCCGCCACGGCAACGGCAGCAGCATGTGCAAAGCGGTTGGAAGCACCAATGACAAATGAATCAAACACATACTTGGGATTGAGCCGGCCAAACTCCTGAGAAGTGCTCGGTGGCATGGGGCCAGGCTTTAGTGGTTGTTCCGATTGCCCTGCATGTCCATGTTGGTTATGGACTGCTTGGTTGTGAATGGGCTGCTCGCTGCGGACCGGCGCCGGAGGCGGAGTGGCAGCTGTTTCCTTCACGGGAGGCACAAGATCAGCGTTGACGCTGAAGGCACAGCTGATGTCCTCGGTAAATACCTGGCTTAGTGCGTCATTGAGAGCGGTGCTGAGCTGGTTTTGCAAAACCTCCCGCGTTAATTCATTGGGAACAGCCACCAGGAGGGTATTGCCGATCAATCCTTGAGGTTGAGTCAGGACAACAAACCCGCGCTGGCGCGGAGAAACCCTCTCATCGCGTTCCAAAATCCGAATGACTCTGCGCCAGGAACTTCCAACGTCATTGATGTCCTCAGTGCTCATTGGCTGTTTCTTCCTTACCGCCGGGTGGTCCCGGAATTCTTGATTGTGATGCGCAGACCATTGGTGTCTTGTGCCACATTTCCTTGTGCGTTGCCCGCGATGAAATTGCTCAATGTAAAAGGGCGTGCCACGCGTAATCCACAGACTTATGCACACCAGTGGATAACTTGCTACGGGCCTAGCCTAAAGGATGAAATCCCCGGAAGATAGCTGAGGAAAAGGGTTGTGGATAAATATCACACGGCCCCCCTGCCAACCACTCCGTCCACAGCTTTTCCGCAAGTGGTTATGCACAGCTGTGGATGACTTGGTGCGTGCGGCTCAGCCAGGAAAAAATGAAGCACCAAGCCGGGCTGCGGAGCAATGCGCTGCTGTTCTGCCGGTACTGGTTTGACTGTCAAAGCCTTGGTGGCCTAATGTTGTGAAGTCCCGTGTGTCTGCTTTGCGCTCCGGCGTGTGCTTCTGCGTAAAACAAAGAAGCTCAAGAAGCTGGCATCCATATACTTAGCGTCGACCCCTTCTTACCTGTTAGCTACGGGCAAGGCGCATCTTTGATTGTCTTGGAGTAACTACCGTGAGCAAGCGGACTTTTCAGCCGAACAACCGCCGTCGTGCCAAGAAGCACGGCTTCCGCCTTCGTATGCGCACCCGCGCTGGCCGCGCCATTTTGGCCGCCCGCCGTGGCAAGGGTCGCGTAGAGCTGTCGGCCTAAACAATAACTGCTTGGCATTTTGCCAGGCCTTAGTGAAGTAGCAGTTGATCGCAAGGTGCTAGCCACCAAGAATAGAATGCGGACTTCCGCCCACTTCTCACATACTGTTCGTTCCGGCGTCCGAAATGGACGCCGGAACTTAGTGTTATATATGGTACCCACCTCGCCGGATGAGCCTACCCAAATTGGTTTCATTGTGGCGAAAACTGTTGGGAACGCTGTCACCCGCAATCTCGTTAAGAGGAGACTGCGGGAAATAGTTTTCCCCACCGTTAAAGAGCTTCCTTATGGGATCAATGTTGTGGTTCGCGCCTTGCCGGCGGCGGCCGTGGCCTCTTTCCATGAGCTTGGCTTGGACTATCGAAAAGCTTTTTCCGCCGCGTGTTCCCGAACAGGATCAGCGGCGGCATCTGCCGGGAAGTCCGTACCGGAACAACGCGCAGTTGGGGAATAAAGGCCAAAGGAGAAAATGTCTTGTGAGTGCGTCCTCAACCACCGGCAAGGCACCCGGGCGGCTGGCCGCCGTCGGACGCTTCCTGTGGCATGCGCCCCGCAACGCCATCATCTTGTTCTTACAGTTTTACCGGCGCTTCATCTCTCCCAGTTATGGACAGGTGTGCCGGTTTTTTCCATCATGTTCTGCATATGCCCTGGAGGCCGTGACAGTACATGGGGCGGTCAAAGGCTGTTACTACGCTGTGCGTAGAGTCCTGCGCTGTCATCCGTGGAGCGAGGGTGGTCTGGATCCGGTCCCTTCCCCGGATATTGTTGATTGGGACGACCCGTCCACCGTGCCGCTTATTGTCCAGCTGAATCATCCGCATGTTTTTTTGGCCAAGCGACAGGCAACACAAAGCCGCAAAACGGCTTGAGGAGATAGATAAAGAAATATGGGTTTCTTCGACACAATTCTGTTCCCCTTTAAGTGGGTTGTTTCCTGGATCATGGTTTCCTTCCATGATCTCCTGACGTGGATCGGGATGGATGCGGCGTCTGGTGTCACATGGACCCTGTCCATCATTGGCTTGGTGTTGGTGATCCGGGCGGCGTTGATTCCTGTTTTTGTAAAGCAGATCAAGGCCCAGCGGGGCATGCAGGCACTGCAGCCTGAAATGAAGAAGCTGCAGGCAAAGTACAAGGGCAAGACGGACCAACTGTCACGTCAAGCCATGGGCCAGGAACAAATGGCCCTGTACAAGGAACACGGCACGAACCCGTTCTCCGCCTGCTTGCCCATGCTGATTCAGATGCCGTTCTTCTTCTCGCTCTTCCAGGTGTTGTCGCAGATCGCGAAGGCAAATGCCTCCAACGAGGGCATTGGCGCCATGACCCGAGATCAGGTGGCGCAGTTTGATGCCGCAACCATTTTTGGGGCCCGCCTCTCCGATGCGCTATTGCCCTCCCTCCAGGGCGGCAACCTCACGGTGGCCATTGCGGTTCTGTCGATCCTGATGATCATTGCCATGATTGCCTCGCAGTTCATTACGCAAAAGCAGATCATGTCCAAGAACATGTCGGAAGAAGCCATGCAGGGCCCCTTCATGCGCCAGCAGAAGATGATGCTTTACGTGCTGCCCCTCGTATTCGGCATTGGTGGCGTGAACTTCCCCATCGGCGTGCTCATCTACTGGACCACCACCAACCTGTGGACCATGGGACAGCAGTTCTTCGTCATCCGGCGCATGCCCACCCCGGGATCGCCTGCCTACAAGGAATACCAGCAGCGCCGCGAGGCCAAGGGTTTGCCGGTTTTGGGCGCTTCAAGGAAAGCTGTTGCTGAAGAAAAGGCCGTTGTGGAAATTCCCGCAGCCAAGGGGCAAAGGGTTCAGCCGCAGCGCAAAAAGAGGAAGAAGCGATAATGTCTGAGGAAGTTCAGATCGGGACTGCCGAAGCAGTGGTTCCCGCCGAGGAAATCAGCGTCAGTCGACTTGAGGAAGAAGGCGACATTGCTGCCGATTACCTCGAGGAGTTGCTTGATATTGCCGACATTGATGGTGACATTGACATTGAGGTACGCAATGGCAGGACCTATATCTCCGTTGTCACCGAAGAGGAATCTGACACTCTGCAAAGCCTTGTAGGCCAAGACGGTGAGGTTTTGGATGCCTTGCAGGAATTGACCCGTCTGAGTGTCCTGTCCGCCACGGAAACCCGTTCGCGCCTGGTGCTGGATATTTCCGGTTACCGCGACCGTCGCAATGCGGAATTGACCGAGATTGCCAAGGACGCCGCTGCGCAGATCGCAGCAGGCAGCGCGTCCGTTGCGTTGCCGCCCATGGGAGCTTATGAGCGTAAGATCGTCCACGACGTTATTGCGGAATTGGGGCTGAATTCGGAATCCGAGGGTGAGGGACCCCAGCGCCATATTGTGGTGAGCGCGGGGCAATAGCCCTGGCTTCAGAAGAATTTACATGTGATCCCGGCTGCTATGAATATTGGTGGCCGGGATCAAAACTTTATGTGTTTAGAGGATACAAATTTTGGTGGAATTGACTGTTCAGGAAGCCGTTGCGGCAAGGCGCATCTTTGGGGACCGGCTGGAACTAGCCAAACGATACGTCGAGCACTTGGCCACCTCCGGAATCGAGCGCGGCCTTATTGGACCTCGAGAGGTTCCGCGATTGTGGAGCCGGCACGTGCTGAACTGTGCCGTTGTCGCAGATCTCATTGAAGACGGCGCCAAGGTGGCTGACGTAGGCAGCGGCGCGGGGCTGCCGGGCCTTTGTTTGGCAATTGCACGGCCTGATTTGTACTTGACACTCATAGAGCCTTTGGAACGCCGCGTTGTCTGGTTGGAAGAGGTCATTACAGACCTTGGTTTGAACAACGTTGAAATCATTCGATCCCGGGCAGAAGCCGCCATAGGAAAGGTCGAGTGTTCCGTGGTCACTGCGCGCGCGGTCTCCGCCCTGAATACTTTGGCTCCTTTGACCATCCCTTTACTCAAAGGGCAGGGCCAACTTCTGGCTATTAAGGGCCGCAGCGCGGAAGGTGAAATTGACAAGGCAGCGAAGGTGCTGAAAAAGCTGGGCGGGGTCAGGACCGAGATAATATTGGCCGGCGAGGACATTTTGGAAGAACCCACGACAGTGGTTCGGGTCCAGGTGACGCGTCGTTGACGGACTCAATCCACCGCGGGAACCGATAGGCTAGAGAGCGGCAAGCCATGCCAGAGAAAGTGAGAGTGTCAGCGTGACCAGCAGCGAAGCGGCTTCGCAACGGATCCCTCCGTTCATGACCTTGGGATCAGCACGTTCCGGCGTCTCGAATCAGCCTAAAATGGTTGATTCCTCTCGGGTAAAAGCAGACGTTTCACGTGAAACAACGTCAACGGCTGTCAGTCCATTGGATATTGACTTCGATCACAATAGCCCGATTGCCAGCCAGTTGGTCAGCGAAACCAAGCGTCGAGAAAAGCTGCTGGGGAAGCGGTTGCCCAGCCCCGGCAAGACACGCATACTGACCGTGGCAAACCAAAAGGGTGGTGTCGGGAAAACGACGACCACCGTCAATATGGCTGCAGCCTTGGCCTCGGCTGGCCTTCAAGTCCTAGTAATAGACATTGATCCCCAGGGCAATGCGTCCACAGCATTGGGAGTGCCACACCATGCCGAGGTGGATAGTATCTATGACGTTTTGATCAATGACGTTCCCATGGCCGAGGTCATTGCCGAGTGCCCGGATATAGCAAATCTATATTGTGCACCGGCAACCATTCACTTGGCTGGCGCAGAAATAGAACTAGTGTCACTCGTTGCACGAGAGCAGCGGCTGCGCCGCGCCATTGAGGAGTACGTCAAGTTCCGGGCCAGCAGCCGCCTTCCCCGTTTGGACTTCATTTTTATTGACTGTCCGCCCAGCCTAGGCCTTTTGACGGTCAACGCTTTTTGTGCTGCCAATGAAGTAATGATTCCCATACAGTGTGAGTATTATGCACTTGAGGGTTTGAGCCAGCTATTGAAAAACATTGAGATGATCCAGAAGCACCTTAATTCGGATCTTGTGGTGTCCACTATTCTGCTCACCATGTATGACGGCCGTACAAACTTGGCCGCCCACGTAGCTGCTGACGTCCGGGAGCACTTCCCTCGACAAGTCCTCCGAGCACTCATTCCCAGGTCCGTTCGGATTTCCGAGGCCCCCAGTTATCAGCAAACGGTCATGACGTACGACCCTTCATCCACAGGTGCGCTGTCCTACCTGGAAGCGGCGGCGGAGTTGGCTGAACGGTCTTCGGTCTAACTTCACCATGAATGTACACTTAGCAACTTACGATCACTATGTGAACCAGATGGCAATAAGGTTCATTCAATGGAGGATGTCACTATGACTGACAAGCGTAGGGGTCTTGGCCGTGGCTTGGGAGCCCTAATACCGAGTTCTTCAGGTGATGACGCTGCATCCTCGATGCCCACACGGCCTGTGGATCTCTTTTTCCCCGAGTCCAAGGCTCGCAAGACGTCTACGGCTCAGCCTCGAACACCCACCAGGGCAGAAGACCGGGGCCAAACAAGCGAACTTGTGACTGTCCCTGGCGCAACGTTCATGGAACTTCCAGTCGGTCAGATTCACCCAAATCGCAAACAACCCCGGACCGTTTTTGACGAAGACGACATGGCCGAACTGGTTCATTCCATTCGTGAAATAGGCGTCTTGCAGCCGATAGTAGTGCGCAAGTCCCCTGAAAAGGGCGACCAGCCTTACGAGCTGGTTATGGGTGAACGCCGGTGGCGGGCGAGCCAGGCTGCTGGTATGGAAACCATTCCAGTTATTGTTCGTGAGACCACTGACGATAACTTGCTTCGAGATGCCCTTCTGGAAAATCTACACCGGAGCCAGTTGAATCCCCTTGAGGAGGCTGCGGCGTACCAACAGTTGTTGGAGGATTTTGGTACGACGCATGAGCAGCTCGCGGACCGTATTGGACGTTCTCGACCACAGGTGTCCAATACCTTGCGTCTCTTGAAGCTGCCGCCGGTTGTTCAGCGAAGGGTCGCAGCAGGTGTCTTGTCGGCTGGTCATGCGCGTGCCTTGTTGTCGTTGCCGGAAGCTGCCGTGATGGAGCAGCTTGCCCAGAGAATCGTTGCCGAAGGCATGTCGGTGAGAGCCACAGAGGAGGCAGTACAGCTTTACCAAGCTCCCACGAGCAGTTCCAAGTCTAACAAAACACCGAGCCCCCGGCATGAGCGGCTGGATTTTTTGGCCAGTTCTTTGTCCGACCGCTTGGACACCAATGTGAAAATCTCCTTGGGAGCTCGCAAGGGTAAGGTCAGCATTGAATTTGCGTCAGTGGAAGATCTGAATAGGATCATGGATGTTTTGAGCCCCAACGGGGCGTAGGCCCGCAATTCGCCGACTATTGTTTCACGTGAAACACATTCGGGATTTTTCCAAGCTGATGCGCGTGCAGGGGGGGTGTCCGAGTGACTCATTGGTTGGGCCACCCTGTGAGCTGATTTTTCTTCGGAATTGGGCCCATAAACCGCTGCAACGAGCCCTGCCTCGACAATGTTTCACGTGGAACATGGCCCGTTGCGCCAGGTGATCTTCATTGGGATTACCAAGAAACGTGAGTTCAACTGAAAACCTGGTTCGCCGGATCATTATCTGTACAGGGCAGAACCACATATTGCCCGTATGCCCCAAACCGCTTTGTGTCCCGATCCTATGCACTACGTGGAGCATCGGCCTAGGCGTACCACTACGCCGGATGCAGGTAGAGCTTGTTGGCTCCTTTTGTTCCAACGGCCACGGCTGTCACTGAAGAATGCTATCCAGGAACCAAGTCCAGGACGTTCAATGTAAGAGGAGAACTTCGAAGTGGAAGGCGACCAAGAACTTAAAAGGTCGACGAAGTGAACTGCGGCCGAGAATGGAATCCCCAGTAGGTGTGGAACTAAAAGCCGTTGAATACTCCACACACCGACCTTGCTGAGCTTCGTAGTCACCATGGATTTTATGCGGGCATTCGATGACTCAAGGTACGAACAGTATTGGTGGGGGGGCGTCACCTCGCTGGACCTTGCTGGATGTGAGCCGCCACCACAATTGATTGACCCATTCTCGCTGGCATCAATCTACTGCCTTAGGAACATCTTCCGGATCGAAAGCCAAAATCGCGCTGTCAATGACCTGTCTGTCCCAACCCGAGGTACAGTACGGAGCCGATCCGTCTGTATCAATCCCTCTGCGTATACCGCTGGTGAAGAAAGCAGAGACTTTGCCGCAGCGGGGCAACCCGCGTGCGGACCCGGGTGGAAGGCTCTCGTTAAGGTCTGCAAAGAGTAGCCCCTTGATGCTGGCCTGTGCCGGTGCCCTGCACTTCCTTTGCTTCCCCAATTACAGCAGTCTGCGGAAGTAGCCAATCCAGATCGGACCGGCACAGGCGACAGAGACCTGCGCTCTGAGGTTACGCGGTTCCGGGTATCGTCACTAGGCACTGACAGGGAATTTCAGTGTTATTCCACGGTGAGTTTCATTTCCAATGATGGCGCGCCTTGCGAGCAAATATGCAATCGCAGTAAGGCCGTTGGACCAGTCGTTGAATCAAAGGCATGGTCTTCTGCTTGCGGTAGGGGATACCCCGCTCTGCTCGCGTGCAGTTTTCTTGGGAACGACCAATGTTGTCATTTTTTGGTCCGTGAATCAGTAGCTGCTGTAATGACCACTGCATGCCCGCATTGTAGTCGGGCACTCCAAGCCTTGCGTTAAGGGCAGAAGACCAAACTGGGCCGGAAATCAACAGGACTATGCCGACTATTCCTAAAGTCCTGGTGGGCCCATGACAGGCTCTACGGCGCCAGAAGGGCTGGGTACGGCGTCTCAGCACTACAGTAGCTTCCCAACCCCTCTATAAGGCGCCTATGGCCGGGCAGGAGCTCTCCAATCTCCTAGTAACTGATGGTGCTCGCCTACTGGGAGACTCTTCCTTAACAGCTCTGGGACCCGCTGGGCGCCCCCAGGGCGTCGAATCGCATTGCCGGCTGAGTCCACCCCGGCATGATTTCATCAAGTGTTTCAAACGATGGAGGGCCATGATGGAGTTGGGGGTGGAGATAATCGCTGGCATCCGTCAGGACGCCCGGGACTAGGTACCCGATTCGTAGGCCCGCACGGGCGGACCAGGCTTCAGGCAGTATTTCCTGTCCGACAAGCTCGGGAAATGAACCATTTTCGGACGATGATTGATCGGATGTAGATTATGGGCTGGGATGCGCCACGTGTACAACGCCATCCGCCGTCATGCTAGTTGTGTAAAAAGCTGGCAGGCAACGGGTGTCGAATGAGCGGCGGGTACGCTTTCGTTCTCGTCATGGTCTTAGTTCTTTCTATTGCGAACCACGAATCAAGGGCGCCCATGAAATGGGTGGTGTTGAAGGGAGGCGGGACAATTCCCGCCGAAACTTCCTCAAACCGGTTCCGATCGTTGATTCCTTGGTGGAGACCAATGCAAAGCTGCGGGTCTGGGACTAGGGTGAGGATCAGCGCCGGACCTCCCACCGACTTCGCACGGTAGGGCAAAAATTCGCTCAACCTTTGTTGGCACCATTACCGGTAGAGAGTTAGATCCCGGTCTGGTGCTAATTCCATGGGTCGGTTCGCCCTGGTTACAGTGCGTTCAGCGAAGTATTTGGTGCCGGTGCGGTATGTCAATCGGAAAGTCCGGGTGTCTTTGCGTGCTACCGAGGTAATGATCCTCGATGGCAGGACGTTGATCGCCATCCATCCACGGACCCCGGCCAGGGGCGGGCAGTGCGTGCAAGTCGATCACTACCTGCAGGTCCTGCAGATCAAACCCGGCGCCTTGCCTGGATCCAGGCCCCGGCACAAGCACGAGAATCCGGGGTCTTTACTCCCACTTATGAAGCTTTCTGGGCCGCTGCGCGAAGAACCGATGGGGGACACCACTGCAACTAAAAGAGCTTATCGAAGTCCTACTGCTCCACCGTTGCATGGAAGCTTGCGATGCCACCCGGCGGGATTACTACCGCGCTTATTGTCGGTGGGTTAAGTGCTGATGTTGTCGCTGTTGAAGCCAAGTGGGTGGCGTTCGAAGGGAATGCTGGGTGGGCCCGCCACGACTACCATCCCAAGGCAAAAGTCCAAGTCCCCGAGCACCGGGTTGTCAGTCTCACGCAACGCCGCCTGGCAGACTCGGCAGCTACCATCGCTGGACTGCCGACAAATAGACGGCCGTTGCCATGAGCGGCTGGTTACGACGAACCACTCAGACTCCGTCCTCGACCATCACTAAACCCATCTTCTAAGTAGGAGATTTCATGAGTCCCAGCGCCCCGGGCATTGTCTCGCAAACGCTTCGCCGGTGCCGTGGCCTGACCGAGCAGGCTGCCACTGCTGCCGTTGACCACGCCCGCCGGCAGTCGCGGTTTTCCACGACCAGTTCCGTGTTCAAGGAAGCCCTGGCCGCGGCCGGGAAGGAACAACTCTCCTGCCAGGGATTCATCGCCGGGCTGCTACTGGCTGAGTGTGATGACAGAGACCGGCGCTCTTCCGTCCGGTGAGCGAAAACAGCGAACTTTCCCAACGATAAATGGTTAGACGACTTTGACTATGAGGAGAATCCGAGCATCAACCCGGCCACGATCAACACCCTGGCCACGGCTCGCTCAGCGGCCATTGCATCAGGTAAGCCATTCACCGGTGGAACGAAAGCATTTGCTGATCCACACCTCTGTGCAGCCAACGTGGACCGCCACATACTCAAAGGAATCGTCATCGACACGGGAGCAGATTCCTTCCGGCTCGGCAGCACGAAGAACCAGCGATACGTCGACATTTAACTGTGTGAAAAGGGAGAATTCCTAATGCGGGTTTCCATAGCAATCAGAATTTTTGTCGGCTAAGCAACTGGAACATTTGGGTGTTAATTAGCTGTATCCTCCTAGCCTTGACTCGAAAGGCGTCTGCGCTAACTCGTTGGATGACCAACCCATGTGGACGATCGAGTGGATATTTGGCAGTTTAGGGGCCCGCAATATTGTTCGCAGGACCACCACGGGAAAACTCAAATATTGTCCGTGGGAGCCATCAGGGGTATTGCCGGGAGCCGATCTGCCGGCGGGGTGACCGGCGCGGCGACATGAGTAGGTCCTGTCTGGACCGCTCGCCCTTGTAGGCAGTCAGGTATTGCCTACCATGGACAACCCACGACGAACTCCATCCGGCTGAGGATAGAGCAGCCTACACTTGGAGCCCTGATGGGATGCGTCTCCGTAGGCAGTCCGCGCCTCGGGAACGCCGCGGGTGACCGGCCCTATGTGTTCTGCACGCTGCGTCTGCAGAAGGTCAACGTTAGAGGTTCGGCCCCAGCGGCCACGCACAGGAGAGCCGGGGCTCCTGACGCCCCTACGCCATCCTGCGCTGAGCAGAAAACACACGTGCCATCAGAAAATCCCCGCGGTCCAGAATAGACTGGACCCGCGGGAGGCCGACGGTGGCTCCCATGCTGAACGGTACTGGCCCCCAGCGGTAATACCTGTGGTTTTCAATTGCAATAATGCACGGTTCCCAAGACGTCGAATACTCATCGAGCGAGGATGGTGCTGGCGAAGGCCGCTAAGACCGTCTGTTGTGACCAACCCTGGTTGGACTCATATATGTAGAAAGTTGTCGATGTCTTCTTGGCTCGCTTCGCACGAAGACCGCAACCTGGAGTTGTCGTAGCGTTGCCCCCTTGGCCACAGGGGACGAACCTCGGAGGAGTATGTCCATCAGCCCAGCCCTAGATCCGTGGACGTTCAAGAAGAGCTCTGCTGTGCCGGCGTCGATCAGCAATATTTGTGACATAGAAATGAATGCATGTATTGATTCTTTGATGTCTGAGAGCGACGAGGAAGCGAATGTAACGAGTGCCAGCCATCATCCGTTTCTTAGTCAGTTAGTTAGGGAACCGTTCCAGATAGACGTCGGAATGGGGAACCTAGGGGTTTCACGTGAAACAGAACATTTAGGCAACTCAACGCATATCTTCGAAGCTTAGCAACGCCAACAACAATGAATGACCATGTTAATGGTCGCTCGCTCTGGCGTGTTCTTCTTCGTCGGGGAACATGCCTGGGGGTGGTTGGGGGACGGTGTCTGGGGTCCAGGTGGGTGGGATGTGTTCTTCGGGTGGGATGTCCCAGGACGGGTGGGTCGCGTCCCAGTGCTGCCAGTGTTCTTGGTCGTGGTGAGGTTATCCGCAAATCGTGGACGGTTGGTCAGGCGGCTTTTGCCGTCTGAAGTTGGTCGAGCTTGACCTGGTTTTCGTAGGCGACCGGGCTGA
>NZ_JBHUYE010000026.1:0-33266 GCF_042668835.1 Specibacter sp. NPDC057265
AGGCCGCGGGCGGTAAATTAAAATGTTGTGGGCCCCGCAAAATGGCGGGGCCCACAACTTCAGTTGCGAAGCGTATCGGCTTCCCTAGAGGGCGTTGACCTTCTTGGAGATGGCCGACTTGCGGTTGGCAGCGTTGTTGGCGTGCAGGACGCCCTTGCTGACAGCCTTGTCCAGCTTGCGGCCGGCATTCACCAGTGCGGCAGCAGCTGCATCCTTGTCACCGGCAGTCACGGCAGTGTTCACTGCGCGGATGGCGGTTTTCACACCTGAACGAACAGCGAGATTGCGCTGACGCGCCTTCTCGTTGGTGAGGATGCGCTTCTTCTGGGACTTGATATTAGCCACGTTTGTTTAACTCTCTTTTGATACGTAAATTCGGTCGTAGAGGGCGTAGCTTGGCCGTTGACAGCGGCGTGGGGATGCTCGAATATGGTGAACGTCAGGCCAAGCTGTTGCATCCGCCGACCTGCACGGATACACACAGTGCACAATTCTAGCAGATCCGCCACACTGCACCAAAGCCGAGGCGGCGCGGGTCCGGAACTGTTGCCTGCTGCCGTCACCGCCAGCCGTGGCGGTTCCTTAGCTCGGCGGCCACCGCGGCAAAGCGCTTGGCGTCGAGCACCGCGCCTTCGCGGCGCATGGCTGCCGGATCAACACGAAGGATGCGGTCCATCTTGATTTCGCTGGGACGGCCCTGGCGGTCCCAGGCGCCGGTGCCAATGTCAACGTAGTCGCGCCCGCTCCGGGCATCCCCACTGTGGTCCTTGCTGGTGAGCATCAGCCCCAGCAGCCACCTGCCCTCACGCCCCACCAACAGCACCGGCCTGTCCTTGCCCTGGCTGTGGTCTTCCTCATACGGCACCCAGGTCCAGACAATTTCGCCCGGGTCCGCTGCGCCGTCGGGCCTGGGTGCATAACGCACTGCCGTGGTGCCCGTGAAGTCCCCCGGGTAGGGGAGCCGGCCGGCTGCCGGGGCTGCGCCGGGCCGGGGTTGGCTCTTGGGTGCCGGGCCCCGGGTGGGGGAGGAGGCGGAGCGGGATGGACGTTTGGGCGAGGCGGGCGGAGCAGCGGTTTTACCGGGAGCCAGCAGCGCCCCGGCAAGGGAGCGCAGCAGGGCACGAATTCGCTCGGAAGTGGAAGCCATGCCTTCAAGGGTAGCCAAAGCCGTGCCCCCACCACGGCAGCATGCGTTCGGGAAGGCAAGCCAGTTCTGCCCCGGCACCCAAACGTGGGAGACTTATGGGCAATGAGTGTCCGCGCGTGCCTTCGTGCCGGCACGGTCTTGTGTTCATGCAACAGTGAGGAACCCCCAGTGTCACCCATGGCCCGCACTTCCCCGGTGCCCGCCGCGACCGATCCGGCGATCATCAGGAACTTCTGCATCATCGCCCACATCGACCACGGAAAGTCCACCCTGGCCGACAGGATGCTGCAATTGACAGGTGTGGTTCAGCAGCGCGACATGAAGGCCCAATACCTGGACCGCATGGATATTGAGCGCGAACGCGGCATCACCATCAAGTCCCAGGCCGTGCGCATCCCGTGGGAACTGGAGGGCACCTCCTATTGCCTGAACATGATCGACACCCCCGGCCACGTGGACTTCACCTATGAGGTCTCGCGTTCCCTGGCCGCCTGCGAAGGTGCCATCCTGCTGGTCGACGCCGCCCAGGGGATCGAGGCCCAGACGCTGGCCAACCTGTACCTGGCCATGGAGAACAACCTCACCATCATCCCGGTGTTGAACAAGATCGACCTGCCGGCCGCGCAGCCGGAAAAATATGCCGCCGAGCTGGCCAACCTGATCGGCGGCAAGCCCGAGGACGTGCTGATGGTCTCCGGCAAGACCGGCGTCGGCGTGGAGGCGCTGCTGGACCAAATCGTGCGTGAGCTGCCGGCCCCCGTGGGCGACCCCAACGCCCCGGCCCGTGCCATGATCTTTGACTCGGTCTATGACACCTACCGCGGCGTGGTGACCTATGTGCGCGTCATTGACGGCAGCCTGAGCCCGCGGGAAAAAATTCAAATGATGTCAACCCGGGCCACGCATGAGCTCCTGGAGATTGGTGTCAGCTCCCCCGAACCCAAACCGTCCAAGGGCCTGGGCGTCGGCGAGGTGGGTTACCTCATCACGGGTGTGAAGGACGTGCGCCAATCCAAGGTGGGCGACACCGTCACCACCTTCCACAAGCCCGCAACGCAGGCGTTGGAGGGCTACAGCGACGCCAAGCCCATGGTGTTCTCGGGCCTGTACCCCATGGACGGCACCGACTATCCGGTGCTGCGCGACGCGCTGGAAAAACTCATGCTCAACGACGCCGCGCTCATTTACGAGCCGGAAACCTCCGCAGCCCTGGGCTTCGGCTTCCGTGTGGGCTTCCTGGGTCTGCTGCACCTGGAAATCACCCGTGAACGCCTGGAACGCGAACACAATCTGGACTTGATCTCCACCGCCCCGAACGTGGAGTACGAGGTGACCTTGGAGGACAAGAAGGTCATCCGCGTCACCAACCCCAGCGAGTACCCTGCCGGGAAGATCGCCGAAGTGCGCGAGCCCATGGTGGCGGCCACCATTTTGGCCCCTTCCGATTTTGTGGGCGCCATCATGGAACTGTGCCAGTCCCGCCGCGGCATCCTCGGCGGCATGGACTACCTCTCCGAGGACCGGGTGGAGATCCGCTACCGCCTGCCGCTGGCCGAGATCGTCTTTGATTTCTTTGACATCCTCAAGTCCAAGACCCGTGGCTACGGTTCGCTGGATTGGAAGGCTGACGGGGAACAGGTGGCCGACCTGGTCAAGGTGGACATCCTGCTTCAAGGGGAGCAGGTGGACGCCTTCAGCGCCATCACACACCGCGAGAAGGCCTACGCCTATGGGGTCATGATGACCGGCAAACTGCGTGAGCTCATTCCCCGCCAGCAGTTCGAGGTGCCCATCCAGGCGGCCATTGGTGCGCGCATCATTGCCCGTGAAAGCATCCGCGCGATCCGCAAGGACGTGCTGGCCAAGTGCTACGGCGGTGACATTTCCCGCAAGCGCAAACTGCTGGAAAAGCAGAAGGAAGGCAAGAAGCGCATGAAGATGGTGGGACGGGTGGAAGTGCCGCAGGAGGCCTTCATTGCCGCGCTGACCACCAGCGAAGCACCCAAGGACAAGTCAAAGAAGTGACGCCGTCCGCACTGCCCCTCGGGGATCCGGCCCCGGCCGACGGCGTCCTGCCGGCGCAGGCCGCGGTCGGGGCCGGGCACCGCAAATTCAGCCTGTACACGCACATCCCGTTTTGTGCCGTGCGCTGCGGCTACTGCGATTTCAACACCTACACGGCCACGGAGCTCGGTGGCGGCGCATCCCAGGACGCCTATGCGGCCACGGCCGTGGCCGAGGTGGAATTTGCCGCCCGCGCCATGGCTGCCTCCGGCCTGCCCGAACGCCGTCTGAGCACCGTTTTCTTTGGTGGTGGAACGCCGACGCTGTTGCCTGCCGGCGATCTGGTGCACGTGCTGGCCGCCGCCGTCGGACAGTGGGGCCTGGAACCGGGCGCGGAGATCACCACCGAGGCCAATCCGGATTCGGTCACGCGCGAATCCCTGCAGGAACTTGCCGCCGGCGGCTTCACCCGGGTCTCCTTCGGGATGCAATCGGCCGTGCCGCATGTGCTCAAGGTCCTGGACCGCACCCACAACCCCGCGAAGGTGCCGCAGGCGGTGGCCTGGGCACGTGAGGCGGGGCTCGACGTCAGCGTGGATTTGATCTACGGCACCCCGGGGGAGTCCCTGGCCGACTGGGAAACGTCGGTGCGCACGGCCCTGAGCTACCAGCCGGACCACATTTCCGCCTACTCCCTGATTGTGGAGGACGGCACCAAACTCGCCGCGCAGGTCCGCCGCGGGCAGGTGCCGGCCATTGACGACGACGACCATGCGCTCAAGTACGAACTGGCCGACGCCCTCTTCGCCGAAGCCGGCTTCTCCTGGTACGAGGTCAGCAACTGGGCCCGGACCCCGGCGCATGCCAGCGAACACAACCTCACGTATTGGCGTGGCGGCGACTGGTGGGGCATCGGCCCCGGCGCGCACTCCCACATGGGCGGGGTGCGGTGGTGGAACGTCAAACACCCCACCGCCTACGCGAACCGTCTGGGGGCGGGGGAGTCGCCCGCGGCCGGACGTGAAATCCTCGACGGCCCCACGCGGGACATGGAACGCATCATGCTCCTGTCGCGCATTTCCCAGGGGCTGGAACTGAACAGCCTCAGCGAAGGGGCGCGCCGCGCCGTCGCAGGCCTTATTGCCCAGGAACTTGTTGACCCGGCGCAGGCTTTTGCCGGCAGGCTGGTGCTCACGCTCAAGGGCCGGCTGTTGGGCGACGCCGTGACCCGGGCACTGCTGGACTGACGTTTCCGGGCCCGCGCCGCTATTTCAGCAGCCGCAGATTCAAGGCGTAACGGTAGGGCTGGCCACGGTTGACCCGGACCGCCGCAATGACTGAAAAGACAGTCAAAAACACCCACAGCAAAATCGCCAGCAGGGCAAACAGGGAACCCAGCCCGGGATCAACGAAGGAGACCGCCAGCCCCACCACATTCAACAGCACCGCCAGGATGGTCGGTGGCAGGGTGAAGTTCAGCGCCTCAAAGGACTCCTGGGCGGTAAAGGGCCCGCGTGCGCCGAAGGTCTTGTAAATGACGAACGCCGGGATGCAGCCAAGAATGCCGCCGCAGTGCGCAAGAAAAGCCCATTGCCTGTCCTCGGCCGGGGTCAGCGGGCCCGGGGAGGCGCCTTGCGGAACAGGGAAACTCACTATGGCAGGCCTTTCAACAAGCGAAAACTACAGGGTCCGCCAGCGGCAGGCCCTGCCTCTAGGATACTGGTGCGGTGAGGAAGTCAATGACTTCCTCCACCCGTCCCAGCAGGGACGCCTCCAGGTCGGCGTAGGAATTGACCCGCGACAACAGCCGCTGCCACCCCAGCCCCACATCCTCGGCGGTGCTGTGCGGCCAGCCAAAGGCCTGCAGAATTCCCTTTTTCCACTCCACGCCGCGCGGAATGACAGGCCAAGCCGGAATGCCCAGAACAGCCGGCCTGATGGCCTGCCAGACATCCACATAGGGGTGGCCCACCACCAGCACGTGCCCGCGCACACCGGGGGCCTGCATGAGATTGGCCACAATCCGGCTTTCCTTCGAGCCGGGCACCAGGTGGTCCACCAATATTCCCAGGCGGCGGTGGGGCCCGGGGGCGAAGGCCGCCACGGCTGCGTTGAGATCGTCAATGCCGCGCAACGGTTCAACCACTATGCCCTCCACCCGCAGATCGTCCCCCCAGACCTTCTCCACCAGTTCGGCGTCGTGCTTGCCTTCCACCCAGATGCGGCTGGCCTTTGCCACCTTGGCCCGGACATCGGCGACCTTGACCGAGCCGGAGGCGGTGCGCTGCCTAGACGGAGCCACGGCCACTGTGGGAGCCACCAGTTCCACCGGTTCGCCTTCGAGCAGAAAGCCAAAACCCAGCGGGAAGGCACGGATTTTTTCACGCCTGTCGGCCAGTTCCACAATGTGCATGCCGCCGGACTTTTCCAAACGGACCACGGCACCGACCCACCCCGTCTGGACGTCCTCCAGAACCAGGCCGGACCGGGCCTGCACCTTGCGAAGCGTCCGCGGGGCCGGGGCGCTGAGGTCCTGCGGACCCCACTGGTTGTCATGCACGTTGGGAACCTTCACTTCGCAAAAGAATGGGGCCAACGCTCGGAGCGAACGTGGCGTGGCGGCAAAGTCCATGCTAACTGCTGCTCCCGGCCACAGGGAGCCCGCGGACACGCCAGCCACGGACCAGGGACCCACCGGTGCGGCTGTGAAGGACGGCTCAAAGGTACTAGAATTGGCACTTGGTTCGGTAGAGTGCTAAATGTTGAAACTGCCAAATTCCGCAGGCGGCCGAGGGAGGTGTTGAGCATGAGTGAACCGCGCAAGCTGGAGGTTTTGCGGGCCATTGTGGAAGATTACGTGCACACCCGCGAACCCGTCGGCTCCAAGGCGCTGGTGGAGCGCCACCACCTGGGCGTGTCCAGCGCCACCATCCGCAATGACATGGCGGCGCTGGAGGAAGAAGGGCTGATCATTGCCCCGCACACCAGTTCCGGGCGCATCCCCACCGACAAGGGCTACCGGCTCTTTGTCGACCAGCTTTCCAGCGTCAAGCCGCTCTCGGCGGCTGAACGCCGTGCCATCTCGGTATTGCTGGAAGGTTCCACCAACCTCGACGACGTGCTCGAGCGCACGGTGCGGGCCCTGGCCCAGCTGACCAACCAGGTGGCGGTGGTGCAGTACCCGCGTTCGGCCACGGCCACCGTGCGGCACATAGAATTCGTCTCCCTGGCCGCCCGGCAGGTGCTGGTGGTGCTCATTTTGGCCTCCGGCAAGGTGGAGCAGACAGTCATTGACGCGGGCACCGACGTTGACGACGACGCCCTGGCCGGTCTGCGGCAGACCTTTCTGGCTGCCTTGAACGGATTGGCGGTGGCGAAGATCCCCGCGGTGGCTGCGGCCACCTTTGAAACCGTCCCCCCGGTGCTGCAGGGCCCGGCAATGCGTCTGGCGCAGGGCCTGGCTGCGCTGGCCCAGCATGCCAGGGATGACAGGATTGTCATGGCGGGCACGGCCAATCTGGCCCGCTCCAACCACGACTTTCCACTGAGCATTGGTCCGGTCCTGGACGCCTTGGAGGAGCAGGTGGTGCTGTTGCGCCTGCTTGAAGCCATGGCGCAGGACTCCCTGGGCATGGCAGTGGTCATTGGCCGGGAAAACCCGCATCATTCCCTGGCCGAGGCATCGGTGGTCGCCAGCACCTACGGCCCCGGCGAGAGCGCCAAGCTCGGCGTGGTGGGACCCACGCGGATGGACTATCCCAACACCATGTCCAGCGTGCGCGCAGTGGCACAATACTTGTCCAGAATTTTGGCCGGCTGACCAGCCGCCCATCCATGTAAAGAGAGCAGCACTTTGAACCACTACGACACCCTGGGCGTCTCGCGTGACGCCACCGCCGAGGAAATTAAGAAGTCCTACCGCAAGCTTGCCCGCAAGCTGCACCCCGACGTCAACGACGCCCCCGATGCGCAGGACCGGTTCAAGGCCGTCACACACGCCTACGAGGTGCTTTCGGACCCGCAGAAGCGCCGCGTCTACGACACCACCGGGAATGAAAACGGCAGCAGCAACGGCGGCGGCGGCGGTGGCGGAGCCGACGGCTTCGCCTTCCAGGACATCTTCGAAACCTTCTTTGGCGGTGGCGGCGGCGGTGGTGGCGGCGGCCGCGGTCCGGCCTCGCGCACCCGCCGCGGCCAGGACGCCTTGATCACGGTCCGCGTGGAACTGAAGGAGGCCGTTTTCGGCGTCAACAAGAAACTGGAGATTGACACCGCCGTCACCTGCCCCACCTGCGACGGCGGCTGCTGCCGCCCCGGCACGCACCCCACCACCTGCGACGTCTGCCACGGCAGCGGACAGATCCAGCGCCCCATGCGGTCCATTTTGGGCAATGTCATGACCTTGGCCACCTGCAACTCCTGCCAGGGCTTTGGCACCATGATCCTGGACCCCTGCAACGAGTGCATGGGTGAGGGCCGGGTGCGCAACCGCCGCAGCCTGACCATCAAGGTCCCCGCCGGCGTCAGCACCGGCACCCGCATCCAGCTCGGCGGACAGGGTGAAGCCGGCCCCGCCGGGGGTCCCGCCGGTGACCTCTACGTGGAGATGAAGGTCGCCAATGATCCCGAGTTCATGCGCGAAGGCGATGACCTGCACGCCACCCTCAGCGTGCCCATGACGGCTGCGGCGCTGGGCACCGAACTGAGCTTTGACACCTTCGACGGCGAGCAGCCCATCAGCATCAAGTCCGGCACGCAGTCCGGTGAAGTGGTCAACCTGCGCAACCTGGGCGTCACACACCTGCGCGGCGCGGGCCGCGGGGACTTGAAGGTGCACATCCATGTGGAAACCCCCACCAAGGTCGACGCCGAGCAGGAGGCACTGTTGAAGCAGCTTGCGGCCCTGCGCGGCGAAGGCTTCACCGAGGGCAGGCTGGTCTCCAGCGGCGGCGTCTTTGCCCGTCTGCGCGACAAGCTGGGCAACCTCTAAACCATGTCCAATCCGGTCTTCTACGCAGCCGCCGCGGAGCTGGGCCCGCTGGTGCCCGGGGAACGTTTTGCCCTGGCCGGCGCGGAAGGCCGGCACGCCACCACCGTGAAGCGGCTTTCCGCCGGTGAGGCGGTGGACCTTTGCGACGGCGCCGGGCTGCGTCTGGGCTGCACGGTGGCTGAAGCGGCCCCCGGGGTGCTGACGGTGCTGGTGCACCAGGTCGTGCACGAGCCGGCTCCGACGCCCACCTTGACCTTGGTGCAGGCCCTGGCCAAGGGCGACCGTGACGCGCTGGCCATTGAAATGGCCACCGAGCTGGGCATTGATGCCGTGGTGCCCTGGCAGGCGGAACGGTCCATTGTCCGTTGGAAGTTGGACAAGGCGCTCAAGGGGCAGGAGAAATGGCGGCAGGTTGTCACCGCCGCCGCGAAGCAGGCCCGCCGCGCCACCATTCCGCAGCTGGGGTCCCTGGCCGGCACGGCAGGGGTGTGTGAACTCATTGCCGACGCTGATTTGGCCTTGATCCTGCACGAGGAGGCCAAAGACCCCGTGGCGGCGGTGGCCCGCGCCTGGAGCTCCGCCCGGGAGCGGCCGGAGCGTCCGGCCAAGGTGCTCATGGTGGTGGGCCCCGAAGGTGGCATCAGCCCGGCCGAGGTGGCGGCATTTGTCGCCGCGGGGGCCCGCACGGCACTGCTGGGCCACCATGTGCTGCGTTCCTCCACTGCGGGTCCTGCCGCGGTGGTGGTGCTCAACCAGGAACTGGGCCGCTGGCCCTGACAGCCTGCCGCCGCCCCATCAGGGCTTGGTGATGTTCACGATCTTGGTGTCCAGGCCCCGACGGATGCCAGGCATGGCCGGGTCATCGATGTACACGGCCAGTTCGTAGCGGCCCGGCGGCGGCAGCAGCGTAAAGGAAAAGCCGCCGAGCTGCCCCGGTCCATTGGCCAGTGACACGGTGCCGTCGAGGTAGCTGGCCCCCACGGTGGCGCCCCCGGCCGGATCGCCGGCAACGGGCGCCAGGGACCAGGCGAGGGTGCCCGTCGTCGACACCCCCTGGCCCTCCACGGCAAGGGGCAGAGAACCCACATTGCGGCCCTCGGCAGGATCAATGATCCAGACCGGCGCCACCAGCGCCGGATCCCGCGTGAGCGGTTTGTCCAGCGGCACATGGCCAAAGGCCTTGTAGCCGGTATGGCCGTCCACCAGGATGGCCACCTGCAGGGTTGAATTGCTGTCCACCAGCCCGGCCATGGCCGCCGCCGCGGTGGCGGTGTACACCAGCTGTGCAATGGAGCGTTCGGCAATGCCCTGGTCAACCTGCTGGCCAAAGGCGTCAGCCGAGACGTCCACCGTGATCACGTTCTGGGCCGAGATGGACACGCCCAGGCGGGAGGGGGCATTCCACAAGGAGTAGTAGTCCGGATCCAGGGGTCTGGTGCCCATCATGGTCCGCAACGCGGCCACCATCGGTTCGTCGGTGGTTTTCGCGCTGAAAAACTCCCGGTAAAGGAACACGTCCTGGTCATTGCGGCCCAGCCAGTAGACCGGAAGCGTCTGCGTGGAACGGGCCGTTTCCAACGGTGCGCTGCTGACCAGGCCCGCTGGCGGCGTGGTCTGTGTGGTGGGCATCGTCGCCGCCGGCTGTTGGGGCTCCTTGGCGGTGCAGCCGCTGAGCGCCAGCGCCAGCGCCAATCCGGCCGGGGCCAGCCTGTGCACCAGGGCCGGGCCCGCGCTGGTGCGGCGTCGGCCCCAGGAAGCCCCGGCCAGGGCCCGGGTGTTCCTCGGGGGCGGCAGCTCGATGGCAGGCATGGATGTGGGGCTCGCTTTTCTTGTGGGTCCGGGTGCAATTGCCTCGCTGCAATTGAAAAATGCATTGAATGTTCCTCGAAACTTCCCCACAAGCCGTTGAACGAACACCAGCTTGGCACAAAGCCGGTCCCCGCCACCTGCCCGGAGCCCCTTTTATCCAGAACTGAAACCGTATCGAAACACTTCGGCGTGGGGGAGCGGGGCCGCTTCGCCCAGCGCGTAGCGCAAAAAAAGCCACCGGCAGGGGCTGTGCATTAGAATTGGCAGGGACAGCGCAGGAGTTATTAATCAAGGAGCGATTCGGCCCCCACGGCCGGGCACATGACAGAGACAACAGCACACCAGGGGCCTGCATCCAAGGACGCGCCGGGCCGGCAGTTCCCGCATTCCGTCGACGGCGTGCGCACGGAAGTGGTCCATTTCCGATCCACCGAGCAGATGGTGGCGGCGCTGGGGGTCGAGGACGAGGGCCTTCGCATAGTGGAAAACCTTTATCCCGGAGTTGTTTTCCTGGCCCGGGGCAATGTTCTCACCATCACCGGCCCCACGGCCGTGGTGCCCCGGATCATGCATCTGATGGAGGAGGCGCGCGCCATGGTGGCGCGCCAGACCCCCATGACGGCCACCGTGTGGGAGCAGCTGGCCACGATGCTGCGGCAGCAGCCTGATGTTTCGGTGGTGGACATCCTCAGCCACGACATCCTCTCCAGCCGCGGGCGCACCATCCGGCCCAAGACGGCCAACCAAAAGGACTACGTCGACGCCATTGACCGCAACACGGTGGTTTTTGGCATTGGCCCGGCGGGAACGGGAAAAACGTATCTGGCCATGGCCAAGGCAGTGCAGGCGCTGCAGCGCAAGGAGGTCAGCCGGATCATCCTGACCCGGCCCGCAGTTGAAGCGGGGGAACGGCTGGGTTTTCTGCCGGGAACGCTCAATGACAAGATTGATCCCTACCTGCGTCCGCTCTACGACGCCCTGCATGACATGATGGACCCGGAGACGATTCCGCGCCTGATGGCTGCCGGCACCATCGAGGTGGCGCCGCTGGCCTACATGCGCGGGCGGACCCTCAATGATGCCTTCATCATCTTGGACGAGGCGCAAAACACCACCCCTGAGCAAATGAAGATGTTTCTCACCCGGCTGGGTTTCGGTTCCAAGATCGTGGTCACCGGCGACGTCACCCAGGTGGACCTGCCCACGGGCACCCGCTCCGGGCTGCGCGTGGTCCGTGACATCCTTGAAGACGTCCAGGACATCCACTTTGCCCTGCTCGATGCCACGGACGTGGTCCGCCACCGCCTGGTGGGCGCCATTGTCAGCGCCTACAACCAATGGGATGAATCCCAACCCCTCCCCAAGCGAGCCAAGGAAAGCACCTCACGATGAGTATTGAGATCAACAATGAATCCGGCGTCGAGGTGCGCGCCGAAGAGTTGGTCCGGCTCATCCGGCACATTCTCGCCGCCATGTTCCTGCACCCCCAGACGGAAGTGTCGGTGATCCTGGCCGATCTGGAAACCATGGAAAAACTGCACCTCGAGTGGATGGATGAACCCGGTCCCACCGACGTGCTGTCCTTCCCCATGGATGAGCTGCGGCCCGGAACCCCCACCGCACAAACAGCCGCCGGACTGCTGGGGGACATTGTGTTGTGCCCGGCGGTGGCCGAACAGCAGGCCCAGGCCGCCGGACACCCGGTGGAGGAGGAGCTGTTGCTGCTGACAACGCACTCCATGCTGCATCTGCTCGGCTACGACCATGCCGAACCGGAGGAAAAGGCTGAAATGTTCGGCCTGCAACGGCAACTGCTTTCGGACTTCCTGGGCAGGGACGCCCCCTTGGAGACAATGCAGTGATGCCGCTGGTGCTGCCGGCCATGGGGATTGCCTTCACGGCCCTGGCAGCTTTTTTGGCCGCAGTGGAATCCGCGCTGGGTTTTTTTCCCCGCCACGATGCGGAACTTGTTGCCGCTCAGGAGCGCGGAAGCTCGCTGGCCAGGATTTTGGACCAGCCCCAGGAACACCTCAATGCCATGCGCTTTTTGCGGGTGTGGTGTGAGATGGCGGCGGCCGTTGCCGTCGCCATCTTCCTAATGGGCCTGCTGGGCAATGAATGGCTTGCCGGCCTCCTTGCCACCGTGGTCATGGCCCTGCTGGGTTTTATCCTGGTGGGGGTGTCCCCGCGCCAGCTGGGACGGCTGCATGCGGTGGCCCTGGTGGGCAGGACAGCATCCCTGGTGCATTTTCTGCGCCGCGCCCTGGGACCCATCCCACAGTGGCTCATTCGGCTGGGATCGGCGCTGGCGAAGGGTGCACCTGCCGGCCACGACGGCTTTGTCAGTGAAGAGGAGTTCCGTGAGTTCGTTGACAGGGCCAGCGACTCGGACACGCTTGAGGACAATGAGGCCGAGCTGATCCACAGCGTCTTTGACCTGGGTGAAACCATGGTCCGCTCCGTCATGGTGCCACGGACGGACATTGTGAGCGTGGATCACCTGGCGCCCCTGGAGGCGGCCCTGGAGTCGTTTTTGGCCACCGGATTTTCCCGGGCACCCGTCATTGACGGCAGTGCCGACCACATTCAAGGCATCCTGTATCTCAAGGATGTGGTGGCCACCCTGCATCGCCTGGCCCCGGATGAAGTTCCGCCCACAGTGCCCCAATTGGCCCGCCCGGTGCGCTACGTGCCGGAGTCAAAGCCCGTGGCCGACCTGCTGAAGGAATTGCAGGGTGAATCCACCCACGTGGCCATCGTGGTGGACGAATACGGCGGCACTGCCGGGCTCGTGACCCTGGAGGACCTGATCGAGGAGATTGTGGGGGAAATCTCCGATGAATACGATTCCGTCTCCCCCGAGGTGCAGAGCCTGGGCAGTGACAGGTACCGCATCCGGGCCCGCATGGCTGTCGATGCCCTGGGGGAACTTTTCGGCAAGGACCTTGACGACGACGAGGTCGACACCGTCGGCGGCTTCCTGGCCAAGCACCTGGGCAAAATTCCCGTCATTGGGGACCGGGTGGAAGTGGCCGGCCTTGTCCTTGAGGCGGAACGGATGGAAGCGTCCCGCAACCGGGTCAGCCATGTCATTG
This sequence comes from Specibacter sp. NPDC057265, assembly GCF_042668835.1. Classification (NCBI taxonomy): domain Bacteria; kingdom Bacillati; phylum Actinomycetota; class Actinomycetes; order Micrococcales; family Micrococcaceae; genus Specibacter; species Specibacter sp. NPDC057265. The sequence goes on from NZ_JBHUYE010000026.1 coordinate 13,046, forward strand.
CCAGTGCGGCGGCACCGCCAGAGAATGAAGTTGGCAACCCCGAACACCCAAGCAGCAACACAGCAACCACGAGTGCCGACGGAACCGTCGAAGCTCCCAACAAGACCCACCACAGCGCAGCACAGGAGCAATCATGAGCAAGTCAAAAGCCAAGCCGGGGATCATCCAGGACAAGGGTGATCGGTTTCGGGCAGGTTTTGCCGTTCTCGCCGGCCGTCCCAATGCCGGCAAGTCAACGCTGACCAACGCGCTCGTGGGTCAAAAAGTGGCCATCACCTCGGCCAAGCCCCAGACCACCCGCCACACCATCCGCGGGATCGTCCACCGCGAGGAGTACCAGCTGGTGCTGGTGGACACTCCGGGGCTGCACAGGCCGCGCACGCTCCTGGGCAAACGCCTCAATGACCTGGTCGCCGACACCCTCTCGGAGGTGGACGTCATTGGCTTCTGCCTGCCGGCAAATGAAAAAATCGGCCCCGGTGACCGCTACATTGCCGCGCAGCTGGCCCAGGCGGGCAACAAACCGCTGGTGGCCATTGTCACCAAGACCGACACCGTGGACCGCCAGGCCGTCACCGATCAGCTGATCGCCGTGGAGGCGCTGGGACGTGAGGTCAACGGGCCCGAGGGATTCGCCGACGTCGTGCCGGTGTCCGCGGTGGAGGATTTCCAGGTGGAGACCCTCGGCCAGGTGCTGGCCCGGCACCTGCCGTTGTCCCCGGCGCTGTATCCCGACGGCGACCTGACCGACGAGCCCGAAGCCGTCATGGTGGCGGAGCTGATCCGCGAGGCCGCGCTGGAAGGGGTGCGTGATGAACTGCCGCACTCCCTGGCCGTGGTGGTGGAGGAAATAGTGCCCCGGGAGGGACGCAGCGAGGACAACCCCCTGCTGGATGTGCGGGTGAACCTCTATGTGGAACGCCCCTCGCAGAAAGCCATCATCATTGGCAAGGGCGGCGCCCGGCTGCGCGAGGTGGGAAGCAACGCCCGCAGGGGGATCGAGGCGCTGCTGGGCACCAAAATATACCTGGACCTGCACGTCAAGGTGGCCAAGGACTGGCAACGGGACCCCAAACAGCTGGTCAAACTCGGTTTCTAGGGCGTTTTAAGGCGGCGCTTTCCCCGCAGTTCCGCCCGGCAGAGCGTGGCTTGAGGGATCTTCCCAGTCTTCGCCGCTAGGATCGTCAAGGAAAATTGTTCATTACGAAAGGTTTGCAGATGGGGCGACGCCGCGCCGAACCAGGGCCAGCTGTCAGTTCCCGCGCACCCCGCCGCCGCCCCGCGGCGGGGGATGAGCCGGTCGGAAGGCATTTCAAGTCCCGCCCCAAGGCCCCCCTGTGGCTGCGGATCACAGCTTTGACCATGTCAGCTGTGCTGGTGCTGGGCCTGATGACTGCCGCGGTGCTGTTCATCAAACTGCAGAGCAATGTCACCACGGCCCCCTTGAATGCGGGAATCGGGAACAAGTCCTCGGACCAGGCGTCCGTGGAGGACACCGGCTCCCTGCAGATCCTCATCCTGGGCACCGACACCCGCGACGGCGAAAACAGCCAGTATGGGACCAGCGAAGACTCCGGGGGAGTGGGAAATTCCGACGTCATGCTGCTGATGGACATTTCAGCGGACAACAGCCGCGTCTCCGTCACCAGCTTTCCCCGTGACCTGATGGTCCCCATTCCCGACTGCAGCGCGGAAAATGGCGATGTTGTGCCAGGTGCCGCCTTTGGCCAGCTCAACGCGGCCCTGCAGGCCGGACCCGGCTGCACCGTCTCGGCCATCAATGACATCACCGGGCTGAGGATCGATCACTTCATGCTGGCCGACTTCACCGCCGTGAAGGAACTGTCCAACGCCCTGGGCGGCGTGGAAGTCTGCGTTGACCACGCCATGTACGACGTCGATGGATCCTGGCTGAAGCTGCCCGAGGGCAAGAGCCTGGTGCAGGGCGAGCAGGCGCTGGCGTTCCTGCGCACCCGCCACGCCTTTGGCGACGCCTCCGACCTGGAACGCATCAAGGCCCAGCAGTTCTTCCTGGCGTCCATGGTGCGCAAGGTCAAAAGCGAGGAAACGCTGACCAACCTGCCCAAGCTGTACACGCTCGCCGATGTGGTCACCAAAAACCTCACCATTGATGAGGGCCTGGGCAACATTCCCGCCATGACAAAAATTGCCACGCGCCTGGCCAAAATCAACCTGGCCAATGTGGCCTTTGTGACGGTGCCCACCACCACCTTCACCGGGGATGCGAACCGGGTGCAGCTGCTGGAGCCCGACGCCGGCCAGTTCTTTGCCGCGCTGCGCAACGACACACCGCTAACGGACGCCCCGGCCAGCCCGGAGGCACCGGCGCCCGGGGAAGACGCCACCACGGAATCCACCACCCCCGCCCCCGAATCCACGCCGCCGCCCGTGCCGGCGCCGGCCTATGACAAGGGGCTGCAGGCAGTGTCCGTCACCAACGCCTCGGCCGTGGTGGGCCGTTCCATTGAGCTGCTTCAAGCCCTGGCCGCCAACGGCTACAGCAACTCCTGGCAGGCCGGAGACGTCCCCGTCCAGGGTGTGAGCGAAATATCCCACGGCCCCGGGATGGCGGATGTGGCTGCAGACATTGCCGCCCTGTTCGGCATTCCCGCCAGCGCGGTGCGGGAAGACCCCGCCGTTGCGGGAGTGAACCTTTTGGTGGGCAGCGACTGGGGTTCCGGGACCAAATACGGGGAGATCACCGTACCGGAGGACATTGTGGCCAGCACCGCCGATGAAGCCGGGCAGTGCCTGGTGGTCAACCCCGCCTACTACGACTGACAGCGCCGCAGCGGCGGGGATGGACACCACCGCTGCGCGCTGTTGTCCTTCCCCGGCCGGGCCTACCAGATGCTCACGCGCTCCTGGGGCTCACGCCACATGCTGTCCGCGGCCGTGGTGGAAAAAGCGTCATGGAAGGCATCCAAATTGCTCACCACCGCATTGCAGCGGTGTTCGGCCGGGGAGTGCGGATCAATGCTCAGCCGCCGCACGGCCTCCGCAGGCCGGATTTTGGTGCGCCAGCATTCCGCCCAGGAGTAAAAGAAGCGTTGGGCGCCGGTGAGACCGTCAATGACTGGCGGCTGCGCACCGTTGAGGGTCAGCAGGTAGGCCTTGTAGGCAATCGCCAGCCCGCCCAGGTCCCCAATGTTCTCGCCCAGGGTCAGCTCCCCATTGACAAACTCACCGGGGGCAGCGTCGGGGGAGAGCGCGTTGTACTGGTCCACGAGCTTGGCGGTCAAGGCCTCAAAGGCTGCCCGGTCAGCATCGGTCCACCAATTGCGCAGCGCGCCGCTGCCGTCGAATTGGGAGCCTTGATCGTCGAATCCATGACCGATCTCATGGCCGATGACAGCGCCAATGCCGCCATAGTTGGCGGCGTCGTCGGCCCCGGCGTCGAAAAAGGGCGGCTGCAGAATGGCTGCCGGGAACACTATTTCATTCATTGACGGGTTGTAGTAGGCGTTGACCGTCTGGGGGGTCATGAGCCACTCCTGCCGGTCAATGGGCGCACCAATCTTCGCCAGTTGCCGGGCCAGTTCAAAGGCGTTGCCGCGGGCAATGTTGCCCAGCAGTTCCCCGGGCACAATGGCCAGGGTTGAATAGTCCCGCCAGCTGGCGGGGTAGCCGATCTTGGGGGTGAAGGCCGCCAGCTTTTCCTGCGCCCGCGCCTTGGTTTCAGCGCCCATCCACGTCAGTTGGTCAATGCTGGAGCGGTACGCAGCAATGAGCTTGGCCACGAGCGCCTCCATGTGCGCCTTGTGGGACTGTGGGAAGTGCGCGGCCACATACAACTCGCCCAGAGCTTCCCCCAACATCCCTTCCACCAGGGCCACGCCGCGTTTCCAGCGCTCCCTCATCACGGGCGTGCCACTGAGCGTGGTGCCGTGGAAGGCAAAGTTGGCCGCCACAAAGTCCGCCGACAGGTACGGGGCGAAGCTGGAGATGGTGCGCATGGCCAGCCAGGCCTTCCAGTCGGCAAGGCGGTCAGCGGCCAGCAGTTCCCGCTGCCCGGCAAAGAAGCCGGGGGTGGCCACCACCATCTCGGCACGCTGGGCGGCGTTGACGCCGAGGGCATCGAGCCAGTGCTCCACCGCAGGCGCCAGCTCAAGGAGCTCATTGACGCCCATGAGGTTGTAGGTCTGCTGTGGATCCCGCAGGGAGACCTTGTCCAGGTGCGTTGCCGCGATCTGGGTCTCCAGCTCCATGATGCGTCCGGCCTTGGCATGCGCATCGGGCACCTGCGCCAACTCCAGCATGGTCTGCACATGTTTGGTGTAGGCGGCGCGGATGGCGGCGAACTTGTCCAGGCGGTAATAGGATTCGTCCGGCAGGCCCAGGCCGCCCTGGAAAAGGTGGAGCAGGGCACGGTCCGGATTGCCGGCGTCGTTGTTGACGTAGGCGCCAAAAAGGGTGCTGGCGCCCTCCTTGTCCAGTTCACCCATGAGCCGCACCAGTGCAGTGATGCCCTCGCTGCGCTCAATGGCGGCAAGCTTGCCCGCCAGTGGCTGGGCGCCCGCGGCCTCAATGGCCTCCTCATCCATGAAGTCGGCATAGAGGGCACCAATTTTGGCCTGCAGTTCAGGGTTCGTGCCGCCGCCTGTCCCTGCCCTGGCCGCCTCGACAATGGCACGGACGGCAACTTCGGCGTCATCGCGCAAGGTGATGAAGGAACCTGTCACGGCGCGGTCCTCGGGGATGGTCTCCGCTGCCAGCCAGCTGCCGTTGACATGGCGGTAAAGATCATCCTGCGCCCTGATGCTTGGGTCTATATTGGCCAAATTGATGCCGGACTGCCTCAAATGAATCGCTTCCCCTTCTCAGATCGCGTACCCAGCCGCCGGTGCGCACCGGGCGGTGGGATGGTTCATCATCATCCTACGTGCCGTGTTAGGGTAAAAAACGTGCGCACTGGAATGCTTCTTCTTAGCTGCCGCGGCGAGGCCTTGACCCGTTGACATGGTCGACGTGGAGATGGCCACCCTCGCTGCGGTGTTTGTGTTGCCCGGCCGGCCTCCCCCCGTTGACAACCATTAAGGTCATCTGCAATGCGAAATGCACAAAAAACCTCCGGAATGCCCGTTCACCGCTACATCCCCTTCCGTGACCAAATCACCGTCGAGCTGCCTGACCGCACCTGGCCGGACAAGGTCATCACCGCAGCCCCGCGCTGGTGTGCGGTGGACCTGCGTGACGGGAACCAGGCGCTGATCGATCCCATGAGCCCGGCCCGGAAGTTGAAGATGTTTCAGCTGCTGGTCAAGATGGGCTTTAAGGAAATTGAGGTTGGCTTCCCTTCAGCCTCGCAAACCGACTTTGATTTTGTCCGCCAACTCATTGAGGGCGGACACATTCCCGATGACGTCACCATCCAGGTGCTGACGCAGGCCCGTGAGCACTTGATCGAGCGCACCTATGAGTCCCTGGTGGGCGCCAAGACGGCCATTGTGCACCTGTACAACTCCACCTCCGTGCTCCAGCGCCGGGTGGTGTTCAACCAGGATGAGGACGGCATCCTGGACATTGCCCTGCAGGGGGCGCGCCTGTGCAAAAAATATGAGGAGTCGCTGCCCGACACGCTCATCACGTACGAATACTCCCCGGAGTCCTTCACCGGCACCGAGCCCGAGTACGCGCTGCGCGTGTGCAACGCCATTGCTGAAATCTTTGAGGCCACCGCCGAACGCCAGGTCATCATCAACCTGCCGGCGACCGTGGAAATGGCCACCCCCAATGTGTATGCCGACTCAATTGAGTGGATGAGCCGGAACCTGCACCCGCGCGAGGGCATTTTGCTCTCCCTGCACCCGCACAATGACAGGGGCACAGGGGTTGCCGCCGCTGAACTGGGATACCTGGCGGGTGCGGACAGGATTGAAGGGTGCCTGTTCGGCAACGGTGAGCGCACCGGCAACGTCGATTTGGTCACCCTGGGTCTGAACCTCTTCACCCAGGGCGTGGACCCCATGCTGGACTTCTCCAACATTGACGAGATCCGCCGCACGGTGGAGTACTGCAACCAGCTGCCCGTTCCGGAACGGTCCCCCTATGGCGGGGACCTGGTGTTCACCGCCTTCTCCGGTTCACACCAGGACGCCATCAAGAAGGGTTTCGAGGCCATGGAGGCCGACGCCGCTTCGGCCGGCGTGGCCCTGGACCAGCACACCTGGGCCGTTCCCTACCTGCCCGTGGACCCCAAGGACCTGGGCCGCAGCTACGAGGCCGTCATCAGGGTCAATTCCCAGTCCGGCAAGGGCGGCGTGGCGTACCTGCTCAAGAGCGAACACAATCTGGATCTGCCCCGCCGGGCCCAAATTGAATTTTCCGGTGTGATCCAACGCCGCACCGACACCGTGGGCGGGGAGGTCAGCGCCGCGGAACTGTGGACGGTCTTCCAGGATGAATACCTGCCGGCAGCGCAGGAGGAACAGCAGTGGGGCCGCTACCGCATTGGTTCATTCACCACCTCCGCCAATGAGGACGGCGTGGTGACATTGAGCGCCAACATCAAGGTTGACGGCCAAATCACCAGCCGCACCGGCACCGGCAACGGCCCGATTGCGGCTCTGCTGGACATACTCTCCCGCGACGGTGTCGACGTGCGGGTGCTGGACTACACCGAGCATGCCTTGTCCGAAGGTGGCAATGCCCGGGCAGCGGCCTTTGTGGAATGTGCGGTGGGGGAGCGGGTGCTGTGGGGTGTAGGCATTGATGCCAATACCGCCACCTCCTCCCTGAAGGCCGTGATCTCGGCCGTCAACCGCGCCATTCGGGACGCGCAGGGAAACTGAGCCGCCGCCAAAACCCACAGCACCCCGGCGTCCGCGCCGGGGTGTTGTGCATTCGACAGCGGCGCAGGGAGGTGCGCCGGCGCTAAAGGTGAAACAATGGAGGGGTGTCCAATCATGCCTTCCGCACCTATCGCGATGACGCCGTGGTCCTGCGCACCCATAAGCTGGGCGAAGCCGACAGGATCATTACGCTGTTGACCCACCGCCACGGCCAGCTGCGTGCCGTGGCCAAGGGGGTGCGGCGGACCAGCAGTAAATTTGGGGCCCGGCTGGAACCCTTCATGGTGGCCGATCTGCAGCTGGTCAAGGGCCGCACCCTGGACATTGTGACCCAAGCCGTGGCCAAGGCCAGTTACGGGGACGCCATTGCCGCCGACTATGACAGTTATGTGGTGGCGGCAGCCATGTCGGAGACGGCCGAGCGGCTCACCGACATTGACGGGGAAACCTCCAGCTCCCACTACATGCTGCTCATTGGTGCGCTGGCCGCGCTGAGCCGGGGTGCGCACGCCCCCGGACTCATTCTTGACTCCTACCTTTTGCGCGCAGTGTCCATTGCCGGCTGGGCCCCCAGTTTTTCCGAATGCGCCCGCTGCGGCGAGCCCGGACCGCATGCGGCGTTCAGCACCGCCCTGGGCGGTGCCGTCTGCCCCAACTGCCGGCCGCCGGGATCACCGGCGCCGGCGCCGGAAACCATGAGCCTGCTGGCGCAGCTGCTCAGCGGCAATTGGGCGGGAGCCGACGCCTCCCACGGCCTCCATCGGCGCGAAGCGGCCGGCCTCGTGGCAGGATATGTGCAGTGGCACCTGGAACGCACAGTGCGTTCCCTCAAACTCGTGGAGCGTGTGTAAAAAAGCAATGGCAGGCCAATCCAAGGTTCACCAAAACAGCAGCAGGAGCAGCAGCAAGCCCCCCGTCGTGGCGCCCTGGCCGCATGCCTCCGGCGCGGCCAAGCCGCAAATCCCCGCCGCGCTCATCCCGGCGCACGTGGCCATTGTCATGGATGGCAACGGCCGCTGGGCCAATGAACGCGGGCTGCCGCGCATTGAGGGCCACAAGGCGGGTGAGCCGGCACTTTTGGACGTCATGGCCGGCGCCCTGGAGCTGGGCATCAAGCATGTGAGCGTCTACGCGTTCTCCACGGAAAACTGGAAACGTTCACCGGAGGAAATCCGTTTCCTCATGGGCTTCAACAAGGACGTGCTCCGGCGGCAGCGGGACCAGCTGGACGCCTGGGGCGTGCGGATCCGCTGGTCCGGCCGCAAGCCCCGGCTGTGGGGATCGGTCATTAAGGAATTGGAGGCCGCGGAGGAGCACACCAGGGACAATGACACCATCACCTTGAACATGTGCGTGAACTACGGGGGCCGGGCTGAAATTGCCGACGCCGTCTCCGCCCTGGCGGCCGACGTCGCCGCCGGCCGGCTCAAGCCCCGGGCGGTGACGGAAAAAACGCTGCAAAAGTACCTTTACCAGCCCGACATTCCCGACGTCGACCTGTTCCTGCGCTCCAGTGGCGAGCAGCGGCTTTCGAACTTTTTATTGTGGCAGTCGGCGTACGCCGAATTTGTTTTTATGAACACCATGTGGCCCGATGTGGACCGGCGCACCCTGTGGTCGGCGGTGGACGAGTACGCCCGCCGCGACCGCCGCTACGGCGCAGCGGTGGACGCCGCCGGCAAAGGTCAGGGGGCGTAGCCGCGCAGCCAGCGTGCCAACCGCAGATACGCCTCCGCACGGACGGGCCCGCGGGAGAGAAAGACCTCGTGCAGGGCCCCGTCAATGCGTTCCAATGTCACACTGTTGCCCAGTGACAGGGTCCGCAGCGCCAGGGAACGGACATCGAGCACCACATCGGCGCGCAGCATGTGGTCGCTCCACACCGGTCCCAGCATGCTTTTGGTGGAGAGCAGCACCAAAACGGGCATCGGCAAAGCCAGTCCGGCAGCCACTTCCTGCTGGGCGGCCAGGATGGCCTTCATCCATCCGGCCCGGACCGGGAAGGCACGCGGCGGGCGCATGCCCTGGTCCACCGGCCATTCCCCCAGAGCCTCGTCGCTGATGCCCCGCCAATAAAAGGAGCGCTCCGGGACACGCATGCGCATCAACGGGCGGAGATCGGCAAAATGGACCAGGGGCGCGGCGGCACGCCGGATGGCGGCGCCGCCCTGCATCTCCAGCCAGGGGCTGTTGAGGATCAGCTGGCTGACCAGGTGCGGGAAACGTTTGCTCCACAGCGCCGCAATCAGACCGCCGGTGGAGTGGCCGGCCAAGATGATGGGGACGTCCGCGGGCTCCGGTGCGCCGTGTTCGCGGGCAATGACTGCCTGGGCTGCCAGGATTTCGTCATAATAGTCCGCCAGGTCCGCAACGTAGCCGCCCAGTTCCAGGGACTGCAGGCTCCGGCCGTGGTTATGCAGGTCCAGGGCATAAAAGGGATGGCCGAGCCCGGTAAAGAACTCCGCCAGGCCCGTGTTGTAGAAGTAGTCGCTCCAGCCATGGATAAAAAGCACCGGCGCACGCTGCGCCGGTGCGGCTGTCGGCTGCGCCGGGGAAGGCTGATTCTGGGCCGGCCGCTGCCGGCGGTGCCGCACCAGTGTGGCCCGCCAGCTGCCTTCGGGGACGGGGCCGTTCTGGGCACCTGGGCCCGGCCGTGCCGGCACGGTCAAGACCAAGGCTTGGTAGTCCGGGCCCAGAATGTCCGGTCCCCACTGTGGGGACGTCTGGCTCACGCGCCCACGCCAGCGGCTGGTCCGGTGGATTTCATCAGGCAATGCTAGCGCGTTTCCCGCCACCGCGGCGCCAGAGGACCCGGCCGCCGGACTTTTTGCAGCCGGTGTGCCACGCCCCGTTTTGCAGTTGGGCCGGGGAACCGCAAAACTAGGTTCATGCGAATCTACCCCACAGTTTTCCGGCTCTGTTTCTCCTGGATGGACGCCGAACGGGCGCACAAGATCGGTTTCACCTTGATTAAGCTCATTCACACTGTGGGTGCCGGCGCAGTGTTGCGGCGGCTGTTCGCGCCCCCCGCATCGCTTCAAACCCAGGCCCTGGGCCTGACCTTCCCCACACCCTTTGGCTTGGCGGCGGGCTTTGACAAGGAGGGCACGGGCATAGCAGCCCTGGCCAACCTCGGCTTCGGCCATGTTGAGGTGGGCACCATCACCGGTGCGGCGCAGCCGGGGAATCCGGCGCCGCGGCTGTTCCGCCTGGTCCAGGACCGGGCAGTGGTCAACCGGATGGGCTTCAATAACGACGGTGCGGCAGCAGTGGCACCGCGCCTGGTGCAGGCGCTGGCCGCACTGGCCAAAAATTATGCAACCGTGCGCCCCGTGGTGGGCGTGAACATTGGCAAGACCAAGAGCGTGGAGCTTGACGATGCGCTCGGCGACTACCTCCTCAGCGCCCGCACCCTGGCGCCGTCGGCCGATTACCTCGTGGTGAACGTCAGCTCGCCCAACACTCCCGGACTGCGCCTGCTCCAGGACGTCCAGACACTGCGTCCGCTGCTCACGGGAGTCCGGCAGGCCGCCAACGACGCCGCCGGACGGCACGTGCCGCTGCTGGTGAAGATAGCCCCCGATTTGGCCGATGAAGACCTTGCCCAGGTGGCGGAGCTGGCCCTGGAGCTCAAGCTGGACGGAATCATCTGCACCAACACCACCATCGGCCGGCAGGGGCTTTCCACGCCCGAGTCCGAAGTGGCCGAAAAAGGTGCCGGGGGCTTGTCGGGGGCACCCCTGAAGGCCCGCTCGCTGGCGGTTTTGCGACAGCTGAAGGCCATTGTGGGCGACCGGCTGGCCCTGGTCTCGGTGGGCGGGGTGGAGACCGCCGCCGAGGTGCAGGAACGCTTGGACGCCGGCGCCGCACTGGTGCAGGGCTACACCGCGTTCCTGTATGAAGGGCCCTTCTGGGCCGCCCGCATCAACAGGGAACTGGCGGCGCTGCGCCGGTAGAACCGCCGCGGCGCCGCCGGAGGTGGAGCCCGCACTACAGACGCCCCCACAAGTTGCCCCCGGCACCGGGGGCGTGAAAAAGCTATGCCACGCGCGTGGGCGGGCTGAGCGTCTTGGCGGGGTCGTTGACGACGGACGGGGCCAGGGCCGTATCAATGGCTGCCATGAGCTCCGCCGGGATCTTCACGCCCGAGGCCTTGACGTTTTCCGCCACCTGTTCCGGACGTGAGGCCCCCACCAGGGCGGTGGCCACATTGTCGTTTTGCAGCACCCAGGCCACCGCAAGCTGGGGCATGCTCAAGCCCAGTTCGTCGGCAATGGGACGCAGTTTTTGCACATTGCGCAGAATGTCGTCGTTCAAAAAGGCCTTGATGGTGTTGGCGCCACCATGCTCATCCGTTGCCCGGGAACCGGCCGGCAGCGCGGCACCGGGCAAATACTTTCCGCTCAGTACGCCCTGGGCCATGGGCGACCACACCACCTGGGACATGCCCAGCTCAATGGCTGCCGGGATGACCTCTGGTTCAATGACGCGCCACAACGCCGAATACTGCGGCTGGTTGGACACCAGGGCGAAGCCTGCCTCGCGGGCCAAGGCCTGGCCCGCACGCAATTGCTGGGCATTCCATTCGGAGACGCCAATGTACAGGGCCTTGCCTGCACGCACCACGTCGCCAAAGGCGGCAATGGTCTCCTCCAGCGGCGTTTCGTAGTCAAAGCGGTGGGCCTGGTACAAATCCACGTAGTCCATGTCCAGCCGGCGCAGGGAGTTGTTGATGCCCTCCATGATGTGCTTGCGGGACAATCCGGTGTCATTGGGGCCCTTGGGGCCCACGGGCCAGTACACCTTGGTGAACACTTCCAGGGACTCGCGGCGTTCGCCGGCCAAGGCGGCGCCCAGCACCTCTTCGGCCGCACCGTTGGCGTATGCGTCAGCGGTGTCAAAGGTGGTGATGCCGGCGTCCAGCGCCGCACGCACGCATGCCTTGGCGACGTCGTTTTCCACCTGGGAGCCATGGGTGAGCCAGTTGCCGTAGGTGATTTCAGTGACTTTCAGGCCTGAACGGCCAAGGTATCTATAGTCCATGGTTTCACCCTAGCGGCTGGCGCAACGCCCCGGGCCAAGCAAAACGCCGGGCCCTTCCCTAAGGAAGGACCCGGCGCGCAACGTTGTGGTTCAGTTCAATCCACTCCGGTGCCTGGCCGCTGGCCTGCTGCTAGGAAGGCCATTCGCCGCGGCGGACCATGGGCTTGGGCAGGCGCAGCCGGCGGAACTGCAGGGCGCGCATGCTGGCGTACCAAATGACACCGGCATCGACGGAACCAAACTTGGCCGCGACCAGGCGTTTGAGCTTCCTGCCCATAATCCACACGTCCACGCCCACCAGGGCAATCATGACCCAGAACAGGGCAAAGATGATCAGCTGGGAGTTATTGGAGGTCCCGTCGGCGTTGCGCACGGGAATGAACAGTGTCAGCACCACAATGGCGATGGCCGCGAACATGACGAATTCGCCCAGGCTGAAGCGCGCGTCCACGTAGTCACGCACAAATCGCTTTTGCGGGCCCTTGTCCCGCAGCGGCAGGAAGCGTTCCTCGCCGGTGTCCAGGGCACGGCGCATGCGCATCTGCTCTTCCCGGCGCGCATCCCGCGCCGCCACCTTCGCGGCGCCCCGGTCATTGGGCACCAGGGGGCGCTTGCGTGCCTCTTCCTGCGCCCTGCGCGAGGGTGTGGGCACACCCTTGGCCGACTGCGGGTCCCGCAGCCGCATCGACGTCTCGTCGGAAACAGGCGTTACCTGCAGGTCGGGGGCTTGATCTTTCTTACGTCCAAACACCCGTCTAGAATACCCTGAACCCGAAGCGGCACCGCACACCCGGCGCCAATGCCGCAGCGGTAGTCTAAATGCCATGACTACCCTTGGATCCCAAGAACCCGGCCCGACCGGAACGCCTTTTGCCCCGTCGCCCCCCCTGGCCGGCATACCCGGCCACAAGCTGCGTGAAAGCGTCGCAGCGGACTTCGCCTCCACAGTGGCGGAACTGAAGGAGCTTGTGGCCATTCCCGGCATTGCCTGGGAGGCCTTTGATCCGGCGCCGCTGGACCGCAGCGCCGAAGCCGTTGCGGGACTCATCCGTGCCAGTGGCGTCGACGACGTGCAAATACTGCGGGTGCCCCACCCCGACGGCGGCTGGGGCGGACCTGCCGTGGTGGCACGGAAGGCAGCCGCGCCGGGCCGGCCGACAGTGGTGCTGTACGCCCACCACGACGTCCAGCCGCCCGGGGACGGAGCGCTGTGGAACAGTGAGCCGTTCACAGCCGTGGAACGCAACGGGCGTTTGTACGGCCGGGGTGCCGCCGACGACAAGGCCGGAATCATGGCGCACCTGGCCTCTTTCCGTGCCGTCACCAAAACCCTGGGGGAGCGCTTCGGCATTGGGGTCACCTTCTTCATTGAGGGGGAGGAGGAGGCCGGCTCGCCCACCTTTGGTGCCTTCCTGCGTGAACACCGCGCCCTGTTGGCCGGGGACGTGATTGTGGTGGCCGACTCCGCCAATTGGCGCGTGGGCATCCCGGCTTTGACCACGAGCCTGCGGGGGCTGGTGGACGGGACCATTGAAGTGCGGGTCGCCGAACATGCCGTGCACTCGGGCATGTTCGGCGGGCCGCTGCTGGACGCCCCCACCATCCTGGCCCGGCTCATTGCCACCTTGCATGACGGGCAGGGCTCGGTGGCCGTGGCCGGCCTGCACCGTGGCCCTGAAAGCCCGCTGGACTACGCGGAGGCCGATTTCCGTGCCGATGCGGCAGTGCTGGAGGGGGTGCAGCTGGCTGGCACCGGCTCCATCACTTCCAGACTGTGGACGCAGCCGGCCCTGTCGGTGATTGGCATGGACATTCCCAGCGTGGACATGAGCTCAAATACCCTGCTGCCTGCCGCCCGGGCAAAAATAAGTCTGCGCCTGGCACCTGGACAGGACCCCCAGGAAGCCATGGCGGCCCTGGCCGAGCATGTGAAAAAACATGTCCCCTTTGGTGCCCATGCAGTCTTCACCCCCGGGGAGGCAGGCCAGGCCTTTGCCACCGACACCACCGCCCCGGCCGCCCAGGCCGCCCTCTGGGCGCTGGGGCAGGCCTGGGGCGTTCCCGCCGTGGAAACGGGCATGGGAGGCTCCATTCCCTTCATTGCGGAATTGAAGGAGACCTACCCGGATGCCCAAATCCTGGTCACCGGCGTGGAGGACCCTGACTCCCGTGCCCACAGCGCCAACGAGTCCCTGCACCTGGGCGACTTCCAGCATGCGGTCACGGCCCAGGCGCTGTTGCTGGCAGCCATCAACAACGGCGCCCTGGACCCGGCGGCCGCGCACGCACCAGCCCGGGAAGCGCAGGCAGGGCCGGACCAGGAACAGGCGCCTGCAGGCGGGCTGCGGGAACACAAGGAAGGTTCTGCGGGTTGAGATAAGTTAGCGTCGTGCATTGGGCGCGACGTAGCATGTAGATGTACCTACGTAAGGAAATGCCATGACTGCAAATGTCCACGAAGAATCCGCAGCTACCGCCGTCGCCGGCTCGGAGCTGCCCGCACACGGCGTGCTCATCAGCGACGTCGCCGCCGGCAAGGTCCGCAGCCTGCTGGAGCAGGAGGGCCGCACCGACCTGCGGCTGCGCGTGGCTGTCCAGCCCGGCGGCTGCTCGGGACTCATTTACCAGCTCTACTTCGACGAGCGCATGCTCGACGGCGACGCCGTGCGTGATTTTGACGGCGTCGAAGTTGTCATTGACAAAATGAGCGTTCCCTACCTCGATGGCGCCAGCATCGACTTTGAAGACACCATTTCAAAGCAGGGCTTCACCATTGACAACCCCAACGCCGGTGGTTCCTGCGCCTGCGGAGATTCCTTCCACTAACGTCCCCGCCCCGCCGCCAACGGGGCAGTGGCAAGGCTTTCTTTGCGATCGTTCGACGCACGGAGGGCTCAGTACGCTTTTTGCGTGCCATAGCGGTAAGCTCTACATCGAGTAGTAAAACCCATTTGGCTCCAGCAGTGCCTAACCGCTGCAGAGCAAAGCAACAAGAGGAAGGGCCGTCTGTGAGTTCGCAGGACCGAACCGGCAGCCGACGCGCAAAAGTCATCCCCACAGCAGGATTGGCGATTGCCGGAGCGTTAGCTTTGTCAGGATGTACGGCAGAGAATAAGAACGGCTGGTTGCCAGCCGAGCGTGACACCACCAACCACACCGCCGGCATCATTGACCTCTGGGTCAATAGCTGGATCACGGTCCTGGCCATCGGGCTCATCACCTGGGGCCTGCTCATCTGGTGTGTCATTGCCTACCGTCGACGCAAGGGCGCCACCGGGTTCCCGCGTCAGACCAGCTACAACCTCCCGTTGGAGATTTTTTATGTGCTGGTGCCGCTGTTCATGGTATTGGTGTTCTTTTATTTCACCGACCAGGAACAGGAATCAATCAACGCCCGGGTGGACGATCCGGACGTCACCATTGATGTGCGCGCCAAGCAGTGGTCGTGGGACTTCAACTACCTTGAAGGCAATGACGTTGAGGAAGCCGTCTTTGACATTGGCGTGCAGGCGAATCTGACGGGGGAGGCCTTCGACAAGACGACGCTTCCCACCCTCTACCTGCCTGTGAACCGCACCGTTGAACTCCAGCTCAACGCCCGCGACGTCATCCACTCCTTCTGGGTGCCGGCATTCCTGGATAAAAAGGACATGCTGCCGGGACGGACCAACTATATGAACCTCACCCCCCAGGTCGAGGGAATGTACGACGGCAAGTGCGCCGAGCTTTGCGGTGAATACCACTCCGAGATGCTCTTCAACGTCAAGGTGGTCTCGCAGGCCGAGTTCGACGCCCATTTGGCATCGTTGAAGGCGAAGGGCCAGACCGGCTCGGTGGGCCAGGAATACGACCGCAATCCCAACGCAGGTAACACTGCGCAAGAGAAGTAGGGGGGAAGAGGAAAGTGTCTACACTCGAGTACTCGGCGACCGGAGTTACTTCGGCCGCACCTAGGGTGGTTCCCGTGTCCAAGGGACGCATAGTCGTCAACTGGATCACATCAACCGACCACAAGACCATCGGCTACATGTATCTGATTGCGTCGTTTATTTTCTTCTGCCTGGCAGGCGTGATGGCGCTGGTCATTCGCGCGGAGTTGTTTGAGCCCGGGATGCAGATTCTGCAGACCAAGGATCAGTACAACCAGCTGTTCACCATGCACGGCACCATTATGCTGCTGATGTTTGCAACGCCCCTGTTCTCCGGTTTTGCCAATGTCATCATGCCCCTGCAAATTGGCGCACCCGACGTTGCCTTCCCGCGTCTGAATGCCTTGGCTTTCTGGTTCTTCCTCTTTGGCAGCACCATTGCGGTGTCGGGCTTCATCACCCCGCAGGGAGCGGCAGCCTTTGGCTGGTTTGCTTACGCACCCCTGTCAAACACCACCTTCAGCCCCGGCATTGGTGGCGACCTGTGGGTCTTTGGTCTGGCACTGTCGGGCTTCGGCACCATCCTGGGTGCAGTGAACTTCATCACCACCATCATCTGCCTCCGTGCGCCCGGCATGACCATGTGGCGCATGCCGATCTTCACCTGGAACACCCTCATCACTGCCATGCTGGTCCTCATGGCGTTCCCGCCGCTGGCCAGTGCCTTGTTTGCCCTCGGTGCCGACAGGCGCTTTGGGGCGCACATCTTTGACGCCGAATACGGTGGCGCCATGCTGTGGCAGCATCTGTTCTGGTTCTTCGGCCACCCGGAGGTATACATCATTGCCCTGCCGTTCTTCGGCATTGTCTCTGAGATCTTCCCGGTGTTCAGCCGCAAGCCGATCTTCGGCTACAAGGGTCTGGTCTTTGCGACCATTGCCATTGCAGCTTTGTCCGTGACGGTGTGGGCCCACCACATGTATGTCACCGGCCAGGTCCTGCTGCCATTCTTCTCCTTCATGACCATGTTGATCGCGGTGCCCACGGGCGTGAAATTCTTCAACTGGATTGGCACCATGTGGCGCGGCTCGCTGACCTTTGAAACCCCCATGCTCTGGAGCCTGGGCTTCATCATCACCTTCCTGTTTGGTGGTCTCACGGGCATCATCCTGGCCTCGCCGCCGCTGGACTTCCACGTATCCGACACCTACTTCGTCGTGGCCCACTTCCACTACGTGGTCTTCGGCACTGTGGTGTTTGCAATGTTCGCCGGCTTCTACTTCTGGTGGCCCAAATTCACTGGAAAGATGCTGAACGAACGTCTGGGCAAGATCCACTTCTGGCTGTTGTTCATTGGCTTCCACGGCACCTTCCTGATCCAGCACTGGCTGGGCGTATTGGGCATGCCGCGTCGCTACGCCGATTACCTGGTGGAGGATAATTTCACCTGGATGAACCAGTTCTCCACCATTTCCTCCTTCGTGCTGGGCGCTTCCATGATTCCCTGGTTCTGGAATGTGTACATCACCTGGCGCAGCGGCAAGAAGGTGATGGTCGATGATCCTTGGGGCTTTGGTGCTTCCTTGGAGTGGGCCACCTCCTGCCCGCCGCCACGGCACAACTTCACGTCCCTGCCGCGCATCCGTTCCGAGCGTCCTGCCTTGGATCTGCACCACCCGGAACTTGCACCGCACTATGTGCCTGCCGTGGCAGCCGACTCGAAGGGAGCCAACAAGTGAAGATTGAATCCATGCTGTTCAGCCTCACCGGCATCTTCTTCATTCCAGTAGGCACCGTGTACGGGTTCATGACCGGTTGGACAGAGGAAGTGGGCTTCCTGGCCCTGTACCTTCTGGCCGGGCTGTGCCTGATGGTCGGCATCTACCTCAGCTTCACCGGCAAGCGTGTTGGACCCCGACCCGAGGATCGTCTCGATGCCGAGGTTCATGAGGGGTCCGGCGAACAGGGGCACTTCAGCCCCTGGAGCTGGTGGCCGCTGATGTTGGGCCTGGCCGCAGCAACAGGCTTCCTGGGCTTGGCAGTGGGCTGGTGGGTCCTGTTCATCGGTGCCGGCCTGGCCGTCATTGCCTTGGTCGGCTGGGTCTATGAATACAGCCGCGGAGACCACGCCCACTAGCGTGTAGTTCGCGTAGACATACTGAGATAAAAGGAATTGCCCCCCGCTTGTACAAGCGGGGGGCAATTCCTTTTTGCTGGCCTGCGGCGCTGCGGTGGCTGGCCGGCACTGCACACTGTGGTGCGACAACATCCCCTGGCGGGGCTTGGGATGGCCCGTGCAGTGCCGCTTGCGGCCGCTTTGGTGAGCCCGCCCCTGTCCAAGGCCAGGGGATCTGCTCAGGAACTTAGGGCGGGATGCCTTGGTGGGGCAGCCGCTCCGGGTGCCCGTCCAGGGCCGATCATTTGCTTGCTTGCCTGCCTGCCTGCCTGCCTGCCTGCCTGCCTGCTGGCTTGCTGGCTTGCTGGCGCCAGCCTGCGTATACAGGTGCCCAACGGCCTTTGCAGGGTCCGGCACTTGCCGCGGGGGAGCTGGGCGGTCCATTGGGCCCGGTCCTTGTGCTGCTGCGCTGGGCTGCCGTCAAGGGGCGGTGCGGCCAAGGGTTCCGCCTGTGCGTCGGGTCGCCGTGCCGCGGTGGCGGATGTCGCCTGTGTACGCAGCTTCGGCCACGTCGGCGAAACCGCCCGTCAACAGCCCTGGGTCATTTACAAGTTTGACTTGACCGGAGGCTGTGGCTTGTTCTGACGGTGGCAATGGTGTCCGGGGAAGATCTCCACGGAAATTCACGCGAAGGACGTTCCTGTTGCAACTCTTTGAGGAGTAGTTTTGTACATTTATGTGGCGGTCCCACCGGCCCGTTTGAAGGCCGGGCAGAAGGTGCATCGGCCTACGCCGAAAAGCCCGGCAATTTGAACAGGCGTGGGCATTCCTGCCCAGTGAATGGAGGCCCAGGGTGCCTCCTGCATCCTGGGAAGCCGGGGCCGCTGTCCGCGCCTGGGCAGTCTGTCAGGACTTCCCCAAGTCGGGGCCGCTCCCTGTTGGCGGCGGTGGGTCCCTGGCCGGTGGTGGATAGGCTCTCGTGTATCCGAACGGAACGCACCCAAGCCCCTGACCCACGGCTCAGGCACTAAAACGCGAAACGCTTCAACTCCCACACCGGAACAACACCCAACAGCCGCGTGTCGCCAACTTAATCGACAACGACGGCTAGCGGTCCAGGAGCGGGGAATGCAGGAGCTCGGCAAGTTCATCTATGCCGGCTTCCACTTCATGCTGGGAGGCTATGCAGTCGGCCGCGACTGTAATCTCCACTTCGGCGCCGTGGTCGAAGTCCGCGGTCATGACAGCCAATAGAGAGCGGGCGTCAACTGGAGCAGTCCCCGGACGCGATAGCATGATGGGCAGGCCTGTCTTGTTGACGGCTCTCACAAAGGCAGCGGCGGGACGCGCGTGCAGTCCAACGCTGGCGGCCACCGTGGCTGTGCGGGTGTACATGATTGACTCCTAGACAGTAGATCTTTCTGTATAGAGAGTAGCGGTGTTTCAGTCTCCCATTTGTCACTGGAAGGAGATTTATGGGTTACCTTGTTCCATCCGCGACTGACATTGCGGGGGAGCTGGACCGCGATTGCGGCGTATCCGTCCACGTTCAGCTGCGGGAGCTGCTCCGCACCTACATTGTGGAGGCCAGCAAACCGGGCCGGCAGCTGCCCTCGGAACGGGATATGGCACACCGCTTCGGTGTTGCGCGCATGACCTTGCGCCATGCCGTGGAGGCGCTTGTTGAAGAGGAGCTGCTGGAGCGTGTGGTGGGGGTGGGGACATTTGTTGCCCGCACCAAAATGGACCTGACCCTCAAACTCACCTCCTACTCCGAGGAGATGACCCGCCGCGGCATGCGGCCCTCGGCCCGAACCCTGGCCTTCGAACAGATTCCCGCCACGGCCCGCTTGGCCCGGGAACTGCAGTTGGAGGAAGGTCAAGGCGTGATTCGTCTGCGCCGGCTGCTGTTGGCCGACGAGGAGCCCATGAGTGTGGATGAAAACTTCATCCCTGCCTGGCGGGTCCCCGGCCTGCTTGAGGGCGGGCCGCCATCGTCGCTGTACAACGTTTTGGGGGAGCGGTTTGGTTTGATCATCGAGTGGGGGGAGGACACCATCGAGGCCAATGCGGCCACGCCCTCCATTGCCCGGCTGTTGCAGGTTGATGTGGGCGCGCCCGTCTTGCGGACCGAACGGCATGCCTTTGTTTCACGATCCACCGTGGACTATTCGGTTTCCTTTTACCGCGCCGACCGCTACAAGCTCCGTGTGCCCCTCCAACGACCCGGAGTGCGTGCCCGCCGGGTCTACTAGCGCGGGAAGCAGCGTCCGCCCCTGCAGCGCCAGCCACCGGCGCAGTGACCGGCTGCCGGCGTCCTCTTCGGCTGGTGTGGGGGATGGAAGCGCAGAAATGACAAGAGGCGGCTCCCGGAACCGGGA
>NZ_JBHUYE010000027.1:0-2397 GCF_042668835.1 Specibacter sp. NPDC057265
AATTCCCATATCCGTAGTGGGTTGACCAATCAGCTGCCTGATCGTGATCCGGAGGAGACGGCCGAGTGGCTTGAGTCTTTGGATGCGTTGATTCAGGATGGTGGCACGGAGCGGGCGCAGTTCATTATGCGTAGTTTGTTGCAGCGTGCTGGTGCGCAGAGTGTGGGCGTGCCGATGGTGACGACCACTGATTATGTGAACACGATTCCTGCTGATCAGGAACCGGTGTTTCCGGGGGATGAGAAGATCGAGCGGAAGTATCGTGCGTGGTTGCGGTGGAACGCTGCGGTCATGGTCCATCGGGCGCAGTCTCCTGAGATTGGTGTGGGTGGGCACATTTCCACGTATGCCGGTGCTGCGACGTTGTACGAGGTGGGGTTCAACCACTTCTTCCGGGGCAAGGACCATCCAGGTGGTGGCGATCAGGTCTTTTTCCAGGGTCATGCTTCCCCTGGCATGTACGCGCGCGCGTTTTTGGAAGGTCGCCTCTCGGAGGAGGACCTGGATGGTTTCCGGCAGGAGAAGTCCAAAGAGGGCCATGCCCTCTCGTCGTACCCGCATCCGCGTTTGATGCCGGAGTTTTGGGAATTCCCGACCGTGTCGATGGGCATTGGCCCGATGAACGCGATTTACCAGGCGCAGTCCAACCGTTATTTGCATAACCGTGGCATCAAGGACACCTCGGACCAGCAGGTCTGGGCGTTTTTGGGTGATGGTGAAATGGACGAGCCCGAATCCAGGGGCCTGTTGCAGTTGGCAGCCAATGACAAGCTGGATAACTTGAATTTCGTGGTCAACTGCAATCTGCAGCGCCTGGACGGGCCGGTGCGCGGCAACGGCAAGATCGTGCAGGAACTCGAAGCGTTCTTCCGCGGTGCGGGCTGGAACGTGATCAAGGTGTTGTGGGGCCGGGAATGGGATGAGTTGCTGGCCCGGGACACGGATGGTTCGCTGGTGGATGTCATGAACACCACCGTTGATGGTGACTACCAGACGTACAAGGCCGAGTCCGGCGGGTTCGTGCGTGAGCACTTCTTCGGCCAGACCCCGCAGACCAAGGAACTCGCCGCGCACTTAAGCGATGACGAGGTCTGGAACCTGCGCCGTGGCGGCCATGACTACCACAAGGTCTACGCCGCGTACAAAGCCGCCGTTGAATTCAAGGGCAAGCCCACCGTCATTTTGGCGCACACCGTGAAGGGCTACGGCCTGGGCACCCACTTCGAGGCCCGCAACGCCACGCACCAGATGAAAAAGCTCACCCTGCAGGACCTGAAGGACTTCCGCACGCACCTGCACCTGCCCATCTCCGATGAGGTCCTGGAAGCCGACCCGTACCGGCCCCCGTACTACCACCCCGGCGCCGACGCCCCGGAAATCCAGTACATGATGGAACACCGCGCAGCCCTGGGCGGGTCCGTGCCGGAACGCCGCTCCACGCACACCGCGTTGGAACTGCCCGGGGACAAAGCCTACGAAATGGCGTTCAAGGGCTCAGGCAAACAACAAGCCGCCACGACCATGGCGTTCGTGCGCCTGCTCAAGGACCTGATGCGCGACAAGGGCATCGGTGCGCGCATCGTCCCGATCATCCCGGACGAGGCCCGGACCTTCGGCATCGACGCGTTCTTCCCGACCGCGAAGATCTACAACCCCAACGGGCAGAACTACCTCTCCGTGGACCGCGACCTGGTCCTGGCGTACAAGGAATCCATCTCGGGCCAGATCGTGCACGCCGGCATCAACGAAGCCGGTTCCGTGGCCGCGTTCACCGCCGCGGGCACCGCCTACGCCACCCACGGCGAGCCCTTGATCCCGGTCTACGTGTTCTACTCCATGTTCGGCTTCCAACGCACCGGAGACCAGTTCTGGGCCGCCGGAGACCAAATGACCCGCGGCTTCATCATCGGCGCCACCGCCGGGCGGACCACCCTCACCGGTGAAGGCCTCCAACACGCCGATGGCCACTCCCCCATCCTGGCCTCCACCAACGACGCCGTGATCAGCTACGACCCCGCCTACGGCTACGAAATCGGGGTCATCATGCGCGCCGGCCTTGAACGCATGTACGGACCCGGCTCCACGGACCCCAACGTCATGTACTACCTCACCGTGTACAACGAACCGATCCTGCAACCCAAAGCACCCGAAAACCTCGATGTGGAAGGCATCACCCGCGGCATCTACCTCCTGAAAAAGAGCGAACACACCGGCCCGCGCACCCAAATCCTCGCCTCGGGCGTGTCCGTGCCCTGGGCCCTGGAAGCCGCCCGGATCCTCGCCGAAGACTGGGGCGTCGCCGCGGACGTCTGGTCCGTGACGTCCTGGACCGAACTGCGCCGCGACGGCCTCGCAGCCGAAGAAGAAGCCTTCCTCCACCCCGAAAACGAACCCCGA
>NZ_JBHUYE010000027.1:2496-25449 GCF_042668835.1 Specibacter sp. NPDC057265
GCGGACGTCTGGTCCGTGACGTCCTGGACCGAACTGCGCCGCGACGGCCTCGCAGCCGAAGAAGAAGCCTTCCTCCACCCCGAAAACGAACCCCGAACCCCGTACATCACCACCAAAATGGCCGACGCACAAGGACCCATCATCGCCGTCACCGACTACATGAAAGCCGTCCCGGACCAAGTACGCCAATTCCTGCCCAACGACTTCGCGACCCTCGGCGCCGACGGCTTCGGCTTCTCCGACACCCGCGCAGCCGCCCGCCGCCACTTCAAAATCGACTCCCACTCCATAGTCGTACGCACCCTGCAAATGCTCGCCAAAAACGGCCACGTCCCCACCAACACACCACAACAAGCCATCACCCAATACGACCTCCTCAACGTCAACGCAGGCACCACCGGCAACGCCGGCGGCGACAGCTAAAACAACAGCAGGGTAAAAACGGGCAGTTGCGGTTTTAGTGGACATTCCACAAAAACCGCAGCTGCCCGTTTTGCTGCCCGGGTGCCGCTCGGTGCCGAAGTTATGGGAAAGCTACAAATGGCACCGTGGGCCGCCAGCGCCTATCCTCGGGGTATGGCAAGTAAAAAACCACTGACGGACGGCTCTGCCGCCGGTCCTTCCGCGGCGGGGCCGCCCGAAGGACCCTTGGCGAAGCCGCTGGTGCCGGCAATCGGGTCCCCCACCGCCTCCCGGCAGGCAGGCCCGGAAACGTTGGAACGGCTGCGGGCCAACATTGGCACGCTCTCCACCATGATGCGCCACCAGTTGGAGTTCACCCTTCCCTGGTACCGGCGGCTCAGCGCCGACGAACGCTCGGCCCTGGGGCTGGTGGCACAAAATGGCATCTCGGCCTTTGTCTCCTGGTACGAACACCCTTCCTCGCCCAGCTGGGTGCTGTCGGACGTTTTTGGGACGGCACCGACGGAACTGACCCGTTCCATCAGCCTCCAGCGGGCCCTGCAGCTGATCCGCACGGTGGTGCAGGTGGTCGAGGACAGGGTCCCGGAGCTTGCCGCCGAACAGGATCAAGCGGCCCTGCGCGAGGCGGTGTTGCGTTATTCGCGGGAAGTGGCCTTTGCCGCCGCGGACGTCTACGCCCGTGCCGCCGAAAACCGGGGCGCCTGGGATACGCGCCTGGAGGCCCTGGCCGTGGACGGGATCCTGCGGGGGGAAAACCCCGACGCGCTGCAGTCCCGGATATCGGCCCTGGGCTGGACCTCGCACGGCAGCATAACCGTCATGGTGGGAGCGGCCCCGGCGGAGGCAAACGCCTCCTATCTGGCCACGCTGCGCCGTGCCGCGGCCCGCTTTGCAGAAGACATCATGGTGGGCATCCAAGGCGACAAGCTGATCCTGGTGCTGGGCCGGGTGGCCACCCCGGAATCCGCCCATGTGCGCCTAAGTGAGCTTTTCGCGCCGGGACCGGTGGTGTATGGCCCGCTGGCTGCCACACTGGCAGATGCCACGGCCTCGGCACAGGCCGCCTTTTCCGGCATTTCAGTGGTCAAGGGCTGGACGGCAGCTCCACGCCCCGTCTCCGCCGATGAACTGCTGCCGGAGCGTGTGATTGGCGGGGACGAGTCCGCCCGCAACGAACTTCTCGACAGGGTCTACCGCCCGCTGCTGGCGGCTTCGAACGGTCTGGCGGAAACACTGGGCAGCTACCTCCACGGCGGCCATTCCCTGGAGGCTGCGGCCCGGGAGCTTTTTGTCCATTCCAATACCGTCAGGTACCGCCTGCGCCGGGTCTGCGACGTGACGGGGTGGGACCCGCTGATCCCCCGCGAGGCCTTTGTCCTGCAGACGGCCCTGGTGGTGGGCAGGCTCGCCGCCCCTCTCAAGGGTGCCGGCAAGTTGCCTGCGCACCCGAAGGCGGGCCCGCACCCTTGAGCGGCGTACCCCG
This sequence comes from Specibacter sp. NPDC057265, assembly GCF_042668835.1. Taxonomy (NCBI): domain Bacteria; kingdom Bacillati; phylum Actinomycetota; class Actinomycetes; order Micrococcales; family Micrococcaceae; genus Specibacter; species Specibacter sp. NPDC057265. Next base: position 4,403 of record NZ_JBHUYE010000027.1, read on the forward strand.
TCCACCTGTGCCGCTTTTGGCTGCACTTCACTTAAAACGGCGCGCCCTGGACGTCACCACGCCATGGCAGTTGTAGACTTCCTACAAATTGTGCCGAGGAGCTTGGTGCAGGAAAACACGGTGCGCACGGCACCAAGTTTGGAAAGCTGGTTAATGTGCTTGCAATAGTCTGCCCAGGTCAGGGCTCCCAGTCCCCCGGTTTCCTTTCCCCATGGCTGGAACGCCCCGGCGTCCGTGAGCAGCTGGCCGCCCTCGGCGAGGCGGCCGGAGTGGACCTTTTGACCCACGGCACGGTCTCTGATGCCGAAACCATCAAGGACACTGCCGTGGCCCAGCCGCTCATTGTGGCTGCCGGACTCATCACGGCCCAGGCCCTTCTGGGCATCGACCCCACAGCGGCGCTGGCCGGGCGCCAGGTGGTGGTTGCCGGCCACTCGGTCGGTGAGATCACCGCCGCAGCCCTGACCGGGACCTTCTCCCACGCCGATGCCATGGCGTTTGTGAAGGAGCGCGCCAACAGCATGGCCGAAGCCGCAGCAGCCACGCCCACCGGCATGGCGGCAGTGGTGGGCGGAGACGCTGAAGAGGTCGTGGCGGCCATTGCCGCAGCCGGGCTCACTGCCGCGAACATGAACTCCAAGGGCCAGATTGTGGCCGCAGGCACGCTGGAGCAAATTGCCGCACTGCTTGCCGCCCCGCCGGCGAAGGCCCGGGTCATTGCCCTTCAGGTTGCGGGGGCGTTCCATACCCACCACATGAATTCCGCCGTGACGGCCCTGAAGGCGCTGGCGCCTTCGCTGACGCCCCACGCGCCAAAGGTGCCGTTGTTGTCCAATTACGACGGCGCGTTCGTCCCGACCGGGGACGCGGCCCTGGATTCACTTATTGCCCAGGTTTCCCGCCCCGTGCGCTGGGACCTGTGCATGGAAACCATGGCCGCCATGGGCGTCACCGCCGTCCTGGAATTGGCTCCGGCCGGCACGCTGACAGGCTTGGCCAAACGGGGAATGCCTGGCGTGAAGACCCTGGCGGTGAAGACCCCCGACGATTTGGAAGCTGCCCAGGAACTGCTGGCAGCACACTCCGTGGAAGAAGGAAACCAGTGAGCACCCCCGTTCTGAACCAGACGGCCACCCGCGCCGGCTCCCGCATTCTGGGACTTGGCGCGTACCGGCCCAGCAACATTGTCACCAATGAAGACGTCTGCCAGTGGATTGATTCCTCTGACGAGTGGATCCGCCAGCGCACGGGCATCATCACCCGGCACCGGGCACCGGCCGATGTCTCAGTCACCGACATGGCGGTGGCCGCCGGCAATGAAGCCCTTGAAAAGGCAGGCATCACGGCGTCGCAAATCGGCGCGGTGCTGGTCTCCACCGTCACACACCCCTACGCCACGCCGTCGGCCGCGGCCCAAATCGCGGACCGGATCGGCGCCACCCCCGCGCCGGCCTTTGACATTTCGGCAGCCTGCGCCGGTTACTGCTACGCCGTGGCCCAGGCCGATTCGCTGGTGCGCTCCGGAACGGCCGACTACGTGCTGGTCATTGGCGTGGAGAAGCTTTCAGATGTCATTGACAATCATGAACGCACCATCTCCTTTTTGCTTGGCGATGGTGCCGGCGCCGTCATCATTGGACCTTCCGACGAGCCCGGAATCAGCCCGGCAGTGTGGGGTTCCGACGGCAGCAAATGGGATGCCGTGGGCATGACCCACTCCCAACTGGCCATCCGCGACTTCAGCGAACAAGCCATGAAGGGCGACGGCGTGTCCCTGGCCGCCGCCGACGAGGCCCACTCCACCCTGTGGCCCACCCTGCGTCAGGATGGCCAGACGGTGTTCCGCTGGGCCGTGTGGGAAATGGCCAAAATGGCCAAGCAGGCCCTGGAGACCGCCGGCATCACGGCGGATGACCTGGGTGCCTTTGTACCGCATCAAGCCAACATGCGCATCATCGATGAACTCGCCAAGCAGCTGAAACTGCCCGCGCATGTCTTGATTGGCCGCGACATTGCCGAAGCAGGCAACACCTCGGCCGCCTCCATTCCCCTGGCAACACACCGCCTGTTGGCAGAGAACCCGGAGCTCTCCGGTAAACTTTCGCTTCAGATCGGCTTTGGTGCCGGACTGGTGTTTGGCGCCCAAGTGGTGCGCCTTCCCTAAAACACATCTACTCCCGCCCGGGAGCAGATTCACGCGTGCACGAACCCGCGAACGCCGGGTTTTGTGCAAACTAGAAAAGGAGCCGTCAATGGCTAGCAACGAAGAAATCCTGGCCGGCTTGGCTGAAATCGTCAACGAGGAGACCGGCCTGGCACCTGAGGCCGTTGAACTGGACAAGTCCTTCACGGACGACCTGGACATCGACTCGATCTCCATGATGACCATTGTGGTCAACGCCGAAGAGAAGTTCGACGTCAAGATCCCCGACGAGGAAGTCAAAAACCTCAAGACCGTCGGCGACGCCGTCAGCTTCATTGCAGGCGCACAGGCCTAAACAGCCCCTGCCTTCGCCCCACCGTTTAGTCGGCACAGGGCAAAGTGGTTGGCCGGCCTGCAGGACACCGGCCAACCACAAACATTTTCCCTGCGCTGCCCCTTTCCCTTTGTTTATATTTTTAGAGAGTTGAACCATGGCCCGCAAAGTAGTCATCACCGGTCTGGGTGCCACCACGCCCATTGGCGGCGACGTCCCGACCATGTGGAAGAACGCCCTCAAGGGCGTCTCCGGCGCCCACACACTCACTGATGAGTGGGTGGAGAAATACGAACTTCCCGTCCACTTTGCCGCCAAGGCCTCAACTCCCGCCACTGAAGTCCTCAGCCGTGTTGAAGCCAAGCGCATGGACCCCTCCACCCAGTTCGCAGTGGTGGCTGCCCGTGAAGCCTGGAAGGACTCCGGCCTTGAGGACATAGACCATGACCGTCTGGCCGTAACCTTCGCCACCGGCATTGGCGGGGTGTGGACATTGCTCGACGCTTGGGACACCCTTCGGGACAAGGGCCCGCGCCGGGTTCTGCCCATGACCGTGCCCATGCTCATGCCCAACGGCCCTGCTGCGGCCGTCAGCCTGGACCTCGGCGCCCGCGCCGGCGCCCACACCCCCGTCTCGGCCTGCGCATCGGGCACCGAGGCCCTGCACATGGGACTGGAGCTGATCCGTTCCGGCAAGGCCGATGTGGTCATGGCCGGCGGTGCCGAAGCCGCCATCCACCCCATGCCCCTGGCCTCCTTTGCCGCCATGCAGGCTTTGTCCAAGCGCAACGATTCCCCGGAGACGGCATCACGGCCCTATGACATCAGCCGCGACGGCTTTGTCATGGGTGAAGGTGCCGGCGCGCTGGTGCTCGAGGCCGAAGAGCATGCCATTGCCCGCGGTGCCCGGATCTACGGCGAGCTGGCCGGCACCGCCGTCACCGCCGACGCGTACCACATCACCGCCCCGGACCCCCAGGGCCTGGGTGCCACCCGCGCCCTGAAGGCGGCCCTGTACGACGCCCGGGCCCTGCCCGAAGACGTGGTCCACGTCAACGCCCATGCAACCTCCACCCCGGTGGGTGACAAGCCCGAGTACACCGCCTTGAAAGCCGCCTTGGGGGACCACGTGGACAAGGTTTGTGTCTCCGCCACCAAGTCCCAGATGGGCCACCTGCTTGGCGCCTCCGGTGCCGTGGAGTCGGTGCTGACGGTGCTGGCCGTGTACCACCGTCTGGCACCTGTCACCATCAACTTGGACAACCAGGATCCCGAGATTCCCCTGGACGTGGTCACCGGCACCCCCCGCGCGCTGCCGGAGGGTGAGATCATGGCCTTGAACAACTCCTTTGGATTTGGCGGGCACAACGCCGTGGTGGCCGTTCGCAGCACCGGCCCCAAGGTTGACATGGCCTAAAGGCAGGCAGTGCAAGGAAAAGACCCGCAGCAGGCGCTGCGGGTCTTTTCCTTGTGGCGTGGACTCAGCCCACGTGGTGCAGCCAGCGGACGGGGGCGCCGGCTGCGGCGTGGCGGAACGGTTCAAGCTCCTCATCCCACGCCTCCCCCAACGCCAGGGACAATTCCTGGTACACCACCGCCGGATCGCCCTTCCCAGCCTCGTAGGCATAGCGGATGCGGTCCTCGGAGACCATGATGTTGCCGTGCACGTCCGTGACGGCATGGAAAATGCCGAGCTCCGGGGTGTGCGACCAGCGCGAACCATCAACACCCGGGCTGGGATCCTCCGTCACCTCGTAACGGACATTGGCGAAGCCGCGCAGGGACGAGGCGAGCCTCGCCCCGGAGCCTGCCGGACCACGCCAGCTCAGTTCCGTGCGCAGCACATTGGGCGCTGCGGGCTGAGCAGTCCACTGCAGATCCGCGCGCTGATCCATCACCCCGGCAATGGATGATTCAATGTGCGGGCACATCACAGCCGGGGCTGAGTGCACAAACAAAACACCGCGCGTGGTTGCTGCCTTCATTCCATCCTCCATTGCAGTAGGTGCGTCTTCCCCAACGACCTGCTGACGGGTGGAACCTTGGTGCGCGAAGCTTGTGGTGACTGTCCCAAGCTGTCTGGACTGCCTGTCCAGTGCCATCAATTTTCAGTAAATAGTTTTGCGTCCCTCTCATTGTGCCGTAGCGTGCACCATTCTGCCACCGGCAGGGGAAGTATTCCCTGTGGCCTTCATAAAACGCCGCGGCACTGTTGCCCCCGCCCACCGGAACTAGGCCCGCGGATGGGCCGTACGGTAGCTTTCGCGCAGCCGCTCCACCGAGACGTGGGTGTACAGCTGTGTGGTGGCCAATGAGCTGTGGCCAAGGATTTCCTGCACTGCACGCAGGTCGGCGCCGCCGTCCAACAGGTGCGTGGCAGCGGTGTGGCGCAGGGTGTGGGGCCCCGTGGCCGAAGTGTCGCCCAACTTCCCCAAGAGCCTGTCCACCACGGTGCGCACCGTGCGCTGATCAATGCGCCCTCCCCGCTGGCCCAGGAACAACGCCGCGGAGCTGTGCGGCTGCACCAGCTTGGGCCTGCCCAACTCCAGCCACCGTGCCACTGCACGGTCCGCCGGCACCCCGAAGGGCACTGTTCTTTCCTTGTTCCCCTTGCCCAGAACTTTGATGGTGCGCCGCTCCCGGTTAATGTCAAGGACATCCAGGCCGGCCAGTTCCCCCACGCGGATCCCGGTGCCGTAGAGCAGTTCCACCATGGCCAAATCCCGCAGCGGCAGGGGTTCCAAGGTTTCGGCGGCAGCGAGCAAATCATCCATCAGCCGGCGCAGCTGCTGCTGCTGCAGGACGGCGGGAAGGGATTTCCCGCGCTGCGGGGCCCGCAGCCGAAGCGCCGGATCCACCGCCAGCAGCCCCTCGCGCTGCGCCCAGGACATGAAGCTGCGCACAGTGGCGGTCCGTCGTGCCAAAGTGGAACGGGACAGCCCTTCGGCGCTTTGCTGCCCCAGCCAGCGCCGCAGGGAAGCGAGATCCACATCCGACAAGGCCACATTGCCCTCGGTGACGGCGTGGATGAGCAGCGAGTCAACATCACCGCCGTAGGCCCGCAAAGTGTGTTCGGACCGGCCGCGTTCGGTGCGCTGGTAGTGCATAAAGGCCTGCGCTGCCCGCGCCAGTTCCGCTGGCAGTGCAGCTCGTTCGTTCTGGTCCACCCCTTTACTGTGCGCCACCTGCAGCGCCTGGGCAAATTGCCGGTTCATGGGACGCCGCGTTTCCACCCTCCGGCACGGCGTTCAGCCAGTCCCAGGGCTTCCAGACGCCCCAATCCAGCCAAAATGGTGGTGGCGCCCAGCCCGGCCACAACGCACAACTTTTCCACTGAGGTGGTCACGTGCAGCGGCAGGGCGTCAAGGACCATCAGGTCCGAGGTTCCCAGACCGTCATGCAGGGCAGCTTCCACGACGGGCTCCACCACGAGGTGCTCTCCCATGCCGCCGGCAAGTTCTGCAATGTCCGCGGCATCGGACACGCACACAGCGGCCCCCTCCTTCAGCAGCCGGTGGCAGCCGGCGGAATTGGCCGAATAAACAGAGCCGGGAACGGCTCCCACCAAACGGCTGAGCTGCTCCGCGTGGTGGGCGGTGTTGAGCGCCCCCGAACGCCAACGCGCCTCCACCACCACCGTCATGGCACACAGTGCGGCAATGAGCCTGTTGCGTTGCAAAAACCGGTACCGGGTGGGGTTTGTTCCCGGTGGCACCTCCGCCACGATCAGGCCCTGGCGTGCCACCGCCCGCAGCAGTTCCTCATTCCCCGAAGGATAGAACCTGTCCACCCCTCCGGCCATGACGGCGAGGGTGGGAAGCTGATTCACGGCAGGGATGTCCCCGCGGCCGGCGCGCACTGCCCCGGACCGGGTCCCGGCTGCACTAAGGGCTCCCCTGTGGGCGTGCGCGTCAATGCCATAGGCTCCGCCGCTGACCACCGTGAAATTGCGCTGCACCAGTGAACTGGTGATTTCCGAGGCCACATTGGCCCCATAGCTGGTGCTGTCACGGGAGCCCACCACCGCGATGCAGCTGCCCTGGGCGGGGATGGGCAGGCCCGCACCCCTGAACCACAGGCCGATGGGCGCCCCCAGCTGCAGATCCTGCAGGGCCTGCGGCCATTGTGGATCTTCGGGGACCAGGAAGCCGCCACCGAGCCTTTTGACGGTTTCCACATCACGTTGCGCCCCGGCGTCCCTTAAGCGGGGCCACCAGCGCTGGAGCACCTCGCTTAAACCGGGCCACCGTTCGGTGCCTGCCGCGGCCAGGACCACACTCATTTCCTGCTCGATCTTCGCGTGGCTGGACTGGCCGCTGGCAATGAAGGCCAAGGCCTCCTCCGGGCCAAGAACCTCAATGAGTGCAAGCCCGGGGAAATCCGAAGGCTCCATGAGTCTGCTCAGGGCCGCACGGGCAAGGCGCAGCGCCTGCCCGGCCGCCTGCCTGCCCTGGACTTCACCGCCGGCGGGCGCACCCTCGTGGTGGTTCATTTCCATGCCGTTCACATCCCTTCTCCCCGCTGGCGCAGTGTCAGGGCCAGCCCCACATCATCGCTGTCAGGCTGGTCCCGCTGCTGCAAGTCCGCCACTGTCCAGGCCAGGCGCAGCACCCGGTCATAACCACGGGCGCTGAGCACACCGCTTCCCATGGCCCGGTCCAGCACGGCTGTCTGATGTCCACCAAGCCGCAGGGGCCCCCGCAGGATGCGTCCGGTGAGATCGGCGTTGTGGACCAAACCCCACGGTGCGAGCCGGGCGCCGGCACGCTCACGTGCCTGTCTGACCCTGGTGGCAACCTGGGCGCTGGATTCACCACAGGATGTGCGGGCCAGTTGCGCCAACTGGACCTTCTGCACCTGCAGTTGAATGTCCACCCTGTCCAAAAGCGGCCCCGAGAGCCGTGCAAAGTATCTGCGCCTGGCCATGGGTGTGCACTCACAGTGGATCCCTTTGCCCGTCGCCTTGCCGCAGGGGCAGGGATTCGCAGCCATGACCAGCTGAAAGCGGGCGGGATACGCTGCTGTGCCGGCCGCGCGGTGCAGCACCAGTTCGCCACTTTCCAAGGGCTGGCGGAGCGCGTCGAGAACCCGCTTGTCAAACTCCGGCGCCTCGTCCAGGAACAGGACGCCGCGATGGGCACGCGTGGCCGCACCGGGCCGGGGGATGCCGCTGCCGCCCCCTATGATGGCCGAGCTGCTGGCTGAGTGGTGCGGGCGCTCATACGGCGGACGCCGGATCAGTTTGAGGTCACCGCCGCGTTGATCCAGGGAATGGATGGCTGTGACCTCCATGGCTTCGGCGTCGCTGAGATCCGGCAGCAGCCCTGGCAGCCGCTCGGCCAGCATGGTTTTGCCGGAGCCGGGCGGGCCCACCATCATCAGGTGGTGTCCGCCGGCGGCTGCTATTTCCAAAGCCAGCCTCGCCACCGGTTGGCCCGCCACCTCCGACAGGTCCGGAGGGCTTTCACCGGCTCCGCCGCCCGTGCCGTCGCGGTGCCTGCGCAGGTCCGCGCCGGCGGCGGACCGTTCCAGCCGGAGGCCCGGGAGGGCGGCGTCAAAATCAAGGGCCACCTGGGCAAGACAGTCGTACCCGCGCACCCTGGTCCCCTTGACCAGCTGCGCCTCGGCCATATTGGCGGTGGCCACCACAAATTCCTCATGCCCTGCCGCCTGCGCGGCCAGCACTGCCGGCAACACGCCCTGCACGGGGCGCAATCTGCCATCGAGTCCCAGTTCCGCCAAGAAGACCGTGCCAGCTGTGCGCTGGACGTCGCCGGCGGCATTGAGGGCCGCCATGACTATGGCCAGGTCAAAGGCGGAACCTTTTTTGGGCAGCGAGGCAGGGATCAGATTGACGGTGATTTTGCGTCTGCTCAGCGGGATTCCGGAATTGTGCGCGGCGGCGCGGATGCGTTCCCTGGCCTCGGACAATGACGCGTCCGGCAGGCCCAACAAAATAAAATTTGGCAGGGTCTGGCCTATGTCGGCCTCCACCTCCACCACATGGCCGTTGAGTCCCACCAAGGCCACGGCCAGGGCACGGCCCATGCCCATCAGGCCACGCCCTTCAAATGGTCAATGGCAGGCGGTGCGGAACCGCCCATGATGATGCCGATGGCGTCTATGCGCAGGGAAGCGCTGAGCCGCTGGTGTTCACGGGCCCACAGCACGGCCAGTGTGCGCAGACGACGCACTTTGGCGGGCGTCAACGCCTCCAGCGGGTCCCCGTACCTGCGGGAGCGGCGGGTCTTGACCTCCACAATGACAAGTTCATCGCCGTCCAGCGCCACCAGGTCAATTTCTCCGTTGGCACACCGCCAATTACTGTCAATGACCCGCAGGCCCCGTTCCTCCAGGTAGTCCGCCGCCAGCCGCTCACCGCTTTGACCCAACGCATCTTGTGCTCTCATGACCGCCTCCACTGCCAGTCTGGCGGGTGCGGATCATGGTCGGCGGCTCATCGGTGCCATTTGTGGACCGGGCTTTTTCCTTGGCGGGTTGTGGAGGAACAAGCCACCCAGGCCGTGGCGGCTACCCCAGCGGCCCCAGCTGGCTGTCCTTGGGGATCTGCAGATCGTCCGATTTAATGAGTTCCTCCACGTTGACGTCCTTGAAGGTAATGACGCGGACGTTTTTGACGAATCGGGCCGTACGGTACACATCCCACACCCAGGCGTCCTGCAGGGTCAGGTCAAAGTACACCTCGCCGTCGGCGGAGCGGGCCTGCAAGTCGACGTGGTTGGCCAAATAAAAGCGGCGCTCGGTCTCCACCACGTAGCTGAAAAGGTTCACCACGTCGCGGTATTCGCGGTAGAGCTGGAGCTCCATGTCGGTCTCGTAGTTTTCCAGGTCCTCAGCACTCATGCCTCCATCATCCCCCACACGGGGCTGTGCGGCGCAACCGGCGGCCGGAAACGAAGCAGGGCGGGTGTTCAGCTAGAGCAGACGCCAGCTTTTGCGGTGGTGGTCCGTGGGACCGAGCTGGGCAATCGCGGCCTTGTGGGTGGCCGTGCCGTATCCCATGTTGGCGTCCCAGCCGAAAGCGGGGAAGTCCACGGCCAAATTTGCCATGATGGCGTCGCGCTCCACCTTGGCCAGGACACTGGCGGCGGCCACTGTCAAGCATGTCATGTCGGCTTTGATGCGGGTCTGAATGCGCCACGGCGGCAGCGGGGCCAGGGGTCCGGTGGCAAACAAATCCAGCTGTTCAGGTTCAGCCAGCCAGTTGTGGTTCCCATCGAGGATCACAAAATCGGGTGTGAGGCCGGCTGCGGCGGCCGCCAGGGCGCGGGTGCCGGCCAGGCGCAGCGCCCCCACAATTCCCAGGGCATCAATTTCATGTGCCTGCGCATGCCCCACGGCGCTGGCCCTGGCCCAGGCCGCAATGGCGGGCACCAGGGCAACCCGCGCGGGCCCGGGCAGCAGTTTGCTGTCCTTCACCCCGGGCAGCTCTGCGGCGCTCCCGGCTTCAATGATGACAATGCCAACGCTGACAGGCCCGGCCAGCGCGCCGCGGCCCACTTCATCGGCTCCTGCCACCACCTGGTATCCCTGGGCGGCAAGCTCCCGCTCCCACTCCAGCGTTGGCGGCGCCGCGGGCATCAGGGGGCCGCCGGTGACGTCTCGTCCAGGGAGCCGGCCGGTGCGTCGGGGACGTCCTTGAACACCTCGGGATGGTTGCCCAGGATGCCCCAGTGCGCCAGCGGCCAGGCAATGACCGCCGCCCGCCCTTCAACGTCCTCAACGGGGACAAAGCCGGTGCCGTTGTAGGCGTCGTGGAAACGTGAATCCTGGGAGTTGTTGCGATGGTCGCCCATGACCCACAGCTGGCCTTCGGGGACTGTGACGGCAAATGCCGTTTCCGACGGCGCGGCGCCCGGATACAGGTAGGGCTCGTCCAGAGCCTGGCCGTTGACGCTGAGCCTGCCTTCGGCATCACAACAAACGACCCTGTCTCCGGGCAGGCCAATGACACGCTTGACCAGGTGTTGTTGGGAGTTGTCCGGGGCCAGGCCAATGAAGATGGCGGCGTCGCTGAGCCAGCTGCCGGAGTTTTGTTGGGCCGGTTCCTCCGCCAGCCAGCCCTGGGTGTCCTTGAAGACCACCACGTCCCCACGCTTGATGCTGATGGGTTCGGGCACCAGCAGGTTGACGAAGATCCTGTCATTGATCTGCAGGGTGTTTTCCATGGATCCGGAAGGGATGTAGAAGGCCCGGAAAAGGAAAGTCTTGATAAGAAATGACAGCACCACCGCAATGACCACAATGGTCAGCAGTTCCCTGCCCCAGGCCAGCAGCTGCGTGCCCAGGCGTTCGGTGCCCGCCCCGCCGGCCGGGGCATCGCCGCCGTCGCCCGGGGGCAGGGCCGACGACGACGCACCCGCCGCATGCCGCGGTGATCCAAAGCGCCGGGCCCGCCCGTTTTGGCGCGGCTGGTTCCCGGCGGGGCCGGAGGACTTCCCGTCGGGACCCGCCGCATGGTTGGACTCCCCCGGAACACTTTCCTGCATCAACGTCAATTCCTTAGCAAAGTCGGTTCAGAGTTCTTACTGGGCACTTTGGGACAACAGCCCGGGGTGCGGCGGCGCCTGATTCAGGGCAGTGTCCCGGGATCCCGCTCCAGGGCATGCAACCGTCCCAGCGGCCACACGGTGGCCACTGGGGCGCCAATGACCCGGGAGGTGGCAATCAAGCCGCCGCCCGGGGCGCCCAACAGGGAGCGCGAATCCAAGGAAACGCTGCGGTGATCACCCATGAGCCACAATCTACCCTGCGGCACCGTCACCTCAAAGGTGACGTCACTTGCCACATCATTGGGGTAAAGGTACTCCTCGGTCACAGGGACGCCATTGATTTTCAACAAACCATCCGCTGAGCAGCATTGCACGGTGTCCCCGGCCACGCCCAAAACGCGCTTGACGTAAATGTGGTCCCGGGGAACCAGGCCAAGCCACTGTCCGGTGGCCACCACGCCGTCGGCCAAGGGGCCGGCAGCTGATGCCAGGGGCAGGAAGGACCCACGTCCGTCAAACACCACCACGTCGCCGCGTTCAACGGGCCGGTGTGCAAACTCCGTGCGGGAGACCAGCACCCGGTCGCCTGTGAGCAGCAGCGGCTCCATGGACTCCGAGGGAATGTAGTAGACATCCACCCAGACATTGCGGATCAGTGCAAGCACCACAAAAACGACTGCGGCGAGTAAAACAACAAAACGCCAGCCCAGTTTCCTGGACTGGCGTTTCGCAGAAGCCAAAGTGCGGATCCCCGGTGTTACTTGGTGGGGAATTTGTCGCGCTTTTCCTTGATCTTGGCAGCCTTGCCGCGCAGGTTGCGCATGTAGTACAGCTTGGCGCGGCGGACGTCACCCTTGGTGACAACCTCAATCTTTTCCAGCACCGGGGAGTGCACCGGGAAGGTGCGCTCCACGCCGACGCCGAAGGAGACCTTGCGGACCGTGAAGGTCTCGCGGACGCCGTCGCCCTGGCGGCCAAGGACGAAGCCCTTGAAAACCTGGACACGTGAGCGGGAACCTTCAATGATGTTCACGTGAACGTTGAGGGTGTCACCGGCACGGAAGGCGGGGATGTCGCTGCGCAGGCTGGCTGCGTCGACGGAATCGAGAAGATGCATGGTACTTTCTCCAGGTAAACGCCGCAGGTCATTTACTTTGTGTCACGACCTCCGTGGACGGCGCATGGCCAGTCACGGGGAATCGAAGAAGTGGACCGGAATTTAACATAAATCACCGGTGTGCCGCTGTGCTGGCCAACGCTCCCCCTGTGGCAGGAACGGGCCCAGTGGACACGTTCCTCCATTTTGCCATAGGGAGCGTGCTGGGCACTAATCGGGTTCGACGACGGCGTCCCGCTGCACGGCCCTGCCATTGACGATTGCGTAGCCCAGCTCCCACAGCACGTTCTTATCGGCCTTGCTGAAGGCGGCCACGTCCAGGGCGGCAATGAGGTCGGGGCGGCGCACCGCCGTGCGGCGCAGCTGAAGTTCCTTGCGGAACTTGGCGATCTTGCCGTGGTTGCCGCTGAGCAGCACCTCGGGAACGTCGCGGCCACGCCAGCTGGAGGGTTTGGTGTAGACGGGGTATTCCAACAGCCCGTCCGCATGCGACTCCTCCACCAGGGATTCGGGGTTGCCCACCACCCCGGGAATGAGCCGGCCAATGGCCTCCACCATGGCCAGCACCGCCACTTCCCCGCCATTGAGCACGTAGTCGCCCAGACTGACGGGACGGACGTTGTACTCCTCCGCCGCCCATTCCAAAACCCGCTCGTCAATGCCCTCGTAGCGTCCGCAGGCAAACACCAGGTGCTCTTCCGCCGCCAGTTCATAAGCAAGCTGCTGGTTGAACACCTCCCCGGCCGGTGAGGGAACAATCAAGGTGGGCTTCGCGCCGTCGGACACCGGGGATGCCGCGGCGATCTGCGCCAGCGACTGCGCCCAGGGCTCCGCTTTCATCACCATTCCGGCACCACCGCCATAGGGGGTGTCATCCACCGTGCGGTGCCTGTCCACGGTGTGGCTGCGCAGATCATGCACGGCAAGTTCCAGCAGCCCCTGGGTGCGCGCCTTGCCAATCAGGCTCAGGTCCAGGGGGGCCAGGTACTCCGGGAAAATACTGACCACGTCAAAACGCATCAGTGTTCCGGCCCTTCTGAACCACCCAGGTCCGCGGCCTCGCCGGACTCGTCGTTTTCGGCATTTTCCTTGTTCACCGTGAACAGTCCGGCCGGCGGGGTCAACAGCACATAGCCGGCTTCAATGTTGACTTCGGGAACAATCTCATCCACGAAGGGCACCAGGACCTCATCGCCTTCGGTGTCCTTCACCAGCAGCAGGTCCTGCACGGCCTGGGTGCGCAGTCCGGTGACCTCACCGACGCGCTGGCCGCCGACGCGGACTTCCAGCCCCAGGAGCTCGTGCTCGTACCAGGCCTCGTCGTCCCCGTCGTCGTCGGATTCAAAGAACAAGGTGGCCCCGCGCAGCAGTTCCGCATCGTTGCGGGTGGTGGTGCCTTCAAAGCCCAGCAGCAGGATGTCCTTGTTCCAGCGCGAGCTGCGCACCGTCAGAGTGCCCAGTTTGGCCGGCTCGACGACGAACTCCGTGCCCACGGTGAAACGGGAATCGGGGGCGTCGGTGAGGACCAGGGCCGTCACTTCACCCTTGATGCCATGGGGCTTGCCAATCCGTGCGACCTGGACCTGCATGGGGACTCCTAAACTTTTTGCTTTAAAAAAATGGGGAAAAATTTGGCCCCGCCACCATTATGGTGCCGGGGCCAAACGTTTGGCTTAACTACTGAAAATCAAGGTCGGGCCCGTCAGCGGCGGTCCGTGTCAACTACGTCAACACGCACCGGCTCGCCATTGGCCAGGGCTGCCACCACAGTGCGCAAGGCACGGGCGGTGCGGCCCTGGCGGCCAATGACCCGGCCAAGATCGTCCTGATGAACGCGCACCTCAAGGGATTCCCCGCGGCGGTTGTTCTTCACGCTCACCACAACGTCCTCGGGAGAGTCAACTATCCCGCGGACAAGGTGCTCCAGCGCTTCAGCCAACAAGCTGCTAAGCCTCTGTGCTCTCAGCGGCATCTTCCGAGTCAGCCTTCTTGGCCTTCTTGGTGATGGCTTCCTTGACAACAACGTTCTTGGCCTCGGGAGCCACGAAGGCTTCCTTGGGGGCCTTGGTCTTCAAGGTGCCTTCGGCGCCCTTGATGCCCTTGAACTTCTGCCAGTCACCGGTGATCTTCAGGAGCTTGGCAACAGGCTCGGACGGCTGTGCGCCGACTCCCAACCAGTACTGGGCGCGGTCTGAATTGACCTCGATGAATGAAGGCTGCTCGGTGGGGTGGTACTTGCCGATCTCTTCGATGGCACGGCCGTCACGCTTTGAGTGTGAGTCCATGACGACGATGCGGTAGTACGGTGCACGCATTTTACCAAAGCGCTTAAGGCGAATCTTTACGGCCACTTTTGTGGTTACTCCTGGTTCGAAAAAGGGGCGAAATCCGGTTCACGCTCCCGTGGGGCGGGCCGATCTGCGGACTTCTAAGGACAGGACCATCACGCGGAGAGAGGGGCCACGTGGATCGAGTACCTGTCCATTATGCCAGACAATCGGGCATCCGCCGGACACATTGCACACGCGCCACCGGGTCCCACCCCCGGCGGCGTGGATTCAGGGACCTTTACGGCGCGCTGTAAAAGAACAATCCCATTTTGGCGTTGCCCTCCGCGGCTTCCAGCGCCGCTGCGGCCATTGCCGCCAAGGCGCGCAGGAGCGGTCCGGTCACCTCAGGGGTCGACTCCATTTCCTCTGCCGCGGCCCACTCGACGGCAAGTTCCGTCACATCTTCGGGATCTTCCGGGGCGTGAAGTTCGGCAAAGACCTCCAGGAGCGCATCCGGGACGGCAAACAAGTCATCGAGCTCAATGTCCACCAGGCTCAATTCCGCGCCGACCCCTGTGGCATGGACTTTTTTCACGGCCAGGCCACCGAGCACTTCAATCTCAAAATCACTCAAACCAGGGGTGGGAAGCACGGGAACCTCCACCGCGGGCGGCTTGCCCGCCGTTCGGGCCTTGGCGCGCGCCACGGCCTGGTGGTGGTCGGCAATGAAGAACTCGGAGTAATTGGCCACGCATAAGCCTTTCAAGTAAGGAAGGGCGGACCTGACTGGTCCGGCCGGCGCGGACGCCGGGGTCCGCGGTGCAAAGCTAGGAAAGCGTTGACACGCCTTCTACACTAACGCGGATCCGGTTCTTCCACGGGTCGGCAAGGATCAATTCGGCACCGGTGTGGGCTGCGGCAATGCCGTGCCGGGCCAAGCGCTCACCCAGGGCCCCGACGTCGTCAGCGCCCGGGACCTTGATCAGCACCTCACCCAGGCCCAAGGTGTCCCGGCGCGGGCCCGCGCCGCGGCTGTTCCAAACGTTCATGGCCATGTGGTGGTGGTACCCGCCCGCGGACACAAAAAGGGCCTGGCCATGGAAGGTGGACGTTTTTTCAAAGCCCAAAGCAGTGACATAGAACTGCTCGGCCGTGGCAATGTCCCCCACCTGCAGGTGGACGTGGCCCACACCGGCGGCGGCGGCGCGCTGGCCGGTGACTGATTGCTCCGTCAGGTGGGAATCGAGGTAGCGCTGCGGCGGGAGCGCCAGGGAAGCCATTTCCACCTCGCCCTTGTTCCAGGTCCAGGCATCGCGCGGGCGGTCCCAGTACAGCTCAATGCCGTTGCCTTCAGGGTCGGTGAAGTAAAACGCCTCCGAGACCAAGTGATCGGCGCTGCCGGCAAAGGACTCCGGATTGTATTGCGCGGCGGTGGCCACCGTGGCGGCCAAATCCGCCTGGTTGCTGAACAGCAGTGCCGTGTGGAACAAACCGGCCTCGCCACGTCCTGGCACCTTCAGGCTTCCAGCTGGTTGCAGATGCACCAAGGCGGTGGTGCCGCGGCCCAGGTATTGTCCGCCGTCGGCCTCGGCCACAATGTCCAGGCCCAGGGCCTTTTGGTAGTAGTTGCTCATGGTGGACATGTTGCCCACTTTGAGCATCACGGTGCCCATGGTGAGGTCTGCTGACAATAGGCCGTTCGAATTGTTCATGGTTGCTCCTGGATTGAATGTGTTCCCATCTCATCCAACTACTTGAAGCTTCAACTTATTCCGCGGTGGGCTGCCGGCGCCCGTCCCCGGCCGTGAGGTCCGCCACCATGACAACCCGCGGACCCAGTTCATCAAGGCCGGCGGCCTGTTCCCGCCGCCGGATGTCCTGCAGCTGCGGACCCCACGCATGCTGCGGCAGTTCCACAAAACCACAGCTGGCATACAACGGCGCGTTGAAGGGAACGTGGGCAAAGGTGCTTAGTGTCATGGCCCCAAAGCCTGCCTCCCTGGCCCACGCCTGCGCCGCCCGGATCAGGGCCCGGCCAATTCCCTGCCGGGAATAGACGCCGCTGACAGCCAATTGCTCCAGGTGCGCCTGGCCGTCGACCAATTCCAACCGGACAAAGCCCGCCGGCGGCCTGCCTGCCACCATGATGTGAAATGCTCCGGCGTACTCGGCCGCTTCGGCAGGGGCGGGAAAGTTGGCAGTGCTCAGCGGCGGATCAAGTCTTTCAAAGGCCGTGTCGGCCTCCGCTTCAATGGCTGGCAACAGGGCAAATTCGCTCAGGGCGGCCGGACGAATTTCAAACATGGACAAAGACTAGCTGTGCGAACCCACTTCTGCGTCCGCCAGGGCAATAAATCCTGCCAGCATCGCAGCCCCTTCGGCAGTGTCGTGGGGGCGGTGGCCGCTGCGGTGGATTTCATGGCGTGCGCCGGTGGTGGCCAGCGCCTGAGCCACCTCTTCATAGAGCGGCTCCCACCCGCCGGTCAGCACCGTGGTGTCAACGCCGGCAATGATGTGCAGTGCGGCACCCGTGGAGGTCAGCAGCAGCCTGGCCCGGGAAGCCCGCCGTTCCAGGGACTCGTGGTTGGGTGCCACGGTGACGGCCATCAGGGTGTTGAACTCGGTGAGAAAAGCCTGGTCAGCCAAGGCGTCCGCACGGTTGATCAGCTGCGCCACACGGGCCACGAAGGCCGCAGTTGCCGGCAGTTCCGACGTGAGCGAGAGCATCAGCGGCTCCACGAGCACCAGGGAACGGACCACATCCGGACGCAGAACCGCCGCCATCATGGCCGGCACGGCACCCTGGGCATGGGCCACCAGGTGCCCGCCGCTGCCCAGGGCGTCAATGACAATGGCTGCATCGGCCTCGAAGTCGGAGCCGGCGGGAGGCTCCACGGCATCAAATCCGGTGCGTTTGAGGAACAGGCAGTCGTACGTGCCGGCCAGGAGGTGCTGCGCAGGCCATGCCGCCGCACCATAACCGTCCATGCCGTGCACAAATACAATTGGGGTTTTACTCATTGTGGCAGGCTACCGGAAGTCCCTGACAGTGGCCGCCGGAGAGTGCTCCGGCGAATGCTCCGGCGAATGCTCCGGCGAATCAGATGGACCCCTGTTGAATCAGACGCAGGGCTGCATCTGATTAAACAGGGGTCCATCTGATTCGGCGCGGGCGCTTGAGGGCACGGGCACCGGCAGGGGAAAGGCTGCTACTTGCCCAGGAACTTCTCAAAACCCTTGGGCAGATTCAGGTTCGAGGGGTCAAAATCCTGTGCTCCGGCACCAAAAGCCGCTCCGGTGGGCAGGGCCTTGGGCGCATTGGCCTTCTCCTGCGCGGCCTTCAACTCGGCTGCTGCCTTGGCCGGGTTGCCGGACTTGGCCTTCTTTTTAGGGCTCTGCTTGCCCTTGCGGGCGCTGTTGAATCCGCCGGGGCCTGCCATGCCCGGCATTCCGGGGATGCCGCCGCCGGAGGCCATCTTTTTCATCATTTTCTGGGCCTGGCCAAAACGCTCCAGCAGGCCGTTGACCTCGGAAACGTGCACACCGGAACCCTTGGCAATGCGGGCGCGGCGGGAGCCGTTGACGATCTTGGGCGCCATGCGCTCATGCGGGGTCATGGAGCGGACAATGGCCTCCACCCGGTCAATTTCGCGCTCGTCGAAGTTTTCCAGCTGCTGGCGCATGTTCGCGGCGCCGGGCATCATCATGAGCATCTTCTTCATGGAGCCCATTTTGCGGATCTGCTGCATTTGGGCCAGGAAGTCATCCAGGGTGAAATCCTCCTGGTCGGCGAACTTCTTCGCCATCCGCTCGGCTTCGCCCTTGTCCCAGTTCTTTTCAGCCTGCTCAATGAGCGTAAGGACATCACCCATGTCCAGGATGCGGCTGGCCATGCGGTCCGGGTGGAACAACTCAAAGTCATCCAACGCCTCACCCGTGGAGGCGAACATGACTGGCTTGCCGGTGATGGAGGCCACTGACAGCGCCGCACCACCACGGGCGTCGCCGTCGAGCTTGGTCAGGACCACGCCGGTGAAGTTGACGCCCTCATTGAAGGCCTGCGCCGTGTTGACGGCGTCCTGGCCAATCATGGCGTCAATGACAAACAGGACCTCGTCGGGGTTGATGGCGGCGCGGATGTCCGCGGCCTGCTTCATCAGTTCGGCGTCAATGCCCAGGCGTCCGGCGGTGTCAACAATGACCACGTCGTACAGCTTGGACTTGGCCTCGGCCAGACCGGCCATGGCAACGGCCACCGGATCGCCGGTGGCGGATTCAAATTCGCTGGACACGCCCGGGTGCGGGGCAAAAACGGGGACACCGGCGCGCTCCCCATTGACCTGCAGCTGCTTGACGGCGTTGGGACGCTGCAAATCCGCAGCCACCAGCAGCGGGCTGTGGCCCTGGCCCTTGAGCCACTTGGACAGTTTTCCGGCCAGGGTGGTCTTACCGGCACCCTGCAGACCGGCCAACATGATCACGGTGGGCGGGTTCTTGGCCAGGTTGATGCGGCGGGTTTCGCCACCCAAAATGGCCACAAGTTCTTCGTTGACGATCTTGACGATCTGCTGCGCCGGATTCAGCGCCTCATTGACCTCCGCACCCAGGGCGCGCTCACGGACGTTGGCGGTAAAGGCCCGCACCACGGGCACGGCAACGTCGGCGTCCAAAAGGGCACGGCGAATCTCACGTACCGTGGCATCAACGTCGGCTTCGCTCAGCCTGCCCTTGCCACGCAAGTTCTTGAAAGTAGCTGTCAACCGATCAGATAGGGAGTTGAACACGCGCCGCGCACTTCTTTCGTCTGGATTGACCAACGCCCGCGCGGACCGGCCACTGGCCCGCCCGCGCAAAAGGCGCGGCAATCTACTTGAGTCAGGATGAGACCGGAGGGACAGGCACAAGGCCCAGACGTCCCACTCCCTTTCCTGAGGGATTCAACTACCAAGGGTATCAACTGCCGGGCCCCTTGGCTGCACACGACCCCCAGACTTGGGCACTTGACGGTGCATGAATGGCCCCGGCGGAAAACTGGTTGGTCCAACCGCCCCAGGTCCACCAAATCCGCCGCTGTGATGGCATGCTGGGAGGGTGAGTAAAACCACTTCTTCCCCCGGCCCTGTCCCATCCGCAGATCCTGCCGTGCAGGCATCCCCGCCCACGGCGGAAAATGCCGACTCCAGAATCAAGACCCTGGTGATTCTCGGCGCCTCCGGTGACCTCACCGGCAGATTGCTTCTGCCCGGAGTTGCCCGCCTGATAGCAGCCGGCCGCGCCCCCGGTCTTTCACTGGTGGGGGCAGGCAGCGATGCCTGGAGCGCGCAGCAGTGGCAGCAACGCCTTGAGGCAAGTTTTGCCCCCGCCCTGACATCCTCCGAAATGACCACCGACGCCGGCATTGCCGATCTGCGGCGCGTGCAGGAACAAAGCAGCTATCAGCAGCTGGACGTCACTGCCCCGGGCGCGCTGGGCGCGTTCCTGGCCAAGGTCACCGGACCGGTGGCGCTGTACTTCGCCCTGCCGCCGGCGGTGAGCCAAAAGGCCTGCGAAACCCTCAAAGCCACCGAGCTGCCGGCAGGGACACGCCTGGTCATGGAAAAACCCTTCGGTTCAAGTGCCGAGTCGGCCCGGGCCTTGAACGCCACCCTGGCGCGGCTGGTGCCCGAAAACCACATCCACCGGGTGGACCATTTTCTGGGCAAGTCCACGGTGTTGAACATCATAGGCCTGCGGTTTGCCAACCGGCTCCTGGAGCACTCCTGGAACAACGACCACGTGGCAAAGGTGGAGATCATTTTTGATGAGCCCCTGACATTGGAAAACCGGGCCCGTTATTACGACCAGGCGGGGGCGGGGCGGGACATGATTCAAAGCCACCTGCTGCAAATCATGGCCATCATGGCCATGGAACCGCCGGCTTCGCTGGATGAACGGGACGTGCGTGCCAACATCGCCGCCGTGCTGCGTGCGGCCACCGTGGGCCCGCACGCCTCCTCCACACCGGACCGGCAGGAAAAATTGGCGGACCATACCCGCCGGGCACGCTACACCCACGGCACCATTGGGGACCGGCCCGTGCCCAATTATGTGGACGAGGAAGGCGTGGATCCCGCCCTGGGCACCGAGACCCTGGCTGAGGTGGAAGTGTATGTGAACAATTGGCGGTGGGCGGGCGTGCCGTTTATCCTGCGCTCCGGCAAGGCCCTGGGCCGGGCACGCAAGGAAGCCGTGGTGACCTTCAAACCCGTGCCGCACCTGCCCGCCGGCTTCAAAGGCACCGACTCCCCCACCCGGCTGCACATTGGCTTCGGCCCGGCGAATTTGACCTTGGATTTGGACGTCAACGGTCCGGGTGATCTTTTTAGCCTGGACCGGGTGCAGCTGGCCGCCGAGCTGGGAAGCGACCCCCTGCTGCCCTATGGTGAAGTGCTCGACGGCGTCCTGAGCGCCGATCCCCTGCTTTCGGTGCGCGGGGACACCGCCGAGGAATGCTGGCGCATTGTGGAACCGGCCTTTGCGGCCTGGAAAGCCAACGTTGTCCCGCTGGAGGATTATGCGGCCGGATCCTCGGGCCCGGAAGGCTGGGGCACCAGCCAGCGGTGAGGGGGCGGCATTCCCCTAGTGCATGGACCCTGCATGGACGACGGCGGCAGCCGGGCGGGCTTTTAAT
>NZ_JBHUYE010000028.1:0-22056 GCF_042668835.1 Specibacter sp. NPDC057265
CAACCAAATAACCAATCCATAAAACAATAAATTGGTATCAATAAAACTTGGCACACTATTGAGTTCTCAAACAACAACCACACCCAGCCAACACATTCGAACCAACTAGTTCGTGATGATCAGCGCCGGGGCAACTTTTCAAGCTTAACCGCTCAACTTCCCGGAAGTCAAATCCAAGGTTCGGACCGTATTCATTTGATAAATCATTTGAATGCACACCATTGAGCCAAATTCTTGAGCTGTATGGTTTGGGTCTGTTCCGGATCTGAACGGTTCGTTCAGCGGAGTACCAACTCTACCACCTGCTTGCGGTGAACACAAAACCGCAAGCAGGTGAACATCCGGGTTTCTTTTGGGGCCTTATTCTTCCCGCTGCCCGGCCACCGTCGAAGCGGGCAGTGCCTGCTCCGCAGCTGTCTTCTCCGGCACCAGATACAGCGTTCCCAACGGCGGGATGCGCAGCGTCACCGAGTGCTCCTGCCCATCCCATTCCTTGGCTTCGGCGGCCATGGGTCCTTCGTTGTGGACATTGGATCCGCCGTACTCGGAAAGGTCGGTGTTGAAGGCTTCCTTCCACGCCCCCGCTGCGGGCAGCCCCACACGGTAGCCCTCGTAGGCCACGCCGGCGAAGTTGACAATGCAGACCAGTGGATTGCCGGCCTTGTCTAGCCTGATGAAGGACAACACAGTGTTTTTGGTGTCCCCGCCATTGAGCCAATTGAACCCGGCCGGCACGTTGTCCTGCTCATACAGTGCCGGCGTGGAGGTGTACCTGTCATTGAGTTCACGGATCATGCGCTGCACGCCGCCATGGGCCGGGTCCTCCGCCAGCCACCAGTCCAGACCGTATTGTTCACTCCATTCGGATTCCTGCCCAAACTCGGTGCCCATGAAAATGAGCTGCTTGCCCGGGTGCGCCCACTGGAATGCGAGATAGGAGCGCAGATTGGCCAGCTGCTGCCAGCGGTCGCCGGGCATTTTGCGCAGCAGCGAGCCCTTGCCGTGGACAACCTCGTCGTGGCTGATGGGCAGCAGGAAGTTCTCCGTGAAGGCGTACACCATGGAGAAGGTGATTTGGCTGTGGTGCCAGCCCCGGTTGATGGGGTCTTCCGCAACATAGGCCAGGGAATCATGCATCCACCCCATGTTCCACTTGATGCCAAAGCCCAGGCCGCCTTCACTGGTGGGTGCCGTGACGCCGGGGAACGCCGTGGATTCCTCGGCGATGGTGACAATGCCGGGGTTGCGCTTGTACGCCGTGGCGTTCATTTCCTGCAGGAAGGTGATGGCCTCCAGGTTTTCCCGGCCGCCGTGCCGGTTGGGGCTCCAGGCGCCCTCATTGCGTGAGTAGTCCAGGTACAGCATGGACGCCACGGCATCGACGCGCAGTCCGTCAATATGGAATTCCTCAAACCAGTACAGGGCATTGGCCACCAGGAAGTTGCGGACTTCATTGCGGCCAAAGTCAAAGATCAGGGTTCCCCAGTCGGGATGTTCCCCCAGCTGCGGGTTGGCATGCTCATATTGCGGTCCGCCATTGAATTTGGCCAGCGCCCATGCGTCCTTGGGGAAGTGCGCCGGGACCCAGTCCATGATCACGCCCACGCCTGCCTGGTGGAGTGCGTCCACTAGGTGCCGGAATTCATCCGGATGGCCAAAACGTGAGGTCGGGGCGTAGTAGGAGGTGACCTGGTAACCCCAGGAGCCTCCAAAGGGGTGTTCCGCCACCGGCATGAGTTCAACGTGGGTGAAGCCAAGGTCCGCCACGTACTCCACCAGTTCCGTGGCCAGCTCCGTGTAGCTCAGCCCCGGCCGCCAGGAGCCCAGGTGGACTTCGTAGACGCTCATGGGTGAATTGTGCGGATCCGTCTCGGCCCGCTTGGCCATCCAGGCATCGTCCTTGAAGGAGTAGCTTGACTCCACCACGCGCGACGCCGTCAAAGGTGGCACTTCCGTGCCGTACGCCATGGGATCGGCCTTTTCCAGCCACCGTCCGTCCCCGGTCAAAATTTCATACTTGTAACTTGCGCCGGCGGCGACGTCTGGAATGAAGAGTTCCCAAATGCCGCTGCTGCCCAAGGTGCGCATGCCGTGGCCGCGGCCATCCCAACCGTTGAACTCGCCGATGACCCGCACCGCCTGCACACCGGGGACCCAGAGCGCAAAGCTGACACCTGCCACCTCCCCCATGGAGGAGTGGTAGCGCCGGACGTGGGCACCCAAAACAGTCCACAGGGTTTCATGCCGGCCCTCAGCCATGAGGTGCAGGTCCAGTTCCCCCACCGTGGGCAGGTACCGGTAAGGATCATCCGTGCGGTGAACGGTGCCGTGGTAGCTCACATCCAGGCGGTAGTCCGGCACGTGGCCGGAGTCCGGAGCCGGAACCACTGCCACCCAAATTCCGCCATGTTCATGGTGCATGGGGTATTCCCCGTCAGCCGTGACAACTGTGACAGCCTCCGCCAGATGGCGCAGGGTGCGTATGGTGACCCGGTCCGCACCGTCCAGATGCGCGCCCAGCACGGAGTGCGGAGCGTAATGTGTCCCGCCGGAAACCCGTTCCAAGACTTCAGTTTCAACCTCTAGGGGGGTTGCTTCGCCAAGTCCCATATCCACATCACTTTCAGTCGATTTCAACAAAACACGCACCGCCTCAAGCGGCACCCGGACCCAGTCCGGACGGTTCTGCAATTCATAGACCACCTCATAGAGGGCCTTGTCCAACAACAGTGCCTGCAACAGCGGACTGTCTGCATCCAAATGTTCCCCGGACGCAGATCCATAGGCTGCCAGGAATGCCTGGGAGGCGCCCTGCACCCAGCGGGAGCGATCCTGTGCGGACATGCCCTGGGCCTGGGCGCCGGCATAGTCGAAGGAACGCAACATTCCCGCCACGTCCCGCAATGCCGCATCTGGAGTGCTGCGCTCCGCCAGCGGCCGCAGCGGCTCGCCTTCAAAGTCCAAAATGAACCAGTCACCGCCCGCGGAGCTGTCGCGGTGCAGCAGCTGGCCCAAATGCAGATCACCATGAATGCGCTGCATGGCAGGCACCTGGGTGATTTGGCCCAGCTGTGTCAGAAAACTGTTCCAGTGCGCTTGATCAAGTCCGACGGCGCTTCCTGCCACCTCCCATGCCGCCTCCAAGCGGTCCTGCAACGCCTGCACGAAGGCCGTGGCCGCGGCGCCGTCGGGGGTGGTTGAACCCATGCTTTGGGCAAGTGCGGCATGCACATGCGCCAGGGCCGCACCAATGGCTGCGGCATGCGGGGTAAAATCGATGCCCCTTTGGGCGTGGTCCAAGGCCAGCGTCCAACCGTCGCTGGCTCCTTGAATGAAATCGTGAATGACAAACAAGGTGGTCCGCTGGGCACCCCACGCCCCCGACGCTTGAAGCGCCGGGACATTGAGGGCGCTTCCAGCCGTGGGGAGCTCCGCGAGTGCCTGGCCAATGTCCTGTTCCGGATGGGAGCCGGCATGCAGCACCCGGAAGAATTTGGCAATGAGCGCCTTGTCCCCCAGGGAGAACATCACCGAGGTGTTGGACTGTTCGGTGGCAATGGTGCGCACATTGGTGGCCATGGATGTATCCAGTGCCGCAAAGTCCGGGTTCAACCACAGCGCCAGGCCCTGGCCGCCGTCGGCGTCCGGCTCCTGGCCCCGGCCCAGGGATGCCAGCCAGGCACGCACAAAGTTGGCATCTGACAAACCGTCAAAAAGCTCGGCTCCGGCACCCAGGCCGGGCAGCTTCGAACCAGCCGCGCCGGACGCTTCCCCGCCGAGTGTGCCAATGTGAATGGGCTTTGCCGAATCCCCGCTCAGGGCCGAGGCAGCGGCCCCGGCGCGAACGGTGACGGGCACCTGCAGCAACAGGCTTTGCGCGGCCGCCTGGGCAGGAAAGTCAATTCCCACCAAGAGCACCAGAAAAGCTGCCGTGGGCGCGAAAGCCACCTTGGGCGCGGCGCCTGCATCGGCACTGCCGGGCCCCACTCCTGCCGGCAGCTCGAAGCTGTCGACGATGCGCACGCGCGCGCCGTCGCCTGATGTTCCCTTGCGCGGGTACCAGCGCTGGGACGGCAGCCACTGCGTCAGCAGGTCCTCCACTGTGCCAGTCATCAGTACCCCTGCTGGGAGCCGTCGATAATGGGCATGGCCATGGTTTGCGTGGACAGCACATTGGACGCCTGCGAGCGCACCCGCAGCCAGAAGAAGTCGTAGGACCCCAGGGTCAAGGTGAGCTTCCCGTCCTCACCAATGCCGGGGAAGATGTCCCCGCCAAAGACGTCGCGCAAACCGCGGCCGGCCAATGCCGGCAGGTCAAGGACCGTGGAGGAGGGGTGCTGCGAGAGGTTGTAGACGCACAGCACGCTCTCGGGCGCCTCCCCCTCGTCATTGCCCACGGGCAGCACGCGCAGGAAGGCGAGCACCGACTCGTGGTGGGTGTTCACATTCTCATAGCGGCCCAGGCCGAAGGCCGGGTGGGCCTTGCGCACCGCCAGGATCTGCTTGTTCCAGTGCAGCAGCGAACTGCTGTGGGCCGTCTGTGCCTCCACGTTCACGTGGTTGTAGTGGTACACCAGCGACTGCACCACGGGCAGGTACAGTTTGCCGGGATCGGCGTGGGAGAACCCGGCGTTCCGGTCCGGGTTCCACTGCATGGGGGTGCGGGAGGCGTCCCGGTCATCAAGCCAGATGTTGTCGCCCATGCCAATCTCATCCCCGTAATACAGGAACGGACTGCCCGGCAGGGCCAGCAACAGGGCATTGATCATTTCAATTTCGGCCCGGGAGTTGTCCAGCAGCGGCGCCAGCCGACGTCGGATGCCCACATTGGCGCGCATGCGGGAGTCCGGTGCGTACCAGCCCAGCATGGCTTCACGTTCGGCAGCTGTCACCATTTCCAAGGTCAGCTCGTCGTGGTTGCGCAGGAACGTCCCCCACTGGGCCCCATTGGGAATGTCGGGGGTGTTGGCCAGGGTCTCCACAATCGGGGCGGCCTTTTGGTCCCGCAGCGCGTAGTAGAGCCGGGGCATGATGGGGAAGTGGAAGGCCATGTGGCATTCGGGGTCAGCCTCGGTGCCAAAGTAGTCCACCACCTCTTCAGGCATCTGGTTGGCCTCGGCAATGATCACCCGTCCCGGGTACTCGGCATCCACCATGGCGCGCAGCTTCTGCAGGAATTCATGCGTCTCCGGCAGGTTCTCGCAGTTGGTGCCGTCTTCGGCGTACAGGTACGGAATGGCGTCGGCACGGAAGCCGTCAATGCCCTGATCGAGCCAGAAGCGCACAATGTCAAAGACGGCTTCGTGGACTGCCGGGTTGCGGTAGTTCAAATCCGGCTGGTGGCTGAAGAAGCGGTGCCAAAAGAACTGCCGGCGGATGGGGTCAAAGGTCCAGTTCGATTCCTCCGTGTCGATGAAGATGATGCGGGCATCCTCATACAGTTCGGTGGTGTCGCTCCACATGTAAAAGTCGCCGTAGGGTCCCTCGGGGTCCTCCCGGGAGGCTTGGAACCACTTGTGCTGGTCCGAGGTGTGGTTCAGCGGCAGGTCAATGATGACGCGCATGCCGCGTTCGTGGGCTTGGGTGACCAGGGACTTGAAGTCCAAAATGGTGCCGTAGCTGTCCATGACCGCCGTGAAATCGCGGACGTCGTAGCCGCCGTCGAGCAGCGGGGAATCAAAGAACGGCGGCAGCCACAGGCAGTCGATGCCCAGCCACTGCAGATAGTCCAGCCGTGAGATCAGCCCGGAGAAGTCGCCCGCGCCGTCGCCGTTGGCGTCGGCGAAGCTTTGGACCAGGACTTCATAAAAAACCGCCTTGCGGTACCAGTGCGGATCGTGGACCAGGCCGGGGGCGTTCAGGTTGAATTGGGGGGCGTTCGTGGTGCGTTGGTATGTCATTCAATTACCGCCTGATGTAGAGGATGTGGGCCGGTTCTAAATGGGCGTCAAGCCGGAAGTAGTTTCTTTTGCCCCAGTTCCATGTGGCACCGGTGACCAGGTCTTCAACCATAAACGTTCCGTCCGCGGACAATCCATCCAGGGACAGCGCGTCCAGGTCAAGGGTGACCTCGCCCTCGCGCATGCTGTGGGGGTCAACATTGATGACCACAATGATGGTGTCCTTGCGCTCCGGCCCGGTGGCCGTGGCGGCGATGGTCTTATGTTTGCTGAACACCAGCGTCGCCTCGTCGGTGCTTTCATGCAGACTCAGGTTTTGCAGATCCAGCAGGGCGGGGTGCTCGCGGCGGATCTTGTTCAGCAGGGTGACAAACGGGGCCAGCGACTTCCCTGCGGCCTCGGCGCCGGCAAAGTCCCGTTGCTTGTATTCGTACTTTTCATTGTCAATGTTCTCCTCCGAGCCCGGCCGCGCCACGTGCTCGTACAGCTCGTAGCCGGCGTACATGCCCCACAGCGGGCTGCCCATGGCGGCCAAAATGGCGCGGATCTTAAAGGCCTGCGGACCGCCGTACTGCAGGAACTCGGTGAGGATGTCCGGGGTGTTGACAAAGAAGTTGGGCCGGAAGTAACCGGGCGATTCCCGGCTGACATGGACCAGGTACTCCTCCAGCTCCTCCTTGGTGTTGCGCCAGGTGAAGTAGCTGTACGACTGCTGGAAACCTGCCCTGCCCAGCGCCGCCATCATGGCCGGACGGGTGAAGGCCTCGGCCAGGAACACCACATCCGGGTCTTCGGCGTTGATGGTGCCAATGAGCCACTCCCAGAACCAGACGGGTTTGGTGTGTGGGTTGTCCACCCGGAAAATCCGCACCCCGCGGTCAATCCACAGCCGCACAATGCGCAGGATCTCCGCCGACAAGCCGGCCGGGTCGTTGTCAAAGTTCAGCGGGTAGATGTCCTGGTACTTCTTCGGCGGGTTTTCCGCGTACGCAATGGTCCCGTCCACGCGCGTGGTGAACCATTCCGGGTGTTCGGTGGCCCAGGGGTGGTCCGGGGCGCACTGCAGCGCCAGATCCAAAGCCACCTCCAGCCCCAGGTCCCTGGCGGCGGCAACAAAGCCGGCAAAGTCCTCCACCGACCCCAAATCGGGGTGGATGGCGTCGTGCCCGCCCTCGTCGGAGCCGATGGCCCAGGGCGAGCCCGGATCCTGCGGCCCCGCCTCAAGTGAATTGTTGGGGCCCTTGCGGTTGATCTTGCCAATGGGGTGGATGGGTGGCAGGTACACCACGTCAAAGCCCATGGCCGCCACGGCGGGAAGGCGGTTGCGTGCGGTGCGGAAGTTGCCGCTGGTCCACTCCCCCGTGTCCGGGTGCCGCATGGCACCCTCGGAGCGCGGGAAAAATTCGTACCAGGCACCGCGTCCGGCGGCGTCGCGCTCCACCAGCAGCGGATACTCCTGGCTGCGGGTCACCAGATCACGCAGCGGGAACCGGGCCACGGCGGCACGCACCTCCAAGGAGGTGCCGGCGGCGAGGCGGTCAATGGTGTTCAGCGAGGCATCGGCCAAGGTGGCGGCGGCCTGCCGGAACACGTGGGCGGCGTCGGGATCGGTGTCCTGCGCCCCCCCGGCGGCGGCGGCGAACAGCTGCGAGCCCTCCTCCAGCATGACGTCAACGTCCACGTCGGCGTTGATCTTCACCTGGGCGTTGTGGGCCCAGGTGGCGTAGAGGTCGCCCCAAGCTTCAATGGCGAAGGTCCACAGGCCCTCATGGTCCGGGGTCAACACCC
Organism: Specibacter sp. NPDC057265; assembly: GCF_042668835.1. Classification (NCBI taxonomy): domain Bacteria; kingdom Bacillati; phylum Actinomycetota; class Actinomycetes; order Micrococcales; family Micrococcaceae; genus Specibacter; species Specibacter sp. NPDC057265. The sequence continues at coordinate 7,689 of NZ_JBHUYE010000028.1, forward strand.
CTTCCCAGGCGTCGGTGCCCTTGGCGCCGGGGGTCATGGCCACGCGCTGGGCCTCGCTTTTATCCGGAGCCACAAGGATCGCCGTGGCACCCAGGGCGTCATGGCCTTCCCGGAAGATCACTGCACTGACGCGCACATCAGCGCCCCGCACCCCCTTGGCGGGAAACTTCCCCTCCTCCAGCACGGGCTGGACCTTGGTGATGGGGATGCGCCCAAAGCGCAGGCCCTGCCGGGGATCCGCCGGCACGGAGTCCCCGGCCGGCGTCGTTCCCGGTGGCGGAGTTGCCCCCGCCCCTGCGGACGCGGCGGACGTGGACGTGGCGGGCGCTTTGCGCGAAGGCTTAGAAGAACTCACCTTCTAGACGTTAGCGACTCCTGGCCCGGATTGCTAAGGCCCCCCGAAGTTTTACCCGGTAAATTGTCCATAAGTCAGTGCCTTTGAGCAGGCATTCACGCGGCGCACGTAACAAGTGGAGATTTTTCCAGTATCGGTGCCTGCAAGCGCGGACTCTGGACTAGGCTGACCAAAATGAAGGCTATTCGCAGATTTACCGTCCGCACAGTCGTCCCCGCGCAAATCAGTGCGCTGACCAAATTGGCCACCAACTTGAGGTGGTCCTGGCATGTCCCCACCCGTGCCCTGTTTGAATCGCTGAACCCGGAGCTGTGGGCGGCCTCGCGCCAGAACCCGCTGGCCATGCTGGGTCAACTGAGCCGGGAACAACTTCAAAAGCTGGCCGACAACCCCGAAGTGGTGGCCCGCGTGGCGGCCGCGTCGCAAAATTTGGAAGCCTACCTCAGCGAACCGCGCTGGTATCAGGGCCTGGGGGCCGAGGCACCCCAGTGCGTGGCCTACTTCTCCCCCGAATTCGGCATTACCGAAGTGTTGCCCCAGTACTCGGGCGGTCTGGGCATTTTGGCAGGCGACCACTTGAAATCCGCCTCCGATCTGGGCGTGCCGCTCATTGGCGTGGGGCTGCTGTACCAGGCCGGCTACTTCAAGCAGTCCCTGTCCCGGGACGCCTGGCAGCAGGAGAGCTACCCGCTGCTGGATCCCGACTCCCTGCCGCTGACCCAGCTGCGTGAAGCGGACGGGACGCCGGCGCAGGTGCAGCTGCCGCTTCCGGACGGGCGCCTGCTGCGGGCCAACATTTGGCGCGCCGATGTGGGCCGTGTGCCCCTGCTGCTGCTGGATTCCAATGTGGCTGAAAATGACGACGCCGCCCGCGGCGTGACCGACAGGCTCTACGGCGGCGGCGGCGATCACCGCCTGACCCAGGAACTTTTGCTTGGCATGGGCGGGGTGAAGGCCCTGCGCGTCCACGCCCGCCTCACCGGCACCACCGCCCCGGAAGTGTTCCACACCAATGAAGGCCATGCCGGTTTCCTCGGCATTGAACGCATCCGCGAACTCATGGACCCGGACGTGACGGCGCACCCCCTGTCCTGGGCCGAGGCCCTGGCGGCCGGCCGCGCCTCCACCGTCTTCACCACGCATACGCCCGTGCCCGCCGGCATTGACAGGTTCCCGCGCACCATGATTGAGACCTTCTTTGCCGGGTCCCTGGCGCCGGGGGTTCCGGTGGCTGAAATCCTGGCCTTGGGCGCGGAAAATTACGACGGCGGCGACCCCGAAATGTTCAACATGGCCGTCATGGGGCTGCGCCTGGCCCAACGCGCCAATGGCGTGGCCAAGCTCCACGGCGTGGTTTCCCGCGGCATGTTTTCCGGACTGTGGCCCGGCTTTGACCAGCAGGACGTGCCCATCACCTCCGTCACCAACGGCGTGCACGTCCCCACCTGGGTGGCACCGGAACTGGCGGCCATGGCCAGGGAACACCTGGGCAGCGACGTGCTGGACGGGCCCAACTGGTCCAAGGTGTACGAGGTCAGCGACGCCGACCTCTGGGCACTGCGCCGCAGGCTGCGGCAAAAACTGGTCACCGATGCCCGGCGTCGGCTGCGTTCGTCCTGGAAGAAGCGCGGTTCCGCCGACGCCCAGCTGGCGTGGACGGATTCCGTGCTGGACCCGGATGTGTTGACCATCGGCTTTGCCCGCCGCGTCCCCACCTACAAGCGCCTGACCCTGATGCTCCGGGACCCGGCCCGGCTCAAGGCCCTGCTGCTGCACCCCACGCACCCCATTCAAATCATCATTGCCGGCAAATCGCACCCCGCGGACGACGCCGGCAAGAAAATGATCCAGGACCTGGTGCAGTTCACCGACGATCCCGAGGTGCGCCACCGCATTGTCTTCCTCCCCAACTACGACATTGCCATGGCCCGCACCCTGTTCCCCGGCTGCGACGTCTGGCTGAACAACCCCCTGCGCCCGCTCGAGGCCTGCGGCACCTCCGGCATGAAGGCCGCCATCAACGGCTCGCTGAACCTCTCCGTCATGGACGGCTGGTGGGATGAAATGTACGACGGCGAAAACGGCTGGGCAATCCCGACCGCCAACAGCGGTGCCGGCGATGACGAGCGGGACGACATTGAGGCCTCGGCCCTTTACGAACTGCTCGAAACCCAGGTGGCGCCCCGGTTCTACGGGGAGGTGGCGCCGGTGTCAGCCGGCGCGGCGGGACCCTCCCAGGGCCGGGATGGGGAACTGCCGGCCCACTGGATCTCCATGATCAAGCACACCCTGGCCAACTTGGGTCCGGCCGTGTCAGCTAACCGCATGGTGGCCGAATACGTGCAACGGCTGTACCAGCCTGCCGCGGAATCGGCGCGCCGGGCCAAGGCCGACAACTACGCCTCGGTACGTCAACTGGCGCAATGGAGCGGGGAAATGCGGCAGGCGTGGCCGGAAGTCCGGGTGGAGCACGTGGACACCCACAATTTGGCGGATGAGCCGCAGATTGGCGAGACGGTGGAGGTCCGTGCCTGGGTGAAACTGGGCGGACTGGACCCTGCCGATGTGCATGTCAACGTGGTCTACGGCACGGCGGGCGACTCCGACGAGCTCAATGACACGGCACTTCTGGCACTGAACCATGTGCAGGATGACGGCAACGGCAGGCACCAGTTCGCCGGCGAGCTGCTCATTGACCGCTCCGGCGACTTTGGTTACGGCGTGCAGGTGCTGCCCCACCACGAGGCCTTGGCCCATCCGGCGGAACTGGGCCTGATCACCAGCGCCCGCTAGGATGCGTCCGGGGCGGCGCCGCTGCCCCGGACGCGCCCTGCCTGCCGCCACGCCTCCGCGCTGCCACCCCGTCCCGCCTGCCGCCGAGACCGACCCAGCACCGTTGAATCAGACGCAGCACCACATCTGCTACGACGCCGCTGGGTCGGACTCAACGCGTAGGGGCGGCGCCCCGCAGCGACGGAGCTGCCACAGCACGCCGGGGGTTGCACATCCGGCAAAACCTCTGCTGATTAACCCGGCCCGCGCACTTGTGCCGCCGCGCCTGCCGCGTCCTGCCGCGTCCTGTCGCCGAGACCGACCCAGCACCGTTGTTGCAGACGCAGCACCACATCTGCTTCAACGGCGCTGGGTCGGACTCAACGCGTAGGGGCGGCGCCCGCAGCAGCGGCCCCTGTTCAGGGGGTCGGTGCCGGCGCCAGGTCGTTGCGGTACATCTGCACGGTGTTGGCTTCCACCCGCACGGTGCCCCCGGCGGGGACCGCGGACGCTCCACGGGGCAGCACGAAGGTGGGTTCGCCGTCCACCGTGTGGGCGGCTTCCGCCGTGGACATCCGCAGCAGATACGGCCGTGGCGGACCCGCGAAGACGGCTGCCGCAACGTCGGCCGACTCCGCGTATTCGAGCTGCCCGGCCGCCACGGCACCGGGAGCAGCCACGCCACCGGGAGCAGCCACAGCCGCGCCCTCCGTGGCGTCAGGCCCGCCGGCACCGGCCATGCCTTCAAGGGGGCTTTCAAAGCGCGGATTGGCCGGCAACACCACATCCTGGTCGGAAATGCCGGTATTGAACACCACCAGACCGTCCACGACTCCGGTGGGGGAACCCATGAGCATGGTCAGCACGCGCTCCTTTGGGTCGCTCCAGCGCTCCACGGTCATGGGCAGCCCGTCGGCGCCGTACCAGTGGATGAACGACTGCCGTCCCCGGGTGGGATAGCTGCTGGGCTGCGCGGCGAGGAAGCTTCTGCGCATTTTGAGCAGCCGTTGGGTCGCAGCCAGCATGGTCTTCGCTTCCCTGTCCATGGTCCAATCCAGCCAGGCAATTTCATTGTCCTGGCAGTACACATTGTTGTTTCCGCCCTGGCTGCGGCCCAGCTCATCGCCGGCGGTGATCATGGGCACGCCCAGGGACAAGAGCAGGGTGGCCATCAGGTTCCGGGCGGTCCGGGCACGGTGTGCCAGGGTATGCGGGTTGTTGGTGATGCCCTCAATCCCGTGATTCCAGCTCCGGTTCTCGTTGGTGCCGTCGCGGTTGTCCTCCTGGTTGTCCTCATTGTGCTTGACGTTGTAGGCGGTCAGATCCGCCAGGGTGAAGCCGTCATGGGCCGTGACCAGGTTGATGGAGGCCATGGCGCTGCGGCCCGAAGAGGCAAACATGGCCGCCGAACCACCCAGGGCATCGGCGAAGGACGCCAGGCCCTGGGCCTCGTTTCCGGCAAACATGGTGGCCCGGTCCCCCAGCCACACCTGCCGCACCGTGTCGCGGAAGGAGTCGTTCCAGTCGGCCCAGCCGGTGGGGAAATGGCCTGTCTGCCAGCCGCCATGGGCAACATCCCAGGGTTCGGCAATGAGTTTGGTGGCCGCCAGGACACCGTCGGTGGCGGCGGCCAGCAGGAAGGGGTGCTGGGGATTGAACTCGTGAACGCCGTCACGGGCCATGGAGACCGCCAAATCAAAGCGGAACCCGTCAATGTGGTACTCCTGAACCCAAAACCGCAACGAGTCCATGGCCATCTTGATCACCTGCGGATTGCCAAAATTCAGCGAATTCCCGCACCCGGTGGTGTCGTGGTATTTGCCGTCGCGCATGCGGTAATACTGTTCCTCGGCCAAGCCCCGCCAGCTGTAGCTGGGCCCGTCCGCGCCGCCCTCCGCCGTGTGGTTGTACACCACATCCAAAATGACCTCAATGCCTGCCATGTGCAGCGCCTTGATCATGCCTTTAAGTTCGGCCTGGACCGCCTGCGGGCCGGCAGCCTGCGCCGCGGCGCTGGCATAGCCCGCATGCGGGGCAAAGAACCCCAGGGTGTTGTAGCCCCAGTAGTTGCTCATCCCGCTTTTTTGCAGGTGGGGTTCGTCAATATGGAAATGAATGGGCAACAGTTCGACGGCGCTCACCCCCAGTTCCTGGAGATGGGCGATCATGACCGGATGGGCCATGCCGGCATAGCTGCCGCGGATGTCTTCGGGAATGTCCGGGTGGAGCATGGTCTGGCCGCGCACATGTGCTTCGTAAAACACTGTCTCACGCCAGGGCGTGTTGGGGCGGGCCACAGCGCCCCAATCAAAGTCCTGGTCCATGCGCACTGAAAGGTAGGCGCACCCGCCGTTCCCGCGCTGCTTTTTTTCAATGTACTGCCCGTAGGGGTCCAGGAGCAGCTGTTCGGCCTCCGGGTCGATCAGGAGCAGCTCATCGCCGGTGGCACCGGGCTGGGTGTAGAAACCGTAGAGCGTCCCGGCGGGCATGTTTTCCACCAGACCGTGGTGCACGCCGTCGGTCTTGTCCGGCAGCAGCAGCGCCTTCCAATGGCTTCCCGGCGCCAAAAAACACAGCACCACATCGCTGAAGGCCGGCGAATACACCGCCACATTGGCCGCGGCCGGTCCGTGCTCGCGGGGGATGGCACTGACACCCAGGGGAAAGGGACGCGACAAAGCCGCACCCAACGTACTGATGGCCTGGATGACAGTGACACTCATGTCTTAGCCTTGGACCGCGCGTTGCCTTGAGATCTCGTACAGGCTGATGCCCACGGCCATGGAAGCGTTGAGGGACTCCATGGCCGAATCAATCGGGATGGAGACAATTTGATCGCAGTTCTCGCGCACCAGGCGGGACAGGCCCTTGCCCTCGGAGCCCACCACAATGCAGACCGGCTCCTGGGCCAGCGTCAAGTCCGGCAGCGACACGTCACCGTCGCCGTCAAGACCCAAAACGAAGTAACCCATTTTTTGGAATGCGGCAATTGCGCGGTTCAGGTTGGGGGCCTTGGCCACCGGCACACGCACGGCGGCGCCGGCGCTGGTCTTCCACGCCGCGGCCGTGACACCGGCGCTGCGGCGCTCGGGAATGATGACGGCGTGGCCGGAGAAGGCCGAGACGCTGCGGATGATGGCGCCGAGGTTGCGGGTGTCGGTGATGCCGTCCAGCGCCACAATCAGGGGCGCGTTGGCAATGTGGCCCTTTTTCCACTTGGTGATGACCTCGCCGGCCAGGTCCACGGCGTCTTCGTACTCGTACGGGGGGATCTGCAGCACCAGGCCCTGGTGGACGGCGTCTTCGGTGAGCCGGTCCAGTTCGGGCTTGTGCGCTTCCATCAGCGGGATGCCCCGCTCGGTGGCGAGCTTGATGGACTCACGCACGCGCTCGTCCATGTCAACGCGGACGGCCACGTACAGGGCCTTGGCGGGAATGCCGGCACGCAGAGCCTCAACCACCGAGTTGCGGCCCGTGACGAGCTCTTCCATGGCCTTGCCCTTGGGCCCGCTGTTGCGGCGCGGGGACTTGCTGGCGCCGGCGCGCTTTTCCGCAGAACGCTCCGCGAGCTCCTTGTTCTTGTACGCCTTGTGGTAGGTGCGCTCCTCAGCCTTCGGGGTGGGGCCCTTGCCCTCGAGTGCCTTGCGGCCCAGCCCGCCGGTGCCCTTGACGGGGCCCTTTTTGAGCTTGCGGACGGCGCCGGAACGGGAAGTGTTGGCCATGGTAAAACCCCTACGATTGATGCGGCGCCCTAGCTGGCCCCGAAGTTCTTCAAACAAATCTTCTCAGCGGCACTTTTTTGGCTCGCCTGATGACGAGTAAACCCGCAGCTATCAGCTTACGGCCTCAAGGCCAATTCAGTGCTATGGGCGCCTAAAAGTGGCCTGCTTCACGGCGGGCAGGCGCCGGGCTTATTTCTTCAGTGACCAGGTGGAGCCGGCGGCGGAATCCGCCACGTCCACCCCGGCGGCGGCCAGAATGTCACGGATCCGGTCCGATTCGGCCCAGTTTTTCTCCGCCCGCGCCTGCGCACGGGCCTGCAGCTGCGCGGTGACCAGCACGTTCAGGGCGCGCTGTTCAGCGGCGCCGCCCTGCTGCTGCCACTGAACGTCCAGGGGGTTGATGCCCAGCGCATCGGTCATGCCCATGACAGCCAAAAACGCCTGCTCCATGGCAGCCCTGTCACCGGCGGCCAATGCGGTATTGCCGGCCCTGACTGTCTCATGCAGCACCCCAAGGGCGGCAGGGACATTGAGGTCGTCATCCATGGCGGCGTCGAAGCCACCCGGCCGGGTGCCCGCATAGGCAAAATCCCCGGCCGGGAACAGCTGTGCCTGCGCCGCCTTGGCGAAGGTTTCAACGCGGTCGACGGCGGCCGCCGCTTCCTCCAGCGAGGTGGGACGGTAGTCCAAAACCGAACGGTAGTGGGCCTGTCCCAGGTAGTAGCGGACCACCAGGGGGCGGGCCAGGGCCAGCATTTCACGCGGGTTGATGGTGTTGCCCAGGGACTTGGACATTTTTTCGCCCTGGTAGGTGACCATGCCGTTATGCATCCAAAAGTTGGCGAAGCCGTGGCCGGCGGCCTGGGACTGGGCCATTTCATTTTCATGGTGCGGGAACCGCAAATCCAGGCCGCCGCCGTGAATGTCGAACTCGGTGCCCAGGTACTTGGTGACCATGGCGGAGCATTCCAGGTGCCAGCCGGGGCGCCCGGCCCCCCAGGGGGAATCCCACTGGGCGCTCTCCGGCTCCCCCGCCTTGAAACCCTTCCACAGCGCAAAGTCGCGGGGATCGCGCTTGCCCCGGGGATCGGCGTCGGGCGCGGCCTGCATGTCATCAATGTTTTGGTGCGTCAGGGCCCCGTACCGGGCCCAGGACCGCACATCAAAATACACATCCCCGGAGCGGTCGGGCGCCGGGTAGGCGTGGCCGCGGGCAATGAGGGTGGCGATGAGGGCGTGCATCTCGGGAATGTGGCCGGTGGCGCGGGGCTCGTAGCTGGGCTTGAGGATGCCCAGCGCCGCGTAGGCCTGCGCAAAGGCCTGCTCGTAGCGGTAGGCCAGCGCCCACCAGGACTCATTGTTTTCGGTGGCCTTGGCCAGAATCTTGTCATCAATGTCGGTGACATTGCGCACCACTGTGACGTCCAGTCCGCGGGCCTGCAGCCAACGGGTCAGCTGGTCGAAGGCCAGGGCTGAACGCACATGCCCAATGTGCGGTTCACCCTGCACCGTGGCGCCGCAGTAGTACAGGGATGCCTGCCCGGCGGTAAGCGGAACAAAGTCCCGGACGGTGGCGGTGGCTGAGTCATGGAATCGCAAGGTCACGGCTCTAGGGTATCCCGCCGTCCGCGGCAGCGTGTTGTTGCGCCGCCGGGACCTCGGATTCCCGGGCCACCACCAGGGCGGTGGCCACGGCAGTGATTCCCTCGCTGCGGCCGGTGAAGCCCAGGTGGTCGGAGGTGGTGGCGCTGACGGAGACCGGCGCGCGGGCGGCGGCGCTGAGCACCGCTTCGGCTTCGCCGCGGCGGGGGGAGAATTTGGGCCGGTTGCCCACAAACTGCACCGCCACATTGCCAATGTCATAGCCGGCGGCCCGCACAATGCGGGCCGCCTCGGCCAGCAGCCGCACCCCGGATGCGCCTCGGTATTCGGGGCGCCCGGTGCCAAAATGGGTGCCAAGGTCCCCCACCCCGGCTGCTGAGAACAGGGCGTCGGCTGCGGCGTGGGCCACGGCGTCGCCGTCGGAATGGCCGCTGAGGCCCTGCTCACCCTCCCACAGCAGGCCGGCCAGCCACAGGGGTGTGGGGTTGTCTTGGGCGGCAAAGGCGTGGACGTCAATGCCAATGCCGGTACGGGGCAGATTCACGGCTATCCCTCCACCCAGCGCGGGCGCAGCGGCCCCTCCAGCATGGCCTCGGCCAGCAGCAGGTCCATGGGGGTGGTGATCTTGAAGCTGTGCGTGGAGCCCTGGACCACAAAGACGTCCCCGCCCATGGCCTCGACCAGCATGGCGTCATCGGTGACCTGGGTGCCGGCATCGAGTGTTTGGGCGTGGGCCCGGCGCAGCGTGTCCAGGGTGAATCCCTGCGGCGTCTGCACGGCGCGCAGCTGGTGGCGGGCGGGCGTGCCCACCACCTGTTCCACCCCGGCACCGGTGGCGGGCAGGGCAGCGGGGACCACGGTCTTAATGGTGTCGGTGACGGCCAGGGCCGGGATCACGGCGTCGGCACCGTCGCGCAGGGCGGCCACCACCCGTTTGAACACGCCCGTGGGGGTCAGCGGGCGGGCGGCGTCATGCACCAAAACACAGCCGACGTCCCCGGAGATGTGCCGCAGCGCGGCAGCCACGGAGGCCGCCCGGTCCGCCCCGCCCTCGACGGCGTTGAACTTCAGTCCCGCGGCGGTGGCTTCGGCACCGAGCCGGCGGCAGATTTCAGCCAGTTCGGGATCGTTGGCGGGAATGGCAACACAGATTTGCTCCGCCACCGCCGCCCGCAGGACCCCGCGCACTGCATGGACCAGCAACGGTTCCCCACCCAGCGGAACCCGCGCCTTGGGCACGCCGTGGCCCAGGCGCTGGCCCGATCCGGCCGCCACAATCACCACGGCACAGTGGCCGTCCTTCACATCAGTCATGGCTCAAGAGTAGACCGCCGGGCATCAATTGCTGCGGATATACAAATCCCCCTGCGCCGCATGGCGAGGGGGATGTGCACAGCCGCTGTGAATTGTTCCCAGCCGCTTATGAAGCCAATACTTCGTCGAGGACTTCCGCGGCCTTGTCCTCGTCAGTCTTTTCCGCCAGGGCGAGCTCGGAAATCAGGATCTGGCGTGCCTTGGCCAGCATGCGCTTCTCACCGGCCGAAAGGCCCCGGTCGTTGTCGCGGCGCCACAGGTCGCGAACAACCTCTGCCACCTTGATGACATCCCCTGATGCGAGCTTTTCCAGGTTTGCCTTGTACCGGCGGGACCAGTTGGTGGGCTCCTCCGTAAACTCGGCGCGGAGCACCTCAAAAACGTGCTCCAACCCTTCCTTGCCCACTACATCGCGAACCCCAACAAGGTCAACGTTTTCCGCGGGAACTTCAATTGTCAGATCCCCCTGGGCCACCTTGAGCTTGAGGTACATCTTCTCTTCGCCACGAATGGTGCGCATCTTGATCTCTTCGATCTTCGCCGCACCATGATGTGGGTAAACTACTGTCTCGCCGACCTCAAAAAGCATGTGGATTCTCCCTTTCCAATACCCCTAGTTTATCACGGTTAACTTTCCACTCCCTTGTGTTTCCGCAGGTCAGCGCCCGCTGACGCTCAGCTGGCCGCGCAACCGCTCCGGCAGGTGAAGATTGCGTGAACTCTTGACTTACCGGCGGCCAAATGCATGGCGGGCACCTCCGCGCCGGCGCCGGCTGCGCGGAAGCGTACATTTATCCCATTTGCGGATAAGCTGGGCAAAGATATTTTGTCTTTTCCATGAGGAGTTATTGACGTGAGAATCGCTGCTGGCATTCGCGGGACCCAAGGAGCTCAGCGTTTGAGCCTGATTGCTGCCATCGGCATTGGCGCCATGGCATTCACAGGGTGCAGTGCCATCAACCCGCAAAGCACCACCATGATCTACTCCGCATCCGACGGCGTGCGCCTTGATTTGGGCCAGATGCAATTGCGCAACGTCTTGGTTGTTTCCGAGGGCGCCGGTGAGGCCGGCCGGGTTTCGGGCTCCTTCTACAACCAGTCCGACTCCGACATCACCTTGACCTTCAGCGGCGCCGCCGGCTCCCAGACGGAAATCACCGTCAAGCCCGGCATCCCCGTGATCTTGAACAGTGACAACGACGCCGCCGTGCTCAGCACCGTGGAGCAGCCGCCCGGAAGCGTGGAGAGCATTGACCTGCGCACCTCCGGCGCCGAATCCCAGACAGCCACCTTGCAGGTTCCCATCCTCGATGGCACCTTGAAGGAATACCAGAACCTGGTGCCCACCACGGCTCCGAGCGCCGAAGCCACCGATGTTCCCAGCGTCATGCCCACGGAGCTGCCCCTGGAAGTTCCCAGCGCCGTGCCGACCGCAGCGCCCGAGGGGCTGCCGACGGAAGCTGCGGAAACAACCGCGCCGTAAGCCGTTCGGCGGCCCAAGCGGCAGCAAAAGACCCCTGGATTCCCTCGAATCCAGGGGTCTTTTGTTTTTCACGCCCCTGCGGCGTTCAAGCAGCGGTGCCCCAGTGCACCGTTGCCCAACCCAAGATGGGGTCCGGGGCGGTCCAGGGTTGCGCCCGGTGCGGGATCTGTGGTGAGGCTCAGGGCTCGAACTTGTACCCCAGACCACGCACCGTGACCAGATGGCGCGGAACGGCCGGATCAGGTTCAATCTTGCTGCGCAGCCGCTTGACGTGCACATCGAGGGTCTTGGTGTCACCCACATAGTCGGACCCCCACACCCTGTCGATCAGCTGGCCGCGGGTGAGGACCTTTCCGGCGTTGCGCAGCAGCATTTCCAGCAGATCAAATTCCTTCAGCGGGAACGCCACGTCCACCCCCTGCACGCTCACCACATGCCGTTCGATGTCCAGGCGGACCGGACCGGCCTGGACAGTGACGCCCAGCAGCTCTTCACCTTCGCCCAGGCGGCGGAGCACCGCCCGGATCCGGGCAATGAGCTCACGGGATGAATAGGGTTTGGTGACGTAGTCGTCGGCCCCCAGCTCCAGCCCCAGCACCTTGTCTATTTCAGCGTCCTTGGCCGTGAGCATGATGATGGGCACGGTGGAGCGCTGCCGCAAATGCTTGCAGACCTCGGTCCCGCTCATGCCGGGCAGCTGCAGATCAAGCAGCACCAGATCCGCCCCGCTGCGTTCAAATTCCACCAGCGCGTCCAGGCCGTTGTCCACCACCTGGACCTCGTAGCCTTCCTTGGACAATAGGAACTGCAGCGGATCGCTGATGGAGTCCTCGTCCTCAACCACTAAAATTCTGTTCAAGCCGCTTGTGCTCCTCTAGTTCAGGTGGGGGTGCCGGTCGGCGCGGTGGTGCGTGGCGCCGTCGGCCATTGGATTGGAAAGTTCAGGCAGGCGCACGGTGAAGGTGGAACCCATTTTAGGCGCCGACCACAGTGTCACCTCGCCGCCATGGTTGCTGATGATGTGCTTGACAATGCTCAGGCCCAGCCCGGTGCCGCCGGTGTGCCGCGAGCGGGCAGTGTCCACACGGTAGAAGCGCTCAAAGATCCGGTCCTGCTCGGCCGGGGTGAGGCCGTCGCCCTGGTCGGAAATGCTGACGGAGACCACACCGTCCGTGGTGGACAGGCCAATGCCCACCTGGGTGTTTTCCGGGGAATACCGCACCGCATTGTCAATGAGGTTCCGCAGGGCCGTCACCAGCTGCGCCTGCTCCCCGTGGACCCAGGCCGGGTGCGCCTGGCCCACAGCCAAGGTGATGTTGCGGCTCTGCGCGGGCGTGCGCGTCCTGTCCACGGCCTCGGCAATGACGGCGTTCATGTCCACCTCGGTGCCCACCACGGCCACATCCTTGCCCTGCACCCGGGAGAGTTCAATGATGTCCTGAATCAACGCGGCCAGCCGCGCGGACTCGGTCATCATCCGGGAGGCAAAGCGGCGCACGGTGGCCTGGTCCTCCGGGGCGGATTCCAACGCCTCGGCAAGCAGGGAAATGGCACCCACGGGCGTTTTCAGTTCGTGGGAAACATTGGCCACAAAGTCGTTGCGGACGGCCTCGGTGCGGGCAATTTCAGTGCGGTCGTCCGCCAGCAGCAGGATGTATTCCTCCCCCAGGGGTGCCACGCGCACTTGAATCACCAGGGTGCTTTGATTGGGGGCGCCATGCAGGGCCGCGCCCTGGACGCCTGCGGCTGCCGCTCCTCCGGCGCTCTGGCCAGCCGCGGGCAGGGCCAGCCGGGGCAGGATCAAGTCCCGCTCTTCAATCACCCCGTCACTGCGCACCCGCTTGGCCAGTTCCACAAGCTCCTGATGCACCACCGTGTGGCCGCGGACCAGACCAAAGGCGTACGCGCCGGGACTGGCCCGCACCACGCCGTCGACCGTGTCCAGGACAATGTAGGCACGGCCCACCACTGAAAGCACTTCGGCGGCACCTTCGGGAAGGGTGGGCTCGTCAATGTCCAGCGGGACACGGCGGGAGCGCTCGCTGAGGCTGAAGGCAAACATGCCCACCACGCCAAGGGCCAGGCCAATCAGCCCGGCAACCAGTCCTACACTCAAGGGATCCACGGCTCAAGCCTAAGCGGTGGATCCTGCCCTTTGACCAAAACCGCGGCCCGCGCGCCGCCCGTTCAGCCAACGTTCACCTTGGCGTGCCGCCACGTTCACCTTCTGCTGTCATGCTGGAGCCTAGTTGGGCACCTGTTGCCCTGCCCAAGAAAGGACACCGCGTGCGAAAAGTTTTCCAGGCCGAGCTCCACCAAATCGGCGAAGGGCTCGTAGAGATTTCCAGCCTTGTCGGCGAGGCCATCTCCAAGGCGACGGCGGCTTTTGCCAGCGCCGATCTGCAGCAGGCCCAGGAAGTCATTGCAGCTGACGCGCGCATTGATTTTTTGCAAAATGATTTGGACGAACGGGCCATTGACGTGCTGGCCCTGCAGGGACCGGTGGCCAGCGATCTGCGCATGATCGTGGGCTCCCTGCGGATGAGCGCCTCCCTGGAGCGCATGGGCGATTTGGCCCGCCACATTGCCCAATTGACGCGGCTGCGTTTTCCCAACACCGTGATCCCCACGTCATTGACCGGCACCTTCGCCGAACTGGCCCGCCTGGACATCCTCATTGCCGGGAAGGTCACCGAACTTTTGGATACGCGTGATTTGGCCCTGGTCGCCGACATCACCGGGGCCAAGGCGGAGATCAGCAAACTCCACAAGAGCGTTTTCACCACCATGGCAGCCCCGCAGTGGCAGGAGACGCCCGCCACCACCGTGGACGTCACCCTGGCCAGCCGCTACTTTGAACGTTTTGGGGACCATGGGGTGTCAGTGGCCCGGAAGGTCTCTTATTTGGTGACCGGCGAATGGCAGCCCGAGGACTTCCTCGCCGGCTGACAGCTGCCAACAAGAAGGACGCCGGCTTCCTTGCCCATAAAAGGCAAGGAATCCGGCGTCCTGTTTTTAAAGCCAGGGCCTACTTTTTTACCTGGTTTTCCAAAGCCGCAATTGAGGCGGCTGCCCCCAACCGATACACGGATTTTGAGCACGGGGTGATTGTGGCGAACT
>NZ_JBHUYE010000029.1:0-21421 GCF_042668835.1 Specibacter sp. NPDC057265
TACTCCCCATGCAAAAGCTTCAACGTCACACCAACCTTGGCCAACTCGTGGTGGACGGCCGCCCAGTCCGGCTGGGCATAGACACTCTGGTAATCCCCTCGGCCAGGGAAAAGCAAGGCGTACACCTCGTTCTCCGTCTTCTCCCGTACCTCATCCCAGCTGATGTGCCGCTGCTCCGCCGCTTCGAGAACACCCGACACGCTCCGCCGTGAAGCTCCGCCCGAGGTCGAGATAGCCCGACCGGACAGCCCGTCTGCGCGGAGCTTGAGAATAAGCTTCGCCTTGATCCTACGTACCATTGAAATTGTTCCTTCCACCATGTGGCCCTCACATGGTGGAAGGAGCCTAATTCGCGGTCCCCAAGAACGCTACGGATGGCCCCCAACAGCAATAATCCCGTTTTCTCCTGGCGGCCCCCACCCGCACTAACGATGGCCCCCAAGAAGAACAATATTCAATAGGCAGTGGGCACGGCTAGCCTCCCTTTGACGAGCACCAGCTCGCTAGTTCAAGGAGTCAATAAGAGCCGGGGCAGACCCTAGCGCTTGCTTCTTGAGTTCAGAATACGTTCTGAGTTAGAGTAGTGGTATGAGTACAATAACCCCGTCCAGAAAGATTTTTCAGTCCTCTGAGCTGAGTCGCTCCTCTGCTGATGTCTTCGCTGCCGCGGCGGATCATCCTGTTCGGGTCACCCGCCGCGATGGCGAAGCGCTTGTGCTGATGTCGGAGAGTGCAGATCAGGCCCGTGCCTCGCTGTTGGATCTTGCTGCTCAGCTTGTCGCCGTGTCGACGAGCTCGAATGGAAGTCTTACATCTCGCATGAGTGACCGCTTCCCGTGGATGCTTGCTCTGAGCCAAGCCAACCAAGAACTCTGCGCGAACGATATATTGACAGCCGCTCGGGCCTCCTTTGCAACGAACCAGCCTCACTTGGCCATTGCGGAACTCACGTCGTGGCGTGAAACAGCGACGGCTATCGCGGCGGGTCTTGGCCAGAAGCCTGTCGATTGGCTCGATGACTCTGAAACCGTCGAGCGTCCCTGAGGCATGGCAAAAAGTGAAAAGGTTGAGCGGCCGACAAAGAAGAATGAGTTCGAGCTTCGGTTCGCATCTGTGCAGGCGAAGCGTGGCTGGACTGACCTGAAAGCTACTATCAAAAATCCCTTGGCTGACGCGTGGGACTTTCTGACGAGAACACCTCAGTCCACAACCCCCAACAACTACCGCCTACGCGGTGAGCTGGGGGTAGCTACGCGGGATGGATCTACCCATGAGCGATGGCAGCATAAACCAACCCTCAAAGGTAACGCGCGTATCTGGTTTTACGTTGTGGACCAGGTCGTTTACCTGGAGCAGGTTCATACGAGTCACCCCAACGAGACCAAATAACCATGCCGGCGAACTGAAACGCATCGACATGTATATTTTCTGCCACGGGCGGTAAGTCTACTTCCGCGGGAACCGAATCAGTTTCAGTGCGTAAACAGGTGTGTTGACAGTGTCAACACTTTCCTTTCCGGACTGGTCCGGATTGCGTCGTACTGGCCCGTACTGCCGCGGTAGTTAGCGGCTTCCCTTTGTTTGCAAGGGTAATAGTCTGGTTCGAATCCCACCTTGGGCACATACGTTCGAAGAATGACCTCCTGGAAACAGGGGGTCATTCTTTTTGTCTGGCCCCTGCTGGCCGAGCTTGGCGAGACCCTGGTATTGAGCTGATGGCTCCTGCGACGCACAGTCTTGAGTCGTTAATTTTGCTTTTGCGGTTCGATCGTGGCGGCTCCTTGCTAAGTGATTCGGGATGTATTTCTTCCTTCACACTATTCATGGCGAGTTGCGTCGAAAACCCCATGACCTGCGGTCCATCAGGTGCCGTCCACGACACGGAGCTACAACTCATCCGAGCACTTGGGATCCTGCTCAACCTCGGGGGAATTCGAGGGAATTGCCCGAATTGAGCATCGTTCGCGAGGCAGCGCGGCGGGGGTCACGACGGTTCATGATTCGGCTGGCTGGATGGGGTCATGATGTTTTCCGGGCCGATGTCATCGAGGCGGTAGCCGTTGGGGTAGAGGCTGGATCCTTCCAGACCAGGGACGAAATGCGGCTTTTTTGCCAGCGGGCGCCGGCGATGGATAGCGTTGCGTGCTTTCAATGCAGCATGCAGGGCTGCTTTGTTTAGCGGTGTAGCGCGGGGGAGGCCAAGAGCGTCGGTGAGGCGGTCGTCGTCGAACATGACAGAGAGCATTTGTTTGACGACGGGCCTGACGGGTCCAGGGAGTCTGGACTTCAGGACCTGGACAGTGCTGGCCATCAGCTGAACGCCGCCGGGGGATTGGGCAATGTTTTTGCGCTCGTAGTGGTCGAAGAACTGTTCGGCCTCGGCAAATGTCGAGGGGATAGTTCCTATGTTCATGCGCGCGCCGATTTCTTGGTAGAAACGTGTTGCTGCCGTTTCTTCTGCGGGCGTTGGGGGTCGCCAACCGTGTGCCCGGGCCCAGCGGATCGGGACAACGAGAAGCGTGAGTAGCACGTAGAGGAAGTCGTCGTTGTTGCCGGGGACATGGCGGTGGACGTGGTTGAGCAGGCGGATCATGTGGCGGCCGCGTTCGCTGTCCAGTCCGTTGCAGATAAGTTCGTAGGTCACGATGGCGGTGTCGTAGGAGCGTTTAACGGGGCGCTGAGTGATTTCGCCGTTGCGTTGCAATGTTGCGGCGATGCTGGGAATGGCAAAGTTGCGGTAGTAAGCGAGGAAGAATCCGAGCTCGATGTCGGCGGCGAGGTCGTGCAGGACCATCTGTCGGTAGGGGGCTTCCCAATCGTCAGGAGCAGCATCTGCTTGTCGGCGTTCGGACTCGGCAAGGCTTGAGGTGGGATGCATCTTGAGCCCTCCTATAGCTGTGCTGCTGATTTTGGTGTTGCTGAGTAACGGGATCAATCCATCGTAGAACCCACAGGGGCGCGCTGCCAGAGAAGCCTGTCTGTTTCGTGGGACGTATTTAGTACGTAATCGTGTTTCCCGAGCCAAATTTCGCATGAGGTGCAACGGAATACGGCGCACCGTAGAATGTCAGAACTCACGTACGCACCGCTCCTGGCAGGACCGGCTGATAGAAGGCGCGCTTGACTTCACTTCCCCTGTGAATGCAGGGTCAGATACGGGAGAAGTCTTCTTCGCGTTTGACACGATCCATCATGCGGGATTGTGCTTACGCCTGGCATCTTTTCATCGTCCAATAGGGGTGAAAAAATACGCACCGCATATCCATCCTTGAACCGTCGAACTGTCCGGGCTGTGGCATAAGGTGTTCTTGTGCCCGAATATCGCTCACCGAACATTTGCCTTGTGCAAGATGATTCGGCCCCAGCCGAATCAGCAGTATTTGCATCCCTCACTTTCAGCCACGTTCTCGCCGGCGTGGGCGCCGAATTCGACCCCGCCATTAGGCTGGATGACATCCACCTCATCCGGCATACGTTCAAGCCGAACGACCCGGAAGGGTTGCGCGGGCCCGAAGACGTTTCAGACGAACGAGTCCTTTACTACACTAAAAAACAGGACCTGTCCCCGCGTCGCTTCCCGGCAAATCCACCGAGATACTGGGTGGTCTTCCTTGCCGATGGTAAACGGCGCTCCCGACTATGGGGCACCTTCGAGAACCACGGCGAGGTGATCGGAGAACGCACTGATGAGGTCCGATGCTACGATCTGCGGCCGTCGCCGTTCCTCTCGCCCCTAAACGACCCCATAGTCATCGAATGGGACACTCCTCGAAGCTGGCATAGAAGCGCATCAGCGGTCAGCGCCATGCGCATGCCCGTGCTGGAGATTGCCGACCGCGACAAAGTCCCCTTCCCCGGGTTCGACGGCGTTCTGCTCACTTACCAGCAGCTGCAGGACATGGTGGACGATGCCCGCTATTCCGACTGGCGGGCAGCGCTGTCCGAGGTACAAGGGATCTACCTCATCACGGATTCCACCAACGGAAAGCAGTACGTAGGCAAGGCGGATGGCTCCGAACGAATCTTAGGCCGGTGGACGACCTATGCCAAGGACTGGGCTGCTGCGTGAATTTCGGACAGCGGAGTTAGTGTTTTCTCTTACGCTGCCAGGTGCGGCTGTTGGTAACTGTAATGGACATCGTTGGGGTATTGATAATCCAATGCGGAATGGCGCCGGTGACTGTTGTAAAACCCCTCGATGTAGCGGATGACGTCCTTGCGGGCCTGCTCTTTCGTGGCGTAGACCGTGCGGTAGACGCGCTCGTTTTTCAGTGCTGAAAAGAACAATTCTGCGGCGGCATTATCCCAACAGGCACACGCCGGTGCGACCCATAGAAGAATGCATACCTAAGTCCTTGACAAGGGTCCGGAATGAGGCGGAAGTGTAGACGCTGCCACGGTCCGAGTGCCAGATAGCACCGGGGCGGATCAGGGTCGTGGCGGCAGCGTTACGCAGAGCCGTCTCGACGAGTTCAGCACGCATATGGTCGGCGATGGCCCACCCGACCACACGCTTGGAATAGCAGTCGATCACGGTGGCAAGATAGACGAATCCCTGCCATGTATGGATGTACGTGATGTCGCCGATGAATTTCACTCCCGGCTCGGTAGCGGTGAAGTCTCGCTTGACCAGATCCGGGATCAAGGCAGCAGCTTCAGCATCGGCTTCAGTCGTGTTCCGGAAGGGCCGCGGCTGGCAAGGAATCAGATCTTCATCACGCATAATTTTACGTACCAGTTCCGGGGAACACCCGATGCTAGCAGCAGCTAGGTCGGCATGGATCCGACGGTACCCGTACGTACCGTCGGAGTCCTTGAAGAACGCCTGAACACGGGCGCTAAGGACGCCCCTGCGGGCTGCTGTGGCCGATTGCGGGCGCTGGGACCAGTTGTAGAACCCGGAAGTGGAGACGGCCAGCCAGCGGCACATCTTCGTCACCGGGTTCGTCTCGGCCGGGTCATTGCGTTGGGATTCAATGTATTCATACTTGCTCACTACCGCTGCTCCCTCGCGAAGTAAGCGCTGGCTTTTTTCAAGAAAAGATTCTCTGCCCGCAGCTCTTGATTTTCCTTCTCGAGATCCTTCAACCGGGCTAGCTCGGCACCGGTCGCCGCGGCGTCAGGACTGTTGTGCGTCTCCCGGTATTTGATGAGCCAACGACGCAGGGTCTCGGCCCCGACCCCGTAAGATTTGGCAACATCCACGACAGGCTTGGACGTGCTGATGACTTCACGGCAGAGCTCATCCTTGAAGTCCTGGGTATAGGAACGACGTGATCTTGATGCAGACATGCTGCTGGTCTCTCTTTCAGTAGAACCCCCATTTTAAGAGGGCCCACTGTCCTAAATCTCCATAGCAGTCCAGACGGCCACGGCGGGAACATGGCTTTCCGCGAACTCGCACAGATCAGTGTTCCAGGCGAGGCGACAAAACAGAAGACCGATCACGCCCGCCACTTCATCTTCAGTCTCCTGCGCGTGTTCGGGCCCAGCACGCCGTCCACGGAAGTGAACACGGCTGAGTCCCACTACAAGGAGGCCTTAATGACCCGCAAGTTTGGGCTTAACAGGAACTGATGTGACGTCAAGTAGAAGGAATGCCAAGCCTCGTGCGAACTGAGGCATAATTCCCGGTACGGTGCACCCTTTGCTATCCGTACTGTTTTGCTATTCGTTTGGCGACCGCCTTGAAACACAGCTGCAGAGAGGTCGTGCTGCCGTGTAATGTCGAAGCTATGTCTGCATACTTGTCGTATTTCACAACCGGTGATTTCCGCGGAGATAGTCGAGGCACACGCCTTGTGCCTCCGGTCAGATGATGTCTCGCGACGTTTCATACTCAGAGTTCATCCAAGCAGTGCGAAAGTACCGCCCGTCTGAGCTTCTGCCATTCATTGCAACTTACAGCGCCGTGAGGGAGCGAGAATCTGCGGTTTCAACAGCAGGGGCGTGGTTTCCGTGGGCAATCTCAGCGATTGCAAAAGAGTCCGCACTCAGAGGGAACGAGTATCGCCATGGTGAGATCGATGACCGCGGGCTCAAACGACTTGTGCACCTATTTAATTCGAGCAGTGACCTTCTCCCAAGTCCGTCGGCGGCGTCGCTCCTGACACCCATTGCGTATGAGCAGTTTCCCTACCAGGAGTCGCCATACGAGGAGATGGCACGTACGCACGCTTTGCTGGTCCATAACGAACCTGGTCAGGCCGCGATCCAGTGGGATGATCTTCTGGGCATAGGCCTAGATGAGGCTGTGCGTGCCAGCATGGTCCTCCACGCATGGGTGGTGAACAACAATGGCCGTTTTGATCGTGAGATCCTCGATATGCCCCATTTTCAAGAAGTCTACGAGGCAGTTGCACCGCGCCGAGATTTGGAGGTGACGGTGAGTCTCCTTATCTCCAAGATTTCTGAGCTAAAGGTAGCCCATGCACACGCGGAAAAGCGGGCGCCAATGCCAGATCGATTGGAACGCTATGCCTTCAATCCGCTCAAATCTACTCCTTTTGTCGATCTCGGAAACGCGGGGATCTGGGCGCCACAGAGCATGCTTATCTCGCGTGCTTTCACAGGTCCGAACCTTTACTATCGTGGCCTGGGCAAGTGGGGCAAGACATTCGCTGACAGCCTCGGTGATCGAACACAACGATATGTGGGGCGGCAGCTAGCGCTTCTAGAAGGCGTCAAACTTTACGGCGAAATTGAATACGCAAAGTCCAAGCACAGCGTTGATTGGCTCTGGGTATCGGACTCGGCGGTCGTTCTTGTCGAGTGTAAGGCTGCGCGGCTCACCCTTGATGCCCAAGCAGGCGGCGACTCACTCGGCGCAGTAATGCAGCGCTATCTCGGCGCAGCGCGCCAACAAATCGATAAGACCGCGAAGCTAATTCGCGAAGGTCACCCAGCGTTCGCCCACATCCCGACGGATCGGCTAATGATTGGCATTGTGACTACCGCTGAGCAGTTCTATCTTGCAGGTACACCTTTCTCCGGGTTCGCTTCATCCGGTGAAGTCCCTGTGACAACTCTTTCGTTGCGTGATCTCGAATTCCTGGTAGGGCTTCCCGAAATTGCCGCCGCCAAGATGGTCATCGACCATGCCCACCCGGAAGGGGAAGGAGGACGCTTTGGGGGTGCATTTAGTAAAGACCAAATGAAACGTCAGAACCCGATCCTCAAAGAGGCTTGGGGCTACTACGAATTTCTCTCAAAAACGCTCCCAAGTAGTCGTAGAACAATGCAGTCCAACTCACTACTTTGATGGTCAGTAGAAGCGACTGAAATATCTGAGACCTGAAGCTGGGGCCTGAGGAGGACTTGTACGGAAATTCATGTCT
The DNA here is from genome assembly GCF_042668835.1 of Specibacter sp. NPDC057265. Classification (NCBI taxonomy): domain Bacteria; kingdom Bacillati; phylum Actinomycetota; class Actinomycetes; order Micrococcales; family Micrococcaceae; genus Specibacter; species Specibacter sp. NPDC057265. The sequence continues at coordinate 7,338 of NZ_JBHUYE010000029.1, forward strand.
AGGGGATTAAATGTCACTGAGTTTACCCCTTGGTGACGCACCGTGGGAACTTTATTCTCGGACCGCATAGAATCGGGATTCGCCGAGACAAAATAGGTTCACACGAAGCCATAGAACGCCCGCAGTTCAAACGGTGTATTCCAGAGGGTGCCACAGCGCCAGGAACGCTAGCTAGTGCGTCGCCATCGCGAAGGCGTATCACACCAACGCAGACCAAGGAGCAATAGCGGTCGTCATTCGTCGTAGGCGGCCGCTATCCTTACGTCTAATCACTCACCGGCTGTTCTCAGGATTCCGTTGGTGGCCGGAGATGGGGAGACGGGATGCCACCCACGAGGTTTTTCGCCGATAACAGTTGCGAGATCTGCGGACAAACCATCCCCGCGAACGGGAAAACAACCGCACAGCAACGCGAGCCCAGACCTGTTCCCTTTCCTGCCGCCACAGAGCTTCTACGGCTCGTCATTTGTCCTGTATCGAATGCGGCAAGGAGTTCACCGCGAAAGGTATCCGTGAGCACGCTCGGTTCTGTTCAGTGGCCTGCCGTAGCGCCACTCGCCGTCAAGACGTGGCCTTTCATCTTGGCCAATCCACGAAGGTGTTCCGTTGCTCATCATCTCCTGCCCGCTCGGCAAAGAACCACCACGACGGAGGATTTCTTTGGCCTCCTCATGCCCCAGGCCCTCCAGGAGGTCACCGACGCCATAGACTGATCGGCACGTCGCGTAGGCGATGAACAAGTACCTGCGGTAATCCGCAATCTGTGACTTGGCAGCTGCTGGTGTTATTTCCAACTGGGAAGAAGGAGGCATCAAACCTGGAGCGATTCACTAACCAATTGTCGCAATGCCAAAATGGTATGCAAACCCGAGCGGCTCGATAGACTCAGATAAGGTTCCTCGCTGGATGAGGGAGCATACTGAAAGGTCGGCCTCGGGGACCTTGTTGGTGCCCTCGAAATTGCTTTCCGCCACACCAAAGCGTTTGAACCGCCGCACATAACTCGATTGCCTTGGAGAATGCCAGTGAACGTCAGTGCCGCAGAACACGCTGCCATTCCACGTTTGGTGGTTGACCGGTGGGAGCCAAAGCTGCGCAACGGGGCGGACTCGGATGTTGATTTCGACTTGTACTCATTGGAGTCTGGCTTTCTTGATACATCCAGAGTTGATGAATGTTGCAATGTTGACCGGGCGCCCACGTACTTATCGGAAGTTGTTTCCAAACATTCGGTCGTTTTCTTGCTTGGAGAGCCAGGAATCGGAAAAAGTGTGGCATCCAATCAGGTGTCACAAACTGTTGCTTCGAATCCAGAGTGCCAGTTGGTTGAATTGCATGCACAGGACATTGATGCTAGCCGCCAAACGACGAGGGAGGCTCTGAACGAATATTTTGCCGAGCTACCTGTCCGGACAATTGCCAACGCGCCTGTCGACAGTTTGGCCTGTCAGAGCGAACGTTCTGAAACGAACCTTGTGGTTGTCGTGGACCAGGTTGATGAGTCTGGTAAATCCGCCCGCCTTCTGGACTGGATTGCAAAGTTGCTGCAACCCGTAAGTCTTCAAAATGTATTGATCCTGGTAGTGTGTCGAACCGCTGACTTTCCGACGGGAGCCAACGACTCCTTTGCCCGCGCAGGAATCTCGACAAAAACAGTGGATCTCTTGCCTATGACAGTTGAACAAGCCACGAGCATGGCCGCGTTCTGTTTGTCTTCCAGTTTGAGTCACGCCGCGGACTTCATCCAACAGGTTGCCGATCGTGGTCTTGGTGCCCTCGGATCATATCCACTGACATTGATTATGCTTGCCCGAATATTTGAATCTGATGAAGAGCTCCCTGACGAGCTCCTTCATGTTTTCCACCGCGCGGCTGCGGTACTCCTGAAGGGCTATAACGGTGATTCGTCGGGGATGCGTAATTCAAGCTTCTCGACAGAGGAGTTGCTTCTTGTTGCCGAACAGCTGGCCGCCATTTCACTGATTTCAAGCCAACTCACTATGCACGAATCTGGAGTCCAGATTAGCGCTGACCATCGATGGCCAGCTGAATCAATTGTCGGCAGGCAGCTTAGTATCGGCGACGCCGGCTTATTGGTGTCGAATGAGATAGTCATCCAAGTCTTGAGGAGCCCCCTATTCATCGGGAGCCAGACCAGCGGCTTCATATTCAGACACGGCTCCATCATGGCATTCTTGGCCGCCAAGAGAATCGTCGATTCCGGAATCCCTGAGGAACAGCTCCGACAGATCTTGGTCCCCGCACATCTTCCGAAGGAATCTCGAATTGCCACGCCACATCGGGAGTTGGCTTCGTGGCTCGTGGCTATGGATTCGGATCGCAACGGTTGGATTCTGGATGCTGATCCCCTCACGATCATCGAACACGCTCGACTAATTTCATCAGACCAAGTTCGAACCATGGTCGTCAAAGTGCTGTTGGAGAACGCCGGCGACTATGAACTCAGCAATCTCCGCTGGCAAAGGAATTTCAACTTCCTAAACTTTGACGGGATAGGGACAGTACTCAACGATGCGTACATCCACTTCAGAAGTTTGGGCGATTCCTCGTGGGACACTGCAGCTGGGCTTCGTCTGGTTTTGCGTTTGATGGAGCAACTGCCAGAGCCGACTTTTCTGCCTGCGTTACTGGCAACTTTGGACAATGAAGAGGTGCCTGCTCACATTCGAGCACACGCTGCCAGAGTTGCTTGGGATATTTCGGTGGAGGAGACAAGATCCACAGCGCGGACGGTACTCGGGTCGCTGGCGACGCGGGAAGGAATCTTGGCTGCGGATCGGTTCGACGAACTTAGGGGGCAATTATTGACGCAGATGTATCCAACTGACCTGGATGCAGCGGAGCTTTGTCTGCACCTGTCACTGCCCGCAAATCCGGATATGTTTGGGGTTCTGACGCACTTTATCCTCGGGCTCTCGGATCGGATTCCAGCAGAACACATAGATAAACTGCTGAAATGGCTTGCAAGTGCCGTGGCCACGGATTTCGAGTCCGTGGAGTCTGCAAGCAGCCTAGCCGACCAGCCGTTGGTCACCCCTTCGCACACGATTAGAGCGCAGATTATCAACCGTGCTTTGGAACTGCCCCTCAGCGAAGAGGCGATGGGCAACGTTGCCCGCACCATTGTCCATTCCCTAGACGGTGATGATCCAGTTGGGCTGTGGAAGGAAGTCCTCCCTGAAACGATACGACGACGGTTGATTATTTCTCTGGCCAGAGCAGCGGCTGATGGCGGTGGAAGTAAAGGAGGCCTGTGGTACTTGGCTCATCTGATCGCGAATACGCGACTGCAATCAAAGCAACGGAACTGGGAAATTGTGGTCGCTCCCGACGAGTTCGCCGTGGAATCCAACCTCTTGAGTCCCCTTGATCTCGAGTGGCTTCTCGGCATCGGGGCCGGACTATCGGTCAGCGAATCCGACCTTGCAGACGTCATCGATGCCTTCGTCTTCGCCATCGCGATTACGGATAACCCAAGAGTAATAGAATTATTGTGGCCTCACAGTGGAAAACGCTATGCCAAGTCGGCTTGTGGGTACTTCGAAGCTATTGAGATAGATTCAATGGAGGCTAAGGAGCTTCGAGAGAGACACGAATACGTCAAGAAGCTAGGGCGACGGCAGTGGCGTGGCCGCGTCGGTTTCGTTGAGAAGTGGACGGCCTCAAGTGACGACCTACTTGCTGCAGGACCTGGTTCAGACGCATTGGTATATGCGAACCTCATCAACGCCATGATGGTCGATCTAGAGACAGGCCGCTACAGCTTCGACCGCACCGATGACATTACGTCCTTTCCTGGGTGGGGAAAGTTAGCCAGCGTCGACACTGGCTTGTGGGTCGAGGCAAGCAGGTCCTACTTGGAGATTTCCCATGACCATTCGGACGAATCGCTGGAAACGCGCGTGGACAACATCTACGCGACTGCCGGCTATGTTGCACTCGTCGTCCTGATCCAGACCGGCTGTGAAGACAAAATGGAAGACATAGCTTGGGCGAAATGGTGCGGCTCGATCGTCACTTTTTGGGCTACCAGCAGGGACGAAAGTGCCCGAAAACGCCGGCAGGCACTTCTCAAACTTGGCCTTACGAATGCACCAGAGGCTTTTATGTCGGCTCTCAGACGGTGCATTGGAACTGAAACCCAGTGGCGGTCTTATTCAGAAGAGATCGAGCTTCTTGATACAGCCTGGCATCCTCCAATCCTGGAGCTGTGGTGCTCTTTGGAAGAACAGATTCGTGACTCCGGTGGCTCGAAAAGGCCTATGGAAGTTGCTGAAGGCCAGACCGATACCACTGATCTGGATCACGATTGGTCTATGAAGCTCATGACCTGGCATGCGATCGTCAAGAAAATCGTTGACTCCGAACCTGCGAGGGGGCTCACGCTTCTTGAACGGATCGTCAAATCAGACAACGAGAACAGCAGATCATGGACGATCGAAGCGGCCAGTTCATTATTTGCTGTGGGAACAGATGCTTCGTGGCAGGTCATCCAGCAGGCGGCAAGAACCGATGAAGCACTCTCTCGCGGCATAGCATTGGCCGCCGCACGACCAAGACAGTTTTTACCCTCGACCACCACATTTTCTCCGTCGACTCTTAGAGGACAATACGATTGGCTCGACGGTCTCTTTCCACGGGTCCCAGTTCACTCCGGCGTTCATACTGTAAGTGCTGAAGAGGAGGCTGGCCGCTGGAGAGACTCTCTGCCAGCTCAAATAGCTGCAGCGGGCACTGCCGAAGCGCTGGCCCAATTAAAAGACCTACACCTGCGCAGTCCAGAAGACCTCACCGTGCGTGCGGCACTCTTGGAAATTCGCGACAGGCTGTCCGAATCGGAGTGGCAACAGCCAACACCGGGCGAAGTCATCAGCCTGCTCGCCTCCCCAAACCGCAGGTTTGCACGCACGGATGCGGAACTCGCATCTGTCATCCACCAGGTGATCGTGGAACTGGAATCCAGCCAGTCAATTCTCGCCGACCTCCTCTGGAACATGGTCCCCAAGAACTATACGGATGAGGGCATAGGTGAGTTGTGGCAACCGAAATCAGAGGCCGCAATGTGCGCGTATTTGGCCTTTGCCCTCGACCTGCACTTCAGAAACACAGCGGTTATCGTAAATCGCGAGGTGATGATCAAACCCACAAATCACCAAGGGGCAGGCGAACGCACCGACCTATACGTTCAATCACGCTATATCAACGATGTAGGGACATCAGGCCCTGCCAACGAGGCAAAAGTGGTCATTGAAGTGAAGGGATCATGGAACGCGGGTCTTTTGTCGTCACAGGAAACCCAATTGTCCTCGAGGTACCTTTCCGAAGTCGATGGTGTTGCCGGTATTTACGTCGTCTTTTGCGCCAGTCCGGAACAATGGACTGATACTTCAGATCATCGTCTTACATCCGCCCGCCGACTCAACTTGGATGGTGTCGCCGCGAACCTCAAAGACCAGGCACAACAACTACTTGTCGATAGAGGCCACTACGTAATTCCGATACTCTTTCGGATGGCAAGGCCAACCGCTACCACCTACGCCACAACGACGATGGCAATCCAGTGAACGTGTGTTTGGCGCGTGCCAGATGCCTGGTTATGGTGGCGCGTGTTGTGGACATTGGTGAAAAAATCGTTTGCAGTTTGGAGGCCGTGTGAGTCCGAGGACGGGCGGTGAAGCCGACAAACTGGGGAATAAATATGAGGCAGCGTGGGCCATCAGGCATGCGCTTTACTGTATCGCCGATGACCGTTATTCACTGACGCTCGAAGATGTGGATATTGAATTCGGCAAAGGGTCGGAATTTACCTTTGCAAGGGGTACATCTACCGAGGTACATCAACTCAAGCGTCAGAACGGAAACAGTAATAGTTGGACAGTGAAGTCCCTATCCGACCTCAAGGTATTCGAGGCGGCTGCCAGTCATGTTGCCGCAGGCCGTGAGTTTCACTTCGTATCCCTCGTCCCTTGCCGTCCGTTGCAGGAGCTGGCTGAGCGTGCGCGCAAAGCTTCCGATCCCATTTCGTTCACACAGTTCTGGTTGACAGGGGAGCTCCGTCCTGTCTTCGATCAGTTGTCGGCCGCGGACATTCTTGGCAGTCCGCAGAGGGTATGGGACACATTGAGAGGTATGTGGTTCTCGGTCCAAGACGAGCACGACATCATCCGCATGAACGGGATGCTTGCCGGTCGTCAGTTGGATGGGGCCAGGGGGCCCATGATTGCGCTCACTATTGGGGACATCCTTCTCGACAACCTTGGCCGGCGTCTCACTCACACTGAACTTTTGGAGATGCTGGCTCAGCAAGGCATCCGTCCGCTCGAGGCCGCAACCCACCAAAGCGCGCACGAGCAAGTACGTACCGTCACTAACAGTTGGCGTGAGTCAATCCGACGCGAACAACTTAAGCCACGAATTGAGCGTGCCGAAGCCACTCAGATAATAGACATGCTTCGCGATCACCGGATCGGCTTCGTAGCAGGTACTGCGGGTGGCGGCAAGAGTTCCGTTCTAGAACAGTCCGTTGAGGCACTTGAAGCGACAGGTGCGGAGGTGCTCGCGATTCGCCTTGACCGCCTCGGCTCGTTCGCTTCAACAACGGACTTGGGCCGACAGCTTGGACTAGACACCTCACCGGCTGTTGCTTTGGCGCTGGCAGCGGAGGATCGGAACGCGATTCTTGTCATCGATCAGCTCGATGCGGTCAGCCTCGCGTCGGGACGAATTCCCGAGAGCTTCGACATCGTTGTGGACCTCATTAGGGAAGCACTATCAGTGCCGGGCGTCAAGGTCATCTTTGCCTGCAGGGAGTTCGACATTGACAATGACCATCGGATTCGGTCGCTGGCAGACCGGCCGGACACGGTGAAGGTGTCGGTCGGCCCTCTGTCTGCGGAGGTAATCAACGCGACCGTCACCGAAATGGGTCTCGATGCGACGCGTCTGACCGCTTCCCAACGATCGATCCTGCGAACTCCAATGCACCTCGTGCTACTTCAGACAATAGCGGGCCTAGGAGGAGCCCTGACGTTTCAGTCCAAAGGCTCCTTGTTTGAGGCCTATTGGGAGCGTAAGCGGCAAACTTCTCGTGTAAGGCGCCCAAACGTTCAATTCAATGAGGTACTCAGCCGGGTCGCCAACGCGGCAAGCGACCGTCAGATGCTCTCCGTCCCAGTCGAGATACTTGATAACGGCGACCTAATCGAGGATGCGAATGTGCTAGTTTCCGAGCACGTTCTGGCACGTGACGGCGATCGAATAGCGTTCTTCCACGAGACATTTTTTGACTACGCTTTTGCTCGGCAGTGGGTATCGCGATCAGAGTCATTGGTCGACTTTCTGCGTCGGGACGAGCAGGAACTGTTCCGACGAGCCCAAGTTCGACAGATTCTGCAGCACCTCTATGAACGTGAGCCTGAGCGCTTCTGGGTTGAAGCATCAGCCGTGTTGACGAGCGAACAGGTGCGTTTCCATGTCAAGCAGACAGTCTTTGCAGTGGTGTCCGACCTCGATTCACCTACCAGCGAGGACGCCGAGGTTGTCTTCGAGATTTCTGCAAGGGCGCCGCGGTTCGAGGAGCAACTCTGGTTGCACACACGCCGCGCCCCGTGGTTTAGAAGGTTCTACGAAGACGACACGATCGCCGCTTGGCTTGATAGCGGCGAGAAGACTCTTCAGCAGCGTGCGGTCAACCTGATGATGAGCGTGATCAAGGAGCTACCTGGCGAAGTCGCCGAACTTCTACATGCACGTCAGGATAGGCCGGAGTACCTCGACTGGCTGCGTTGGATCGCCCGGTTTTCCGACATACATCAGAATCGTGCGTTGTTCGACCTTGTACTTGCGGCGGTCCGCGAAGGTGACTTCGACGCTATTGAGCATGAGTTGTGGCTGGCGGTTCATGGCCTTGCGAAGCACAAACCGCTGTGGGCAATTGAGTTGATCCAGGCACGGGTCCTAGACCACGCAGAAGGCCTTCTGCTCGAAGAGAGTGGAAAGGTGGCTCTCCTCAAGCTTCACGACTACGGGGCAGTAGAGCTGGTGCGCGAGGCTGCCATTGCCGAGCCCCTAATCTTTGCCCAAGTAGTCGTTCCGTATTTGCGGCAGGTCATGGCCGTCACGGCCTATGCGCCGCGTCCCGAAAATCCTATTCACGATCGGCACTTCTCCGCGCGATTTGACGGCGACGAGCTCGGCGACCGAGATCTTGATGATGTGTTGTTCGCCGGCACAGTTCGTGCACTCGAAGCACTTGCCCGGACTGCACACCACGAGATTCAACCTCTTTTCGAGGAGTTAGCGGCCGATCCGCACGATGCCGCTCAGTTCTTGCTTTACCGGGCACTGACGGCCGGTGCTGCCAACTTCGCTGATTGGGCGGCGACTCTGATCCTGGAAGGCGGTGCCCGCCTTAAGTGCGGGTACATGTCAGACCCGTTTTGGGCTGCACGCGAGTTGGTCGAGGCTGTTGTGCCACACGTTAGTGACGAGGTTCACGAGCAGCTTGAGGACCAGTTCCGCGACCTGCGTAACGCTTATGAAAGTCGACACAGTTTCGGACGGACTGCGTTCACCTTCCTTTCAGCACTTGAGGAGCATCGACTGAGTACAGACGGTGTACGTCGGCTGGGTGAGTACCGCCGAAAGTTCCAGGTCGCCGCGCCGTCGAGGCCGCGCGGCATTATCAGTGGCACGATCGGTTCGCCTATTGGATCCCATGCAGCAAGCAGGATGACCGATGATCAGTGGCTTAGGGCCTTGACCAGATACAACTCTGACGAAACAAATTGGGGCAACTTCACTGGAGGAGCCCGCAACTTGTCGCATGTCCTTCGTGAGCAAGTAGCTACAGACCCGAACCGATTTGCCCGCTTGGCACTTAGGCTGGCGCCAGAACACCATGCATCGTACGCCGACGCTTTCTTGATGGGGTTCGCGGATGCCGACCGCTCTGACGAGACGGCTCCACTGATTTATGATGCCGTTCGACATATCGCGTCCCTTGGACATGATGGCGTCGACAGATGGCTTGGCAACGCGTTGCAACGCTATTACCGCGACGTCCCACTAGACCTCGTGAAACTTCTCTGCGACCGCGCACTCCAGTCTTTGGACCCCGAAGATGACAGGCCCATCTTCACTCGCGAGGGAGACGACGGCAGAAGTGCTGCCGATATGCATAGCAATGGCATCAACACGGCGCGAGGCAGTCTCGCCGAAACACTTGGTGACCTGCTTATTTACGACGTTGACGGAGCACGGACCGATCTCATTAGACCGCATCTCGACGCACTTGCCACGGACTCGGTTATCTTCGTCCGATCTTGCGTTGCATACATGCTAGCAGCGGCGCTCCGACATGCTCGTCCGGATGGAATCGCGGCGTTCGAGAAGCTTATCGATACCGACGATCGAATCTTGGCGGCAGGGATGGTACAGCGCCTGATGCTATACATTGGCAATGTCGATCCGGAAATCATCGACCCCGTCATTCAGCGGATGCTGGCGTCCCAAGACGACGAGGTGCGTGAGGCCGGCGGAAGACTCGCCGCGTTCGCCGCCCTCGAATGGGACCGTCCCGAGCTAATGAAGCAGGTATTGGAAGGTAGTGTCAGAACGCGAAAGGGCGCCGCGGAGATCTGCGCCAATCGAGTTGATCGTACGTCGAACACTGAGCTTGCAATGTCTGCCCTGATCGGCCTGCTGAATGACGATGATGACGAAGTCCTAGGAGCTGCCGCAAATGTCGCTCCTCACCTACGTGAACGCCCACTCCGCCCCTTCACGCATTTGCTGACTGCACTTATCGACTCGCCGGCCTACGGCCATGCCACGCCACAGCTATTGATAACACTTCAGCACGCACCGGACAAAGTCGATGAGCTAATTCTGAAGGCATCGGAACAGTTCATTTCTGACTTTGGAAGTGACGCCCGCGACTTCCGAACAAGCGCTGCTGGCGACGCGTACTACATCAGTGAACTCGTGGTTCGCGGCTTAGCGCAATCTCGCAATAAGATTCATCGGGCAGGACTGCTCGACGTCCTGGATTCCCTCCTTGAACTCGGAATACACGGCGTGGACCAGGCAATCGCCGAAACTGAGCGGCTGTAGGCCCGACGGAAGAGTTCTTCGAGGACGATCCAGCTGGCGTTGCCGGAGAAGAATACGGAGGCGAGGGGGCTGTGGCATTCATTTGTCTGGGCATGGTCTGTGGCCATCTCGGCCACGATAGAGTTGACGCTGACCTTTCCGGCAAAGCTGGCATCGATGTCTGCGATAGGGCGATTGCCGATACCCTGCCGGGCGAGCGCGACGCCTCCTACAAGCCTGATGTCCCCCATGAAGGCCACAGACCCGAACGTAACTCCGCATCGGGCGAGGGCATGCGTAAGTTGTTCGTGAAATTCACCCTTTTGAACTGGAGTGGAATCGCTGAAGGTACGCCTACTGAGGAGAAAAAGCAAAATTGTGTCAAACAATTCTATTTCATTTCAAGAAAGTTTGACACCGAAAATACCAAAGAGTAACTTTTTAATAGTTAGAAGATATTACATTCATACTAATGGCCTGGTAGCCCAGGACAGAGGTGGTGTTTTGAGTAAGTATAGAAAACTAACCCTTGCGACAATTGTAACCACGCTAGGATTTTTAGCCGTAGGTTGCTCATCCGAAACATATAGCGATTCCGCTACTCTCAGCCCTGTGAATGAACCCTCGAATTCAAGCTCTGCAAATTCGACGAGTAAGCCTATAATGGCAAGTCTTTTTGATACGGGTTCGGCCCAAAGTGCAGATCCTTTTTGGCGTGCTAATCCAGAGTTAATGCCGAAGAATATTTCCTCCGCAGAATTACTCCTTAACGAGAAGCGTCAGGGTCCTACGAGTGTTGACTTGCTATCCATTGCGGCATCGGAGTCGCTTATTCTAGTCCTAACTTGTGACAGTAGGGTCCCATATGAGGTATCAGTAGTAAACAATATCAATGAGCAGACGGCAAAGACTGGTGGTAAGTCGTGTGGCGGACCGAATATCAATTCTTATCAGACGCCTCCTTTTAAAGAGTCTAACGAAAAAGGCTCCGTGAGGATTACCGTTCCTGTCGAAGTTGAGTACTACATAACGGCGTACCGGTCAGTAAACTAGCGAATAGGGTATAAAAATGAAGAAAACTCAGAAGATGGTTCTTGCGGCAATGGGTCTATAACTTTGTCTGTAGTTGGAATGACAATGCCTGCAAGTGCTAGTCCTTTAATTCCGGATGTCGCCACTCCTCTCGTCTGCGAAGCAGGCCCCCAATACACGACCACGCAAACGGATCAATACATCGGAGATTCGAGTACTCGTGTTTACGGAGAAAGTGGCGGTGTACTTAGTATTTCGGCTGGTACCACAACCACGGTTTCGGGTGAGCTACAGACAACCGTTACAGCTGAAGCCAGGGCCGTTTTTGCGAGTGCCAGTCCTTCTGTAGGGGTCTCTATAGGTTTGTCTCAATCAGTTTCCACTACTGTGGGCTACACATGGACCGTGCCGGCATCACAGCCTTCAGGCTGGGTGGAAATGGGTGCCCATGGTTATCAGATCACATGGGAAAAGGGTCATTACCAGTCTCCCTGCACCTATGTAGTGGATGCTACGGGTACAACCCTTGGGGCCACTCCGAATGTTGAATTTGCTCACAGCTAAACTGGAGTTTTCATAGGACTGGGATTGTAACGGCGTGTTAAAGGGACGAGAGGGTGCTCTTTGCTGAAAAATTAGAGGTATCTAACCCGGATTTTTCATGATGGTCCGATTGCCGGCTCGGTGGGGATTTGATTTCTTGCCGGACCGGTTTTCTGGTTTTGGGCGTGGCGGGGTGGTCTGTTGTCGCTGGGTGGGCGTCGGTTTCCACGGTTCCGAGGTGTGGTTCTTTCTGGTGGTTTAATGCGTGGGAAATCGGTTATCAGGGGGCAAGCTGGTTTTCCTTTACAGCGTCACGCATAGACTCGCCTTGGAGGTACAAGGTGACTGTGGAGTTCCTATTCGTTGTTCTTGTGGTCGTACGGGCCCCTGGCGTTGATTTCATCATGGTTCTTCGGAACACTTTGATGCGGGGACGCGGTGTTGGGACAGCGACAATCGCTGGCGTGGGTGTGGCATCCGCTATTCAGGGCGCCTTGGTCGCGGTTGGAGTCGGCGAGTTTGTCGTGCAGTCTCAGTGGATGTTTGAAACGCTGAAATGGGCAGGCATTGCCTATCTGATTTTTCTTGGGGTTCAATCACTTCGGTCAGCGCTCCGCAAGGCGCTGGATCCGCAGTCACAAAAACAACCTTCGTCCGAACGTTGGGCTCGAGGCTTTCAGCAGGGTTTTCTCTGCAACATCACGAACCCAAAGATGTTTGTTTTTTATCTCTCCCTGAACCGTCCCGGAAATGATGCCGTTGTTTACTTTGGTGAAGGTGGGCGTGTTGGCTGTTGTTGGAGACGCCTTTGCTAGAGGCGGGATTCGGGGCCGAGTGTTGTCGCGGCGTCGAGGGCGTCGTCGACAACGATGACATAGTTGTCGCGGCTGGCGGCGAGTGGGATGGAGTGTTCTCCATACTTGCTGAACGCGAGGTCGACGGCGTCGGTGGCGCTGGTGATGTTGAGTTTGCGCAGCAGGCGGGCGATATCAAGGGTGTCTTTGTCTCGTTCGGCAGCGATCTTCATGGCCAGAAGTGTTTCGCTGTCGGCTGCTTCGATAGTTAGTCCATCGAGTTCTTCAAGGGCGATCCAGCTGGCGCCCTCGGGGATGAAGGCCGATGCATTGGAATTGAGCCAGTCACTGGCCAGATCGTAATCGGTGGCCATCTCGGCCACGATCTTGTTGACGTTGGTTTTTTCGCCGTAGCTGGCGTCGATGTCTGCGGTGGGACGGTTGCCAATGCCCTGCAGGATGAGTGCTGCTCCGCCTACGAGTTTGATGTCGCCATGAATTCCACGGGCCGCGAGCCTGTTGGAGAGTTCATGAAGGAGGGTCAGGATTTGCTCGCCAGTTAGTTCGCCTGCGCTCATACCGTGGCCAGGCTGCGTTCGCGGATGAAGACATTCATGACGGCGAGCTCGTGGGGTGTTTCAGATTGGGTGAGTTGTTTCATGGGTTCGCGGACGGTCCGGTAGGACTCAGCTGGCATCCAAGCCTCGTTCAGAGGTTGGATGTGTCTGGTCCAGTCCGGGGCGGGTTGGTCGAGTAGGTGAGCGGTGTAGTTAGTAATTCCCGCCAATGCGGCAGACCATCGAAGGTCTTTGAGTTGCGGGCTGCGCTGGAGGAGCGGTCTCCCTGCTTTCAGGGATGCGCTGGCGTAGTCGGCGAGCATCTTGATGGCGAATTCAAAGTCCTTCTTGGCTATGAGGTCTGTGAATGTGGCTGCGTAGTCGCGTCGTTCCGGGTCGTGCTCGCGGCCGCGGGGGATAGGCGTGGTAGTGGAGAGGGAGAGTCCTAAGGCAGCTAGGACGGCCATGGTTTTGCCAAGTTCGGCACGGTCGTGGCCCGATTCGAGGTCAATGAGAAATTTCCGTGAGACGCCGGCCGCATCGGCCAACGCCAGTTGCGTCCATCCTTGTTCCGTTCGCTGAGCACGGATCAATGCTCCGGCCTCGGCGGGTGTGTCAATGTTGCACTCTACTGTCACGGCGTCATCCCTTCTTTTGTCCATTGTGTCACCGAACGGTGACAACCGCATGTCGTAGCTAGGAATCGGCCGCGGATGATAGAGCCGATGATGCCTGTTGACAGTGTCAACACATTTCCTGTCGGACTGGCCCGGATTGCATCGTACTGGGCCGGACTGCCGCGTTAGTCCGCGAATTCCCTTTATTTGCAAGGGGGATAGTCTGGTTCGAATCCCACCTTGGGCACATATGTTCGAAGAATGACCTCCTGGAAACAGGGGGTCATTCTTTTTGCCCGGCCCCCGTTGGTGGATGTTGGTGAGACCCGGCTACTAGGACGTGTCTCCTTATTGGCGTAGCCAGATCAGCGTTGCGTAGAGGGCTATGCCGGCTCGGTAGGTGATGGCGAGTTTGTCGTAGCGTGTGG
>NZ_JBHUYE010000030.1:0-20359 GCF_042668835.1 Specibacter sp. NPDC057265
ACCATGGCGGCGGCCGGGATTTTCCCGGCCGCCGCCATTTTTTAACGCCCCCATTCCTGAGAGCCGGCTGATTCGCCGCTTCTTTGTCCCGTGCAGGACAATGGAAGGGTGCCACCGGTAAATACTTCCCCCGCCCCCGCCCCTGCAGCATTACGCCGGGGCGCGTTCACCCATGGCATCCGCAGCCGTTGGTGGTGGTGCGGCCTGGCAGCGGCCATGGCGGCCGTGGTGCTGTCCCTGTCCTGGACAGGCGCCAATGCCGTCGCCGAGCTGGCTGATCCCGGGGCCGTGACCCGCTGGGGTCTGCCCTTGGCCACGGCAGTGCACAACTTGTCCCTCTCGGCGGTGCTGGGCGCATTGGTTTTCGCAGTCGTCATCCTTCCCAAGGACCTCAAGCCGCACCGCACCCGGACGGCCAGCCACAAGGACGACGGCGCCAAACGTGCCCCCCAGCCCGAACATCCGGCCTTCACCCGCGCCATGAACCTTGCCATGGTCGCTGGCGGTGTATGGACGCTCTCTGCCATTGCAGTGCTGGTCTTTACCTATTCGAACGTGTCAGCTTTGCCGTTGAGCGGCAACTCCGAATACACCAACATGCTGGTGTTCTTTGTCACCGAGCTGCCGGCTGGACAAGCCTGGCTGATCATCACCATTCTGGCGGCAGTGGTCACCACACTGGTCATTGGGCTGCGCAGCATCAGCGCCCTGGCGGTTCCGCTGGTGCTGACCTTGATCTCCTTTGTGCCGCAGGCCCTTATTGGCCATTCCGCCTCCAGCGCCGACCACAAGGGTGCGGTGAACTCCCTGTTCCTGCACATTGCCGGAGCGGCACTGTGGGTGGGTGGAATCATTGTCCTGGTGGTCATTTCCGGTGCCCTGGGCAAAATCACTGCCCAGACACTGCAGCGCTTTTCCGCCCTGGCTCTTTTCGCCTTTGTGGGTGTTGCGGGCTCCGGGGTCATCAATGCCGCCATCCGCATCACCACTTGGGGGGATTTGTTCGGTTCCTCCTACGGGCAGCTGCTTGTGGCCAAGTTCGCCGCCACCGTGGTGTTGGGCGTCATTGGTTATATGCACCGCCAGTGGATCATTCCGCGGCTGGCAGGTGGCAGCCACAACACCGGCAGCGACAATACCCGGCGTCTGCTGTGGCAATTGATCTTTGTGGAACTGCTCGTCATGGGCGCTGTCAGCGGCATTGCCGTTGCTCTGGGCCGTTCCGCCCCGCCGCAGTCACGCGAACTGGTGCAGGAAGCGTTGACACCGGCTGAAATTCTCACCGGCTACCCGCTGCCCCCGGAACTGGAATTTTCCCGCTGGTTCACGGAATGGCGGATGGACTGGCTCTGGGTGGCCTTTGCCGTGATGGCCGCAGCCATGTACCTCAGTGGAATCATCAAGCTGCGCCGACGCGGTGACAAATGGTCAGTGCTGCGCAGCGTGTCCTGGTTTGCCGGATTGCTGGCCCTGGTCTACATCACCTCCGGCGGCCCGGCGGTGTACGGCGCCGTCTTGTTCAGCGCGCACATGATGGAGCACATGGCGCTCATGGCCATTGCGCCGCTGTTTTTGGCCCTGGGCTCGCCGGTCTCCCTGGCGTTGCAGGCCTTGACGCCGCGCCGGGACGGGTCCCGGGGCATCCGGGAGTGGATCCTGGTGCTGGTGCACTCCAAATATTCCAAAATCATCACCCACCCGCTTTTTGCCGCGGCCAACTTCTCCGGCAGCCTGGTGCTGTTTTACTACACGCCGGCATTCAACCTGGCCATGACGTACCACCTGGGCCATGAGCTGATGATCATTCACTTCTCACTGACCGGCTACATCCTCGTGCAGAGCATGATTGGCGCCGATCCCCTGCCCACCCGCGCCCCCTACCCGCTGCGGCTGGTGCTGCTGCTGGCCACCATGGCGTTCCACGCCTTCTTTGGCGTTTCGTTGATGATGGCCACGGGGCTGTTGTCCGGGGAGTACTTTGGCAACATGGGCCGTCCCTGGGGGGACGGTGCCCTGGTGGACCAGCAGGCCGCCGGCGGCATTGCCTGGGGCGTGGGCGAGGTCCCCACCTTCCTCATTGCCATGGGGGTGGCGTACATGTGGTCCCAGTCCGATGCCCGCGAGACCAAACGCAAGGACCGCGCCGCGGACAGGAATAAGGACGCCGAACTGGACGCTTACAATGACATGTTTGCCCAGCTTGCCGCCCGTGACGCCTCACTGGCAGGCACGATGCAAACCCGGGCAGTGTCGAATGGTCCGCAAAAACCGCACGACGGCGCCCAGTACGCCACGGACAACACCAATAAGAGCGCGCCGGGTCACCCGGGCGGTACGCAAGGAGAATCGCACTAGTGGAATCCTCAACAATATCCAGCCCCGCCACCAGCAAACCCGTGCGGGTGCGTGCCTCGGAACTGGTGGGCCGCGGCTGGTTGAACACCGGGGGAGCGGAGCTGGATCTTGAAAAGCTCCGCGGCAAAATTGTGCTCCTTGATTTCTGGACCTTCTGCTGCATCAACTGCCTGCACGTTTTGGATGAGCTGCGCCCGCTGGAAACGCAGTACAAGGACGTGCTGGTGACAGTGGGTGTGCACTCGCCCAAATTTGAGCATGAGGCGGATCCCGTGGCCCTGGCTGCAGCCGTTGAACGCTATGACATCACCCACCCTGTGCTGGACGACCCCGAACTGCTGACCTGGCAGGCGTACTCCGCGCGTGCCTGGCCCACCCTGGTGGTTGTCGACCCCGAAGGCTACATTGTGGCGCACCTGTCCGGGGAAGGGCACGCTGCCGGCTTGGCGTCCTTCATTCCGGAGCTGATTTCCGAGCACGAGGCCAAGGGCACGCTGCACCGCGGTGATGGCCCGTATGTGGCCCCCGAACCCGTGGTCCGGGATCTGCGGTTCCCCGGCAAGGTGCTGCCGCTGCCGGGAGGCAACTTCCTGGTCTCGGACACCGGCCACCACCGGCTGGTGGAAATGGGCCCTGATTTGGTGAGCGTAGTGCGCACCATTGGTGCCGGCGGCAAGGGCAGCGAAGACGGCTCCGCTGACCAGGCCCGCTTCAATGAACCGCAGGGTCTGGCGCTGCTCCCGGACCAGGTGGCGGCGGCCGTGGGGTACGACGTCGTCGTGGCCGATTCGGTCAACCACCTCCTGCGCGGGGTGACGCTGGCCAGCGGCCGGGTGCGCACGCTGGCAGGCAGCGGCGTCCAGCGCCTGCTTGATTCCGGCCCCGCCCGCGTCAACGACAGTGGTGCCCCGGCGTCCGGCACCGAGCTAGGTGATGCCCCCCTGGAGGTGGCGTTGTCCTCGCCGTGGGATGTGGCGTACTCCACCGTGCTGCAGACGGTTCTGATTGCCATGGCCGGCACGCATCAAATTTTTTCCTTCAATCCCGTCAGCGGCGCCTTGCAGGTGGTGGCTGGCAATGGACTCGAGGGACTGTTGGACGGAGCCCCCGAACAGGC
Organism: Specibacter sp. NPDC057265; assembly: GCF_042668835.1. Lineage (NCBI taxonomy): Bacteria > Bacillati > Actinomycetota > Actinomycetes > Micrococcales > Micrococcaceae > Specibacter > Specibacter sp. NPDC057265. Next base: position 3,473 of record NZ_JBHUYE010000030.1, read on the forward strand.
TTGGTTTGCGCAGCCCTCGGGGTTGACCGAAGACGCCCACGGCAACATTTGGGTTGCCGATTCGGAAACCTCAGCCTTGCGCGTGTTGAAGTTCGACGCCGGATCCGCCGATGCAGCTGCCCCAACCCCCACGGTGGAGACGGCCATTGGTGAGGGGCTCTTTGATTTCGGCTTCCGTGACGGCGACGCCGCGCAGGCACGTTTGCAGCACCCCTTGGGGGTGGCAGTGTTGCCCGACGGTTCGGTGGCCATTGCCGACACCTACAACGGTGCCGTACGCCGCTACGATCCGGCCACGCAGAGCGTAAGCACCCTGGCGCGGGGATTGTCCGAACCCAGCGACGTGCTCCTTGATGAGACGGGTGAGGTTCCGCTGCTCATTGTGGTGGAGGCCAACAAGCACCAGCTGCTTCGTCTGCCGCTGCCTCAAAATGCCCTGCAGGTGGATGAGGGCGCCGTCCAGACCCAACGCCCCAAAACGGCTGTGGCACCGGGGGACTTGGCGGTGACCATTAACTTCTCCGCCCCCACGGGCCAAAAACTCGACGACCGCTGGGGCGATCCCACCCAGTTGAAGGTATCCTCAACGCCGCCGGAACTTTTGCTCAGCGGTGGCGGAACCTCCATTGGCCTGCAGCGCACACTGGTGCTTTCCGCCGATGTGCCCGAGGGTGTCCTGCACCTGACGGCCCGGGCGGCTGCCTGCGACGGACCCGAGGATGCCAATGGGGAGATCCCCGACCATGCCGCCTGCCACCTGTACCAGCAGGACTGGGGCATTCCCGTCTCGCTGGGTGCCGATGGTGCCACGGAGCTTGTCCTGGACCTGCGCGGGGTCTAGCCCGGTTTGGGGGCGGGTTCAACGCCTGCCCCCGGCCGGCTCTAGTAGTTGATCACCGGAGTGACGGAGACGTCGGTGCCGCTGATTTGCAGCTTGGCCGTAAACTCAAACTCCGAGTTCTGCTTCACGTTTTGAAGCACGCCGGTAAAAAGGTCCTGTTCCTCAAATGCCAGCTGCGTTTTCACTGTCAGGGGAGCGAGCACCCATTGCCCATTAAAGGGGGTGATGGTGATGGCCGGGTAGCCCACAATGGTCCAGGTGATTGGGGATGCCACCCGGTTGTTGGAAATTGCCGTCATGGGGCAGCCGGTGGGCATGAGGACTGCCTGCTGCGCGCAGTCGTCAAGGTACTTGCGGATGACGCCGTCGACCTGCGCCAGCAAATCGCTGGTGGGTCCGCTGGCCAGGGCCACCGCCGGCACGGCTTGATCGGCGCCGGTGACAACGCGGGTGACGGGTGGCGCGGCAAACAGGGCCGAACGGAATTCCAGCTCATAGGATCCGGGGTAAAAAACCGCGAAGGAATTGCGGCCGGCAGGCATGTTCGCCGGCACGCCGTTGATGGACGCCTCATTGGCGTTGACCACTGAGGCGGACACGGTGGGCAAGGTGCTGGGAACCATGGTCCAAGTGTCGAAAAACAGCCACTGCCGCGGTCCGGAGACCAGCAGGAAGTCAGTGCTCAATTCCTCCCCGTCAACGGTGTAGCTGACTGTGACACGCTTTTGATTCCCGGCGGCATCGACGGCGTCGGCCACACGCACATCACCAAGTGCCGCCTGGGTCTGCGCCAGGGCAGGCCCGTCCAGCGCTGCGGCGTTGGCGCTGGGAACCTTGGCCTGCAGCAGGCCAAGGGCCCTGGACCCGTCACCTTCCCGCAGGGCCTGCAGATAATGCTGGACGGTTTTTTCCGGACCAAATTCCCGGCTGTTCACAACTCCAATGGTGATCATGGCAGCGGCAATTCCCAGCATGAACAGCAACAGCCATGCGGCGGCAATCCGAATCAAGGCAGTCCCGTTCTTCACGCCGTCAACTGTACCGGCTCCCACCGCAGGGCTGGAATTGCCCGCGGGGGGAAGCTGCCGGGGCTTACCGGCCTTCAGGCCGCGGCTGTGCCGGGCGGTCCGGCGCTCATCCCAGCAGGAAGGCCACGCCAAACATGGTCGGGATGGCCAAAATGGTGGTAATGAGCACTGTGTCCTTGGCCACCGCCACACCGAGTTGATAGCGCTGGGCCGTGACAAACACATTCTGTGCCGTGGGCAGGGACGCTGCGACCACCACGGCAAACAAAGCGGCACCGCTGAGGCCAAAGGCAAATTGCCCCAGCAAATAAGCGAGCAGGGGATGCAGCAGCAGCTTAAATCCCGAGGCCAGCAAAATATCCGCGCGCCGGTGGTCGCCAGCTGACAATGGCTTGGTGGTGCCCAGGGACATGCCGAAGGCTATCAGGATGGCGGGGATGGCGGCGCCGGCAATTAAATCCAGCGGCTCGGCCACGAGCCGCGGCAGCTGCCAGCCCGTGGCGGCCAGGACAAGGCCCAGGGCAGTGCCCACAATCATGGGGTTGGTGATGATTTGCAGCACCATTCGCACCACAGTGACCCGGCGCCCGCTGGCCAGGGCATCGAGCAGCATCAAGTAGAAGGGGGTATAGAACGCCAACTGAAATACCAGAACCGGCGCAATGAGGGCGGCGTCGCCTAAAACATAGGCGGCAATGGGGATGCCCAAGTTGGCGGCATTGGCGGTGGAGGAAGACATGGCCGCAATCAATGATTCCGCAAGCGGACGCTTGAGCCAGCACCTGGCTATGAGCAAAAGGATGCCGGCTGTGGCAAGGGCGCTGCTGGCTGCCACCCACAAAGGGCCGGCAAACACACTGGCCAGATTGGCGCCGGCCAAGGTTTGGACCAGCAGGGCCGGGCTGGCCACGAAGAAGGACAACCGGCTCAGCACCATGGGGGCATTTTCCCCCAAGAGCTTTCTGCGGCCCACAAACCAGCCCACCATGATGACGAGCCAGACCACTGAAAAACCCTCAATGACGGCTAGCATGGCGGCGTTGGCCTGATGTGGGGTTGGGCTGGCACGTTGCCCAGCCTAGCGCTGGCGGCGCGATCCTGCGCTTGGCGGGGCTCCCGTGGCCGGCCGGCAGGCAGCAAAAGTGCGTAGCTTACAGTGCCAGAGCGGGCCGCAGCACGCCCTCGGTGACGGCTTCAGCGGGGTCGGTGCCGCGCTTGACGATGGAATTTTGTCCGTCGACGTGGACGACGGCAGGCACATGGGCGCGTGCTTCGGCGTCGCTCATCTGTGCGTAGCTGATCAGGATGACCAAATCGCCCACGGCCACGAGATGGGCTGCGGCGCCATTGATGCCAATGACACCTGACCCGCGCTCACCGGCGATCGTGTAGGTTTCCAGGCGGGCCCCGTTGGTGATGTCCACAATGGAAACCAGTTCCCCGGGGAGGATGTCCGCAGCGTCCAGCAGATCAGTGTCGACAGTGACCGAACCGACGTAGTGGAGGTCCGCGTGGGTCACGGTGGCGCGGTGGATCTTGGACTTAAACATTGTTCGGTTCATAACGGAACAAGTCTACAGCCCGGGGTGTGGGGCGCGGTGTGAGCTTGCTTACCGGTGCTGCCCGCGGCACCGGCGCCGTGCCGCTAACGTCTGCTGACTGGCGTGAGTTTGCGGCCCATGATGGCGCGGGTCAGCGCGTCCACCACCTCGGTGTTGGCCAGTGGGTTGCGGATGAGCGTGAAATCCACCTTGCCCACCGGGGGAAGCTCGAAGCGTTCGGTGATGACCTGCAGGTCATCGGGAATCAGGGAGGTGGGCATGACGGCAATGCCAATCCCTGCCCGAAGGGCGGCCAACACGCCACTGATTTGTTTGGTGGTGCAGGTGACGCGCCAGGTCCGGCCCGCGTCCTCCAAGGCGTCAAGCGCCAGTTTGCGGCTCAAGCTGGGGGCTGGATAGGCAATGACCGGCACCGGGGTGCCAGGATCCAGCACCGTCTGCTCCAAACCCACCCAGGAGAAGGTGTCCTGCTTGACCACCTCGCCCTCCTGGGCTCCGGAGACCCACTTCACAAACACCAAATCCAATGCCCCGGCCTTGAGCCGGCGATGCAGCTGGTCGCTTTGGCTGACTGTGAGTTCCAGGTTGATTTGCGGGTAGAGCTGCCGGAACTCACGCAAAATCCGGGGCAGCCCGGTAATGGCCAGGTCATCCGCGGTGCCAAAGCGCAGGCGTCCGCGCATGGCGGCTCCGGAAAAGTACCGTCTGGCCGCGTCGTTGGCGGCCAGGATGGTGCGGGCAAATCCGGCCATGGCGTCCCCATTGTCGGTGAGCTGCAGTTCCCGGGTATCCCGGTTCACCAGCGCCCGCCCCGCAGCCTGCTCCAGTTTGCGCACATGCTGGCTGACGGTGGGCTGGCTGATGCCCAGCCGTTGGGCGGCGCGGGTGAAATTGCGGGTTTCGGCCAAGGCCAGGAAGCTTTTGAGCTGCTCCGGGGCAAAAGTGGGTGCATCGGACATGCTGGACTCCCCGTCACTATTACATTTGCCAATAGTACTTATAGCGATCATACTCTTCTGACATATGCGCGGGAGCCCTATGGTTGAAAGGGCAGTGACCCACACCTTCCAGTCCCAGGACCATGACGTTGACTCCCCCCGTAACGCCACTGACAGCGCCCCTCAATCTAGTCACCACCCGCCCTCCGTGGAGCCAGACCTTTTCATCGTTAAAAATCCGCAACTACAGGATTTTTGCCTCCGCGAACATTCTCGCCGTGGTGGCCCTGTGGATGCAGCGGGTGGCCCAGGACTGGATGGTCCTGGAACTTTCCGGCTCAGTCACGGCCGTGGGCATCACGGTGTTCATGCAGTTCATTCCCTCACTGCTGCTCATGCCCCTGGGCGGAATCCTGGCCGACAGGTATTCCAAGCGCCTGATCCTGATGATCAGCCAAGGGGCCGCGGGCGCACTTGCCGCCCTCCTGGCCGTGCTGGCGCTGACGGGAAATCTCCAGGTGTGGCACATTTACATCATTGCCTTTGTGCTGGGGCTGGTGGTGGTGGCCGACCAGCCCGCCCGCCAGGTGTTCGTCAATGAGCTGGTGGGTCCGGCCCAGCTGCGCAATGCCATTAGTTTGAACTCGTCGATCTTCCAGCTTGGCGGCATGGTGGGCCCGGCCGTCAGCGGGGTCTTGATCATGGCCGTGGGTGGTGGCTGGGCCTTCGCCGCAAACGCCGCGGCCTGCCTGGTGACAGTTCTGTCGCTGCTGCTGATCAGGACCGGGGAGCTGGTGAAGATGACGCCGGTGAAACGGGCCAAGGGCCAGCTCATGGAAGGCGTCCGTTACGCGCTGAACAAACCCACCATTGTGTTCCCCGCCATCATGGCGGCGGTCTTTGCGGTCTTTGGGCTGAGCCTGCCCGTGCTGATGACCGCTTATGCCAATGACGTGTTCGACGTCGGCGCCGGCGGCTACGGCCTGCTGAACACCCTGGTGGCGGTGGGCGCTTTGGGCGGGGCGCTGGCCTCGACCCGTTTTGCGACGTTGCGGCTGCGCGGGGTGATGTCAGCCGCCGGCGCCTACGGGGTGGTGTTGATGGGTGCCGCATTTGCCCCTTCCATGGCCACCTTTGGCACCGTCATGGTGGTCGCCGGATTTGCCTCCCTGCTGTTCCTCACCAGTGCCAACCAACTGGTGCAAATGTCCACCAATGTCAGCATTCGCGGCAGGGTCATGAGCCTGTACATCATGGTGCTCATTGGCGGGCAGGCCATTGGCGGTCCCTTGATGGGCGCGTTGGCCGAACAGTGGGGCGTGCAGTGGGCCACCGTTCTGGCAGGTGGCATGCCCGCGCTGGCAGCGCTGGCCATTGCCCTGGTGTTGGCCCGGCGGGGCCAGCTGACGCTGCGCCTCGATTTCCGCAGCGCCCGCCACCTTGTCTTCATTGTCCCGAAGGGGAGCTGAGCGGCGGCCCCAGGGCGTCAGCCAAGGTGCGGGCCACGGCGCCGGGATCCCGCAGCTCGCATTCCCAGACGGTGATTGACGTCCAGCCCAGATCAGCCAGGCGGGCAATTGCCTCCCGGTCGCGTTCGATGGTCCGGGCGCGTTTGGCTTCCCAAAACTCTGCATTGGTTCCCGGCTTGCGGGTGCCGCCGGGGCAGTGGTGGGAGTGCCAAAAGCAGCCATTGACAAAGACGGCCCGGCGGCGGCCGCGGAAAACCACATCCGGAGTGCCGGGCAGATCCTTGGCATGGAGCCGGTACCTGTAGCCGGCGGCAAAAAGCATCCGCCGCACCAGCATTTCCGGTTTGGTGTCCTTGCCGCGGATTCGGGACATGGTCCGGCTGCGTTGTTTCGGGGTCATCGAATCAACCATGCGCCCATGATACTTAAGATCCATGCGCGCACAGCTGTTACAGCGACAGGTGCGGGTACTCTTCCTGGCGCCGCTGGAACTGCAGGATCGCGGGGTTGCGCACCACGCCGTCGGCAATTTCAATGGCACGGTCAATGGTGTCATTGCCGGCCCACGCCCCGGGGCCGGCCACCACCGTGTCAATGAACGGGATGAGGCCCTCGCTGATTTCCCAGGTGGCGGAGTTCCACAGGTAGCTGGGGCTGTGGTCCACGGCGTAGTAATTGATCCCATTGCCCACGGTGAACATGGGTTCGGTGAAGGTGGTGGTGCGGGCCCAGCTAAAGCCCATGCCCTCATCACAGGACACATCCACAATGAGGCTGCCGGGCCTGAAGGCGCCCAGATCCCCGGTGGTCAAATACGTCATGGGGGAGTTGGGATCCTGCAGGGTGCAGTTCACTACAATGTCGGCCTCGGCCAGGAAGGCTGCCAGGGGCACCTCCCCGTCCCCGAGCAGGACGTTGCCGGCATGGGGAGGTTCCGGCGCGAACTCAAACTGCACCATTTCGGCGGAGTGGATGGGTGCGGCCACGGCAGCGACATTGCGGCTGGTGAGCACCTGCACATCGTGGATGCCCAAGGCGCTCAACGCGGTGACGGCGCCACGGGCGGTGGCACCAAAACCAATCACCACGGCCTTCAGCCGGCGTCCATAGTCACCGGTTGAGCCAATCAGCGACAGCGAGTGCAGCACGGAGGAATACCCGGCCAGCTCGTTGTTTTTGTGGAAGACGTGGAGGCCGAATCCGCCGTCGGAGGTCCAGTGGTTCATGACCTCAAAGGCAATAAGGGTCAGCTTCTTGTCAATGGCCAGCTGGGTGATGGCGCGGTCCTGGACGCAGTGCGGCCACCCCCACAGGATTTGACCATCACGGAGCTCGGCCAGATCCGCTGCCTGCGGCTTGGGCAGCAGGATGACGTCGGCATTGGCAATGACCTCGGCCCGCGGCGCAACGTGGCCCACCAACTCGGCCAGGGCGGAGTCGGAGACGCCGAAACGGAGCCCGTAGCCCTCCTCCACCACCATGCGTGCGCGGATGTGGGGCTCGATGCGGGAGAAATGCTCCGGGTGGATGGGTGCGCGCCGCTCATCGGGCTTCCGCGAGGCGCCGATCACGCCCAGACGCAAGGGGGCGGGCATGGTTGGGTTCTGCGCTGATTCGGTGGACATGGTTGCTCCTGCCATTAAAGAACCCTGACGGGCTCTGGAACCGACACTACTGCACGGCGCTTAAACAAGTGTTGCCCCCAGAATTCCTGGGGGCAACACCTTGATGCGTGCAGAGCGGGCGACGGGAATCGAACCCGCGTATCGAGCTTGGGAAGCTAGCGCTCTACCATTGAGCTACGCCCGCACGGGAAGTGGATGCTTTATCGCTGCCGCCATTTCCGTTCTTGATTCTAGCGTGAACCCACGGGCATTCATGACCAGTGACACGCCACAAGATGCCCGCGGCCGGAATGCGGCGTTCCGTACCGGGCCCTGCCAGGCTTTAGGGCGGCTGCGTGGCGCCGGATGCGCTAAATTTAGAAAGTGCTGATCTCCGACCGCGACATCCGAGCCGAAATAGCCGCCAACCGCATTGCCCTGGACCCCTATGACCCCGCCATGGTGCAGCCGTCCAGCGTGGATGTGCGCATTGACAGGTACTTCAGGCTTTTTGACAACCACCGCTATGCCCACATTGATCCGGCTGAAGAGCAGCCGGAGCTGACCCGCCTGGTGGAGGTGGATGCGGATGAGGCGTTCATTCTGCACCCGGGGGAGTTCGCCCTGGCTTCCACCTATGAAACCGTCACGCTGCCGGACGATGTTGCCGCGCGCCTGGAGGGCAAGTCCTCGCTGGGGCGTCTGGGGTTGTTGACGCATTCCACGGCCGGTTTCATTGATCCCGGATTCTCCGGCCACATCACCTTGGAGCTGTCCAATGTGGCCACCTTGCCCATCAAGCTCTGGCCGGGCATGAAAATTGGCCAGCTGTGCTTTTTCCAGCTCAGTTCGCCGGCGGAAAACCCCTACGGCACCGGCCCCCACCAAAACCGCTACCAGGGCCAGCGCGGCCCCACCGCGTCCCGTTCCCACTTGAACTTCCACCGCACCAGCATTTAGCCCCAGGCACGGCACCGGGAGCCCACCTTTTCATCAAAGGTGGGCTCCTGGTGCCGTTGCCGGCCATTTAAGCCGGCACTAGACGTGGGATGTGCCGCGAGGCGGGGTTTTGACAGGCAGAAGCAGCAACAGGCCCAGCAGCAATACCGCCAAGATGCCAATGATGCCCCAGCGTTGGGCACCAAAGATGATGATGCACAGGCCAAAAAGCTGGGGGGACAAAAATGAGACTGCGCGGCCGGTGGTGGCGTACAGCCCAAAAAGTTCCCCCTCCTGGCCTTCAGGGGCCAGGCGCCCCATAAAGGTCCGGGCCGAGGATTGGGCCGGCCCCACAAACAGGCACAGGATCAGACCAAAGACCCAAAACGCGTTTTTGCCCTCAAGGAACAACAGGGCACCGCCGGAAAGCAGCAGCCCCAGCAGGGACGTGACAATGACCGCCTTGGGGCCGAACCTGTCATCAAAGAAGCCGGCGGAAAGCGCCCCCACCGCCGCCACCACGTTGCCGGCAATGGCAAAGATCAGCACGTCTGCGGTCTCGAAGCCGAAGGATCCCACGGCAAGGACAGCCCCGAAGGTGAAAATGGCGGCCAGGCCGTCACGGAAAATTGCACTGGAAAATAGAAAGTAGAGGGTGTGCCGTTCGGTCCTGGCCAGGTGGCGCACCGTTTGGTACAGCGCCCGGTAGGACTGTAAAAATGTCACCTTGGGCATTTGGGGATCCGGCTTGCTTTCCGGGATGGCCAGCAGCACGGGAATGGAAAAGACCAGGATCCACAGCGCCGAGAACAATGCCACCACACGGTATGTCATGCCGTCGGCGCCGGTAATGCCAAAGATGCCGACGTCGGGCTTGATCAGGGCAAAATAAACAATCAGCAATGCCACAATGCCGCCCAAATACCCGGCAGCCCAGCCAAAACCACTGACCCTGCCAATGGTTTTCCTGGTGGAAATCTGCAGCATCATGGCGTTGTAATTGACGCCGGCCAATTCAAAAAACACGTGCCCGGCGGCAATCAGCAAACAACCCAAAAGCAGGAATGACTCCTGCGGCTGAACAAAGAAACAGGCGCCGGTGAGGACCACCACCACCAGGGTGTTAATGCCCAACCACAATTTGCGGTGCCCGCTGTGGTCCGTGCGCTGCCCGGCCACGGGAGCCAGCAGGGCAATGGCAAAACCGGAGATGGACATGGCAAAGGCGAGGGTGGCGGTGGCTTTGTCAGCCCCGCCAAACTGATCCCCCGTGAGGTACAACGCCGTGAAAATGAAGGTGGTCATGACGGCGTTGAAGGCCGCACCGCCCCAATCCCACAATGACCAGGCAATGATTTGCCCCTTGGTGCCGGGATTTTTTTCTTGGGCAGCTGGCGCAGGCGCGGCATCCGCTGGGTGCTGTGTCATACGGCACATGCTATCGGGCGCAGGAGCCGCCGCTGGCATGGGCAAGGAAAGATTTCTTGCCCGTTTCGGGGCGCCGGCCCAGGCTGGCGGGCAATCGGCGGCTGTGACAGTTGATAAGCTGGGAACGTCGGGTTCCGACAGTGACCCCCGTGATTCGCTCCTTTTCCAGCCCGAAACATGCGGAGACTTTAGTGTTGTTTGTTCTGTGTGCGCACTTCATAGTTTCCCTCGCTGCGCCGATTTTATTTTCCAAATGGGGGCGCTCCGCCTTTTATGTGCTCGCCGCGGTTCCGGCACTTGGTTTCATTTGGCTGGTGGCGCAGTACCCGAAGGTTTACTCGGACGTGCTGCCAAGTCCCAGTGTGGATATTGCGTGGATTCCCGTTTTTGACCTTGACCTCACTTTCCGCATGGACCAATTGGCGTGGTTGATGTCCTTGCTCATTTTGGGCGTGGGGGCGCTGGTGCTGGCCTACTGTGCCAGGTACTTTAAATCCAACGACGCCGGACTCGGTGGCTTTGGTGCCCAATTGCTGGCCTTTGCTGGAGTCATGTTTGGGTTGGTCACGGCCGACAACCTTATTCTGCTGTTTGTTTTCTGGGAACTGACCACCATTTTGTCCTTTTTGCTCATTGGTTACGCCCGGACCCGCATTGCCGCCAGACGTGCGGCGCTGCAGGCCTTGATAGTGACCACTTTTGGTGGGCTCGCCATGCTGGTGGGACTCATCATGGTGGGCGAAACCGCCGGCACTTACAGCATTTCCCAAGTCATGGCGTTGGCGCCGGAACTGGTGGCTGCCGAAGGTTCGGCCCGCACGGTGGTCAACGTGGGGATCGGCCTGCTCTTGATTGGCGCGGTTTCCAAGTCGGCCCTGCTGCCGTTCCACTTTTGGCTTCCAGGCGCCATGGCTGCGCCCACACCCGTGAGCGCCTATCTGCACGCGGCCGCCATGGTGAAAGCCGGAATTTACCTGGTGGCCCGGCTGGCGCCCGGCTTCTCGGAAACCCAGTACTGGCAGATCATGATTGTGGTCCTGGGCTTGGGCACCATGCTGTTGGGAGGCTGGCGCGCCCTGCGCCAGTATGACCTCAAACTGTTGCTGGCCTATGGCACCGTGAGCCAGCTGGGTTTCATCACCTTGGTGGTGGGGTTGGGCAGCGAGGAAGCTGCCATGGCGGGAATGGCCATGGTGTTGGCCCATGGATTGTTCAAGGCCGCCCTGTTTTTGGTGGTGGGCATCATTGACCACCAAAGCGGCACACGTGACATCCGTGAACTGTCGGGGGTGTTCAAGTCCGCGCCCAAGTTGGGTGTGGTGGCCCTTGTTGGTGCCGCATCCATGGCCGGCTTGCCGCCGCTGGCTGGTTTCGTGGCGAAGGAGGGCATCTTTCAAGCCTTCATTGCCTCGGCTGCCTACGGGCCCGCAGGAGCAGTGGTGGGCTGGACGGTGGTGGTGGGGCTCGTCGTCGGTTCAATCCTGACCTTCGCCTACAGTGCGCGTTTTATGTGGTGCGGTTTCTCCACCAAGTCCAAGGGCATGGCGTCGGTGTTCAAGCCCGTGAGCTGGCTGTTCCTGGCCGCGCCGGCCATCCTCAGTGCCCTGACGCTGGCCTTCGGGTTCTTCCCGCACACGGTGGAAAGCTGGATCAAGCCCTACAGCGGGCAGTTCCCGGCCTACGACCCCAAGGGTCTGCACCTGCTGCTGTGGCATGGTTTGACGCCGGCGCTGGGATTGACGGTGATTGTGGTTGCTGGCGGGCTGGTGTTGTTTTTCCTGCGGCAGCAAGTCGAAACCTTGCAGGCACGCCTCCCGGCACCCATTGATTCAGAGCGCGGATACCGTCAAATCATTGTGCTGCTGGACGTTGTTGCCATTTGGGTGACGGGCCGCACGCAGCGTGGTTCGCTCTTCTTTTATCTGGCAGTCATTTTGTCGACGAACGTGGCGGCGGTGCTGGCGGTTTTGTTCCTCACCGAACAAAACTGGAGCGCCACGCTGTACTTCATTGATCCCGGTTCCCCGTTCCAGATCCTGGTGGGGCTGGCCATAGCGGTGGGCGCCATTTCAGCGGCACGGGCCAGCAAGCGCTTCATGGCCGTGCTGCTGGTATCCGTCACCGGGTACGGCATTGCTTTGATCTTTGCATTGCAGGGCGCCCCTGATCTGGCCCTGACGCAAATGCTGGTGGAGACCATCATTTTGGTGGCGTTCGTCTTGGCCATGCGGCAGCTTCCAGCCGGTCTTTTGGAACGCAAGTCAGCAGGCAGCCACCGGGTGGTGCGCTTGATTCTGGGCGTTGCGTTCGGAGCGGCCATGATTGCCGTGGCCATTGTGGCCATGGGCTCGCGCATTCACGATCCCGTCAGCCTGGGACTGCCGGAAATGGCATATGTGGGCGGCGGGGGTCTGAACGTTGTCAATGTGACGCTGGTGGATATCCGGGCGTGGGACACCTACGGTGAAATTGCCGTTCTGGCGATTGCCGCCACGGGTGTGGCGAGCCTGATCTTTGTGCGGGGGCGCGGACAGCGCCTGCCGCGCGCTGAAACCGTCAAGGCCGGCAGTGTGGGCCGGGTGTCGGAGAACCTGACTGAGGCCACCGTAAAAATTGCCACCAAGTTCACCGCATCAAGCGGCAACACCTGGCTGGTGGCAGGACGCACCCTGGCCCCCGAACGGCGCTCCATCATCATTGAGGTGGTGACGCGGCTGCTCTTTCACAGCATCATCATCATTTCCATCTACCTGCTGCTGGCCGGACACAACAGCCCGGGCGGTGGTTTTGCCGGCGGACTCGTTGCCGGACTGGCGCTGACCATCAGGTACCTGGCCGGTGGCCGTTTTGAATTGGCCGAAGCCACCAGGATCTCCGCCGGTGCACTCCTGGGCCTGGGCCTGGCCCTGGCGGCCCTGACAGGCATGGCCCCCCTGTTCTTTGGCGGCGACGTTTTCCAAAGTGCCATCATCTCCTTCACCGCCCCCGTTTTTGGGGACGTCAAGTTTGTCACCTCAACGCTGTTTGATATTGGCGTGTACCTGGTGGTGGTGGGCCTGGTGGTTGATGTGCTGCGCAGTCTGGGATCGGAAATTGATCAACACGAAGAAGACGGGACAGGCAGCATCGAACTAATTGCCGACGACGAGCCGCTGGAGGTGGGGAAGTGAGTGTAAACCTGACCCTGCTGATGGTCATGGGGGTGCTCTACGCGGTGGGCATCTACCTGCTGCTGGAGCGCAGCCTGACCCGCGTCCTGCTGGGATTGATGTTGCTGGCCAATGCCACGAACGTCCTGCTGCTCACCACGGGCGGGTATGCCGGGCTGGCCCCCCTCTTCAATAAAGACATTCCCTCCACGGAATACAACGATCCGCTGCCACAGGCCTTTATTTTGACGTCCATTGTGATTTCCTTTGCCGTGACGGCCTTCATGTTGAGCTTGATTTACCGCTCCTGGCTGCTGAGCCGGGCGGACCGCATTGAAATTGACAAGGAAGATCTCCGTGTTGCGAAGCAGGCGATTTACGACGATGAGGAAGATTCCGAAATTGCTGTTGAAGTTTCCGACTTCCACGAAAATGAACAGCCGCTGGCGAAGCGGGAAACCGTGCCCGGCATAGGCCCCAAGAAGATTGCCGCGGCCCGGGCGGCTGCCCTGAAACGTGATCCGCAAGTGCATCCCACCACCGACGGACGGGAAAGGCCATGAACGTTGCAGGCCTGACGCCTCTGGCCGTGGTCCTGCCCTTTTTGGGGGCGGCACTGGCCTTCGTCCTGATCCGGCACCCCCGGGCCCAGCGTTGGGTGAGTTTGAGCAGCATCTCCCTGACGTTGGCGCTGGAGGTGTGGGTGCTGGCCAGCGTTTGGAATTCGGGCCCCATTGCAGTGCAGTTGGGCGGTTGGCCGCCACCCTTTGGAATTGTGATGGTCGCGGACCAGTTCTCATCATTGCTGTTGGTGATTTCCTCCGCAGTCAGCCTTGCCGTGTTGGCCTACGCCAGCGGCCAGGGTGCTGCCGATGGGGAGGAAGGCGGGCCGGTTTCAGTTTTCCACCCCACTTTTTTGATTCTGGTGGCTGGCGTCTCCAATGCCTTCCTGGCCGGGGATCTTTTCAATCTTTATGTGGGCTTTGAGATCCTGCTGACGGCAAGTTATGTGCTGATGACACTCGGGGGGACCGGATCCCGGGTCCGGGCAGGCATCACCTATGTGGTGGTCAGTGTGGTCTCCTCGATGCTGTTCCTGATCGCGATTGCCATGGTGTACGGAGCGACCGGCACCGTCACGCTGGCTGATTTGGCAGTGAAGCTGGGAGACCTTGATCAAGGGACGCAAAATCTTCTGCACGTGCTGCTGCTGGTTGCCTTTGGCATTAAGGCCGCAGTATTTCCACTCTCCTTCTGGCTCCCTGACTCCTACCCCACGGCGCCTGCGCCCGTCACGGCCGTTTTTGCCGGTCTGCTGACCAAGGTGGGGGTCTATGCCATTGTGCGCACGGAAATTTTGTTGTTTCCGTCCGATGACTTTAATTCCGTCTTGCTGGTCGTGGCACTTTTGACCATGATTGTGGGCATTTTGGGGGCCATGGCGCAGACCGACATTAAACGCATGTTGTCATTTACCCTGGTGAGCCACATTGGGTACATGCTCTTCGGTGTGGCATTGTCTTCGGTCTTGGGGCTTACGGCAGCCATCTTCTACACCATCCACCACATCACCATTCAGACCAGCCTGTTCATGGTCACCGGGCTTATTGAGCGCCGTGGCGGCAGCGCCTCCATCAACCGGCTGGGTGGTTTGGCCAAACTCTCACCCATCCTGGCCGTGCTGTACTTCCTGCCGGCACTGAACCTCTCCGGCATCCCGCCCTTTTCCGGTTTCATTGGAAAGCTTGGCCTGCTGCAGGCGGGCGTGGCTGATGGTTCCGCACTTGCCTACGCCTTGGTGATCGGCGGGGTGGTGGCCAGCTTGTTGACGCTGCTGGTCATGGCCCGTGTCTGGAACCGTGCGTTCATGCGCAGCACCGCGGATGCGGAGGATCCTGAACCGGTTTTGCTGGCCACGGCCCCGGACTCCAGCGGCGAGCCCAGCATGCGCGCCCTGCGCACCAGCAAGTATGTGGAAGCAACCGAGGGACGCTTTTCAGGTGAAAATGAGATCCCCATTTTGCCGCGGGTGATGATTTACTCCACCATGGCCTTGGTGCTTCTGGGCTTGGCCATGACAGTCTTTGCCGGCCCGCTTCTGGATCTCAGCCACGACGCCGCAACGAGCATGCTTGAACGTGTTGACTATATCGAGGCCGTCCTAGGCAGCGGAGCAGGGAACCCATGAGCAAAATGACGCGGGTTGGGCAAAAATCCGCCTTTGTCCAAAAACTGCCGCTGTTTATTTGGTTGGTGGTGGTGTGGGGTGCCTTGTGGCGTGATTTCAGTGTGGGAAACCTGGTTTTTGGGGCCATTATTGCCGTAGCCATCTCGCAGGTTTTTTACCTTCCTCCCGTTGAGCTCAGTGGCCGTTTCAACGTGCTGCGTGCCGTCTTGTTTTTGCCGTGGTTTCTGCGCAAAGTCACAGTGGCCAGCTTTGAAGTGTTGTATTGGGCGGTGGTGAAAGGACCGAATATCCGCAACGCCGTCATTGCGGTGCCCCTGCGCAGTCCTTCCGATCTGCTCATGACCTCCGTAGGCCATGTGCTGTCCCTGATTCCAGGGTCACTGGTGGTGGAGGTGGACAGGGGATCCTCCACCCTGTACGTCCATGCCATGAACGTCCCTACCCCGGACGCTGCAGAGAAGGTCCGTCACGACATTCAATACATTGAGGCGCGCTTGATTGAAGTCATGGGAACCAAGGCCGAGTTGGCGGCTGTGCGTGCCGAACGCTCGGGAGCCGCCATGGTCAGCTATGTCCAGAGCAGGCAGGCCCAACCAGGCGGCGCTTGTGCAACGACGCAGGAGGTGCAGTAAATTGCCGACAGTGGTCATTATTGTTGCCGCAGCACTGGCCTGCGCGGCGGCGTTCACCATTTACCGCATAGCCAAAGGCCCGTCCCTGCTGGATAGGGTCATTGCCGCAGATGTTCTGCTCGCGATCTTTGGTGCCGCGTTGGCGGCGGAAATGGCTGTCAACCATCATCAGGACAACCTGGTCCTGCTGGTGGTGCTGACAGTCATTGGCTTCATTGGTTCAGTGACAGTGGCCCGCTTCGTGGCGCACCGGAGGGAAGAGGGATGAACGCCTTCATTGATGTGTTGACGGCAATTTGCCTGTTGCTCGGTGCTGGCATGAGCTTGGCTGCGGCCATTGGTTTGTTGCGCTTTCCGGATTTGCTTAGCCGCATGCACGCTGCCACCAAGCCGCAGGTCCTGGGACTGTTGCTCATGCTCACGGCTGTGGGCCTGGAGTCCCGGTCCTGGGCCTTGGCTCCGCTTTTGCTGGTGGCCTGGCTTTTTCAGCTGCTCACTGTGCCGGTCTCCGCGCACATGGTGGGCCGGGCAGGCTACCGGACCAAGCACCGCAGACCCGAGCTGCTCAGCGTCGATGAGCTGGATCAGGTGGTGGCCGCCGTGGTGGAGCATGACCGGCGGCATTCGAAGTAGCCGGGAACAAAATATCCCGCCCCGCTGGAATGCGGTGGCGGGATAATGTGGCCCCCATGCCAGATGCGGAATCTATGCGCTCTTGCTCCAGCGCGCAATGGCCTTTTGTGTGGTGCGTCCGGCCAGGACCTGAATGACGGCAGCCACTGCCGAAGAAACCAGGGCAAAAGTCAGGGCTGAGCGAAAACTGCTCTCCAAATCATTGCTGTCCTTGGGCGGCTTGCTGCCGGTGCTTTTCTCCCACACGGCATCCACCACCTTGCTGGCGGCAAAGCCCGCACCCAAACTAATCCCGGTGCCCAACAATTTCACGACTACGTTCATGCAGTGCCTCCTTCAATGAGCGGTGAGCCCGTGGTGGGCAAAACACCATGGCAAGCCTAGCCCGGATTTTTCATGATGGTCCGATTGCCGGCTCAGTGGGGATTTGATTTCTTGCCGGGCCGGTTTTCTGGTTTTGGGCATGGTTAGTGGTC
>NZ_JBHUYE010000031.1:0-16202 GCF_042668835.1 Specibacter sp. NPDC057265
AAACTTTCGACGTGCAACATTCATAGAGAACACCCTCCCGCAGAATCCCACGATCCCGCTAATCAAGGTGTCCACGAAAACAGGTTAACCCCAGGAGTCAGCCAGGGCTATATCGAACGCGTGTTCGCCGAGTCCTGACACTGCGCCTTTTCCACTCGAGTACACGGCCAGACGGCCGCGCAGCCCCTTCCCCTTCCTGAGCCCAGCCATACCGACATACACGGGGGCGGTGTTCGGTTTATCCACTGGTCGCAACATATAGACACCCGGAAAAGATGGAATATGGTCCATTGCATGAGCAAAGTCGAACCACAAAGACCAGACTCCGTGCACGACGGCCGCCTGTTGAGCTTTACCCCGAAGCGTCAAAGCGTCCTTCTCTTCAGTAGGTGTCAAACACTTATTCACGATCGGAATTGGTAAGTGGCCCAGTTCCTGTGATCCATTTTCTGCTGCCAACTGCCCAACATAGCTTCGCCGCAGAAACCAATTTCCACCGTGTTTAGGTGGAACTTGCCGGGCTCCTTCGGGGCGTTCCCTTCGAAGGCGACTACGAAGCGTCTGCACATCCATTTCAAGAAGGGTTGCGGCTTCCAAAGCAGTGAGCTCGTCGTCATCCATATCAACATTCTGGCGCGCTTGGCGGGCAATCTCGAATCCACGAATTCAACCGTCACCTAGGTTCCAACTTCCGTGACCTACCGAGGCTGTTAATATCCATGAGCGCTCATCATTGCGGGGCCCACTTTTTTGCAAATGGTCGCCGATCAACTCGAGGTCTACGATGGAATGACCCAGCAACATCAGTGCTAGCAAGACCACGGAGTGATTCGTGCCCAGATGGGAGGTCTCAAATGCGCATCCACGAGGGCCTCTACGAGTCTATCCGCCGCCAAACAGAAGCCGCCTCTGAAAACTGGGAATCCACCTACCGCCAGATGGTCCTGTACGACCTCGCCGCTGACATCGAGCTCGGTTTCTTCCTCGCCTACTACCGCAACTTCGCCATTCCCAGCATCGCAGCGACCCTGCAACGCAACGGCGAGATCACCCAACGCCCCGTTAAGCGCTCATACGACACGGCCATCGTCACCTACGAGCTTATCTCCAACGGACTGGACAGCGAACGCGGCCGTCGCATGATCCGCCTGCTCAACCACGTCCACCGCCACGTCCCAGGCAGCCAAGACGACTTCCTCTACGTCTTACTCACACTTCTCGTCGTCCCCATCCGGTGGGCCCGCACACACGCTTGGCGGACCCCAACACCGGCCGAGGAAACCGCGGCAACACGTTTCTGCCGGGAGCTCGGCGCCCGCATGAACATCGCAGGCATCCCCTCAACATTCCAAGACGCGGAACGGTTCTTCGATAGCTACGAGCATGGTAACGTCGCATACTCCCCCGCCGGCGCACAGCTGATGGCCAGCACAGTCCAAGTCTTGAAATCAAGGCTGCCTGCACCCGCGAGGCCATTGACCAGGGAAATGCTCTCCGCAATGTTCGACGACGACCGCCTCACCGATGCCCTCGGCCTCCCTCGCGCCACACGGGTAACCAAAACAGCCCTGCACGCAGTGCTGGAGGCACGCAACACATTCCATCGCCTTCGCCCGCTAAAGACGAAGCCACATTTCGTCCCGGGCGAAGAAGGCCCAAGCCTCTACCCCAACGGCTACCGCCTCGATGACGTCGGTCCGGAAAACGTCGTGTCACCAGCAGACCGGCCGGATCATTAGCCAATAAGACGCCAGCAAAACCAATATTGGTGTTGATTAGTTGTCTTCTACCCAACGGTCAACGACGGGATTCGCATCCAGCAGCCGCCCCAACGCAGTCGCCGTGCAACAATAGCCCCATGACAGCTCGACTCTACGACCTTTCATCATCATGGACATTCCCCAACACCATGCAAGAAGTTTGGAATGTTATTGCCGATCCCAACATGGCTTGGCCCGATTGGTGGCCAGGGTGCACCTTGGCAAAACCACTCCAGCGGGCGCCGCTTATCCCTGGTGCCAGCGATACTGAGATTCTGATGGCGACCACCGCCACCCTGAACTTCAAGGCTTCCTTGGGCTACACGCTGAAAGTTTCCTATCACCCGACGTTCGTTGACAGCCCAAACGAAATTGTCTTTGATGCCGAGGGTGACCTACACGGCGAAGGTCGTGTCACATTGGGCGCACTCACCGGAGGCAGCACCCGGATGCATATCGAGTGGCGGGTCAGGCCCACCAGCCGTTGGATGTCATTCCTGAGCCCCGTGGCCGCTCCCGCTTTCACCCACGCCCACCGGGTACTTATGAGCCGTGGCGAAGATGGCCTGAGGCAACACCTCGCACGGAAAAGCAACACCAAATAAAGATTCATCCCACGCCTACCCAGCCAGCACTGACGGACTTAGCATTTAAAGCATGGCGTTGAGTCTCAGCCGCTGAGGAAGTCGATGGGTTCCGCAAATGTTCATTCGGCAGCACCAACAGGATCCGGTCGGTAAAAACACGCCCAAAGCAAGATCTGGCCAGGACCCAAACGCTGAGTTACCCCACCTGAACCCCCTGCAGATCCGTCGCGCAGCCCGCGGCGCCATTCGAGAGCTTGACCTTGGCGAGTATCCGGATTTGCAAAGCATCCAATCGTTGATCGAGGCCAGGAGTGGCTTGCCGATCATCATCGGGGAAATGCCCACCCTTGACAGGCACGATCTCTGTGGCCTATGGCTTCACTGTGAAGACTGTGACTACGTTCTCCACGCGCCAGAATTAACTGTCTGGCACCGGCAATTGATCATCCTCCACGAGTTTTCGCACATGATCCTGAATCACCAGTTCTGTGCCATTTCTCTTCTTCTCCCGCCGCTACCTGGCATCCCCCAAATACCTTTGATGGTCCTCGGACGCAGCAGCTTTGACAGCGACACCGAAGTCACTGCCGAGTACCTTGCCGACCTCCTCACCGAACGTATCCTCCGCCGCCCGCAGGAGCCATCTGCCGACCCGTCTGGATTCAACAAGGTCTTCGGATAATGGACTACGTTCCAGCGGCAATGCTCTGGATCCTCACCGCTGTCCGTCTTCCGACAGCCCTGGACAAAGAACGCGCGTCCGTCCTGCGCGCTACACTCTTTGCCGCCATCGCCTGCACGCTCTTCATACCGTCCGTCTATGCTGCAACGGACCCCATTCTCGGCGGGCACAACCATGTGGGGCTGGTCCTCATTTTTGCCATCCTGGCTGGCTTCTGGCAATTTCACACCGCCATGGTCTTGGCCGCCTTCAACAATGAAGTACGACGGCGGCGCCTCCTCAGGTGGGGACGCTTGGCTGCCGCCGTGGCAGGGATGTGCGTCGTTGCAGGCTTTCTACTCAGCAAAGTGGATGTAACGAACCGGAACCTGCCGCTGGCGTACGGGGACCAGCCCGGCATGCAGTTGTTTCTCTGGACGGGATCAGCGTTCATTATTGGGGTGTGTGTTTCTGTCGCACGCACGTCTCTGCGATTCTTCCCAGAGATGCGCAGCCGCACCTTCCAGTCGGGTATTGGCTGCTTCGCCACTGGCTGTATTTTCATGGTTCTGGCTCTGGCCAATCGGCTGGCGCTGGGGCTATTGGAAGGGAGTTCCGGTCACAACAGCGCATTGGTCAATGGGCTTAACTGGTCCTTTCCAGCCTTCGAAAGTCTGGCTGTCATTCTGGTCAGCATTGGCCTGATTCTTCCCCGGTTCCGCGATTCCACGCAGCGGCTACAGCGCAACTTACGCTTCCGGTGGTTCATGGTGCTGCTAATGAATCTTTGGCTGCGCAGCACCACCGATCAAATCTACTTGGTCCACAATCGTGCGACTCCAATCTTCGATCCCCTCAAGACAAAATCCGCTGTCCATCTCCACCGCTGTGTCATTGACGTACGTGACTACCAGTTTCGCGGGATGCCGCTGAATCCCCGCGAACGCGTGCTCATCAACCAGGCAGAACAGCTTCTGCAGGGTAATTGACGATCCTGGGCATTCGCGGATGGTCCAGCTATGCGCCTGCTGGACCATCCACGTTGCATTCCCTTCTCCTTCCCATGAACTGGTGACAGGAGCTTTGGCTCATGACCCGTGCATGGTCGGAGGAATTGTGGAACGGCTCAGCATCAAGACCCCGGAAGACTTCATTAGCCTCATGGGGCATACCCTCGGTTATTGGCCAAAGGAAAGCCTGGTCTGCATTACCCTGGACGGCCGCCGGATTGGCTCGACTCTTCGGGTGGGACTTCCCAAAGAGGGAGCGGCCACCGCAAGGTATGTGCATGAGGTCGTCAAGTGTATTGCCAACGACCGTGAGGCAACCGGCGTCGTTTTTGGCATCTTCACGCCTGCCCCGTGGGAACCGATGGATGAACGTCCGTATGAAGACGTCATTGGAATCCTGGCCGGAGAGCTGTCACAGCACAACATCAAAGTCCGCGACGGCTGGATCATCAGCGAAACCTCATTCACCAACTACTTCCAGATCGTCCCTGATCCGCTGGCCCGCAGCCCCTTTGAAGATATCGAGACGAGCGAGCTCAACTTTGAAGATATCGAGACGAGCGAGCTCAACGCGGAACTGGTGTTTCGCGGTTCCAGCATTGAGCCCAGCCCAGGATTCCGCATCCCCATTCTGGCTCGGAGGGACCTGAGCGAAGAGGTGTTCAAACACTGCCTTCGAATCGAGGCCATGACCCCGCCGGTTGCTACAGCCAAGGCGCGAACTCTGTGGGGCACCTTGCTCGAAGGCGCCGACCTACCAACTGATGCACAGTCGGCCGAGCTGCTAGCTGATTTCAAGTTCATTTCCGTGAGGGACCGGCTGCTGGCTGATATTCCTGGGCTTGACGACAGTATGGGTAACTTGCTGCTGGGTCAAACCAAACGCCCACCTCATTGGCAACGCGTTGACCGAGCTCAAGAGCTTCTCCTTCACCTATATACCCGCGCCGACGGCCCCGATACGGCGCCGGTCCTCACCAGTTTGGGTATCATCCAGTGGTGGGAAGGCAAGGGAACCCTCGCCCACCAGTGCTTCCAACATGCACTTGAATCGGATCCAAACTACAAGCTCGCCCAACTCAGCGACCAAATGGTCGCCGCCGGCATTCTCGCACCCTGGGCCATAGACAAGAACTCGGCGTACCAGCCGCCCATGAGCCGCGGGCCCCGGATCGAGGGAATGGGGATGGCATAGAAATCCTCCCCATTTGAGCTGGGCCTGCCGCGACACGAAGCATTGAGAATCTCATGGTCCTTGGGTTAGACCTAGCATGGTCTCCCTTGAAGCACTAGCTTGTGCTCAAGTTCCTTGGGCCAGAGTCCCAACTGGGCAAAATGCCCAACTCGTTCCCGATCAAGAGCTGTGGACGCTACCCAGCTCCCATAGTTTGACCAACATTTTCATTCTGTCGGTCTGAGAATTTTCCAGTACCTCGGTTGTCCATGCTTCTTGCTGAACAACTTGGGTGGTGAGGGCATAGTTGGTCACCCCGTTCTTCCCTGTGAAATAGCCTTGCTTCTTGTGTGTGAAGTCCCTGTTCGAGGCTTCAGAGTTCTTAACCCTATTCAAGAGCAAAAGATTGCCCACTCGGTGGGTCCAGAGTGTTCGCTCGTCATCTGTGAAGTCCTGGCGCCATTGCGAATCTTCCTTCGGATTCTGCGGCAGAACGTGTTCAACAGAGATATATTTGTGCGCGTAGGTTACTCCGCTGGACTGAGTCAGCGTCTCGTCTAGACGCAGCAGGACATATTTAACCACACGCTTGTTTTGATAGAGGGGACCATCCAAGGCAAGCCTTGTTTCACTTCGTTCAGCTTCGTCTAGTTCGAACGCTGCGGACTCAAGACCATCCCCGTTGCCCAATTGCTTCAAGAGCTCGACGTACCGCTGAGCTCTAGGGGTCGTGTATACACGCCTAATCAGCATGCTCGCAGCCAACCGTTCCAGCCTAGCAAAGAACTGTCCAAGCCAAGTCGGCTCGTCTCCATGTTCTTTGAGCGCCCAGATTGCCGGTGGCACCCAGTCATTGTTGTCGAGCTGAGCAAGTCTGGTCAGCCAAGCATTGATCTCATCGGCGCCGTGAGTCGCTGAGAAATTGGCGTCACGCACCTGCGAATAGGCCGAGGCATAGGGCAACAGAACATGGTCCACAAAATGGTCCGCAGAATGATCTTTAAGGTGCGGCGACAGAACTTGTTCCTTGAATTCAAGAAGCAATTCTCGGTGGCCTCGAATCTTAGCAACGACCATGCGAACGTAGAGGAAAACATCGGCGAACCCCTGCCGGCCGAGTTGTTCCTCGGCATCCTCCCACTTCTTGGCGTACTTCTCCTTGCTGCTGTCATCAATCTTGCCGATGATTTCAGCCTTGAACATGTCTGCCGGAGTGAGGTCCATCCCCCGAGCATTCATCACGCTAAAGATTCTGTGGGCGCTAGAAAGATCGGCGGTCGCAACAACTACGAGAAATGTCTTCCTGAGGAGGTGCCGAATCAAGTCGAGCCGCTCATCCTCAGTCGTCTTGGTCAGTTCGGTCAAAAAATACCTTGCATTCCCAATAACCGCCTTCTGCGAGTCAGTAGCTAGTCCTTCCAGATCAAGCGACTGTATTTCGGACGCAGAACCCTGAGACTGAATGTAGTTGTTAAAGACTTCACTGTCCCTGCTTCGGATAGTGAGTCTCGGCTTCGGGGCCAACCCGAGAGCCTTGTTTCCAAGTTCGACTATGAGGGATTGCAGATTGCCGCGAAGTTCAAGATCGATGGTGAGCTCACGAATCATGGCGAAAAGGATAGTCAGAGTAGTCAGTCGCTGCTGGCCATCGATGACGTCTGCGTCCGATGAGCCGGCGGTCTTTACAAGCACGATCGAACCCAGAAAGTACGGTTCCTCTGGACTCCGTTCAGCTGCATCCTGAATGTCGCTGAGGAGCTCGGCTGCCTGCTCCTGACCCCAAGAGTAGGGGCGTTGGTAGTCGGGAATACTGAAATTGAACTTGGCATTGAAAACGTCAGAAAGTGCGTGTTCATTCGCCTGGATTTTGCTACTCGGCAGGGCCTCGGTAGTCACCATTATTCACTCCACGATCTCTAATATGGGCAGGACTAGCCCGAGTCTATTGGTATCCGCTGACTCTGCAATCATCGACCGGGTTTGATTACTCATAAGTCGAGGTTGTAAACCCGAAATCCTGCTGTCCCCTGAAAGAAAGTTCCAGGCGAGCTTGCAGATCAGCAGAGTTTAATGGCTCTTCAGAATTGAGAGTGTAGTCAGCGCTGCCGCGTGTGAAGTCCGGGGCGGGGAGCTTGGTTCGGTGTAGGTGAGGGCCTTGGTAGAGAATCAGATTGTCTAGATCGAAATTTTCTACAGCAAGGCCCTCGTGTTCAACGCTACCTTTCAATGCCCTGACCTGACTACTTTTTGCCGTCTTGATGGCCTCGGACTCGAGGTGACCGGGCAGTATGTCCGTCCGGATCGTGCTGTTCTTGCTTGCCGCGTCACCGCTGCGGATGACTGGTGCCACAGGTGCGGATGCCAGGGTGTCTCCCGGGATACCGTGACGCGCGAACTCGGTCATGAACCCTTGGGCTGGCGACCCACCACGTTGCTGGTGCGTATCCGCCGCTATCAGTGCACCGGTTGTGGGCATGTGTGGCGCCAAGGCACCACGAAAGCGGCCGAGCCCAGGGCTAAGCTCTCCCGTCGAGGGCTGCGTTGGGCGTTGGAGGGGATCGTGTGCCAACACCTCACCGTGGCCCGGATCGCTGAAGGCCTTGGCGTCACCTGGAACACCGCGAACAAGGCTGTTCTCGCCGAAGGACGGCGTGTGCTGATTGATGACCCGCACCGCTTTGACGGGGTGAAAGTCATCGGTGTTGACGAGCATGTCTGGCGGCACACCCGGCGTGGGGATAAGTACGTCACCGTCATCATTGACCTCACACCGATCGGGGACGGAACCGGCCCTTCCCGTTTGCTGGACATGGTCGAGGGACGTTCAAAGCAAGTCTTCGCCACGTGGTTGCAGGGACGCCCACAGGTATGGCGGGACAGTGTTGAGGTCGTGGCCATGGATGGGTTCTCCGGCTTCAAGAGCGCCGCAGCCGATGAACTACCCGGTGCTGTTCCGGTCATGGATCCGTTTCATGTCATACGCCTGGCAGGGGATGCGTTGGATCACTGCCGCCGTCGCATCCAGCAGGCAACGTGCGGACATCGTGGACGTGCTGGCGACCCGCTCTATAAAGCACG
The DNA here is from genome assembly GCF_042668835.1 of Specibacter sp. NPDC057265. NCBI lineage: Bacteria > Bacillati > Actinomycetota > Actinomycetes > Micrococcales > Micrococcaceae > Specibacter > Specibacter sp. NPDC057265. The sequence continues at coordinate 8,271 of NZ_JBHUYE010000031.1, forward strand.
ACGGACATTGCACACTGGTGCCGATCTACTGACTGAGAAGCAACAAACACGCCTGGAGGACTTGTTTGCCGCTGATGCGCATGTTGAGGTGGAGGCCACGTGGGGAATCTACCAACGCATGATTGCTGCCTACCGGGAGAAAGACCGCACCCAAGGCAAGATGCTCATGCAGGCTGTTGTTGATTCCATCAGCACCGGCGTCCCGGCCGTGCTCACGGAACTCAAAACACTCGGGCGGACCCTGAAACGCAGGGCAGATGATGTGCTGGCCTACTTCGACCGACCAGGAACATCCAATGGCCCAACTGAAGCAATCAATGGCCGACTGGAACACCTCCGCGGATCCGCTCTCGGCTTCCACAATCTCACCAACTACGTAGCCCGATCACTGCTCGAATCAGGCGGATTCAGACCGAAACTACACTCTCAATTCTGAAGAGCCGGCAAAGCTGTCGAGCTGACCAGCATCCACCGCTTCACCCACAAATGGGAAGGTCCTGCGTCGTTGCAGCTACGCGAAGGCAATATCGACGCCATTGACCTCTACGCCAAACATGGACGCTTCCAGCACGGCGACTTCGCTGACATGGTCGAGAACGCCTACCGCGGCTGGGCCAACGACCAGCGCGACGGCAAGTCAACCATCCTCATCGCCCCAGACAACGACACCGTGACCGCCCTGAATGAGCGAGCCCACGCCGAGCTGGTTGAATCGGGCATCGTCGATGCTGAGCACACGGTTTCCCTCGCCGATGGACTGACCGCGGGACGAGGTGACATCATCACCCGCAAGAACAACCGTCGCATGTCCGTCAGCAACGGCGAATACCTTCGAAACGGCACCCTCCTGCGAATCACCAAGAGGCCACACAGGGATGGAACTGTCACGGCTCGTCGCGTGGACACCGGCCGCTATCAGGCTCAGCCCCTTGTATCTCGGCACCTCCGTCGAGCTGGGTTACGCAACCAGCGCCTACCGCGCCCAGGGAATCACCGTGACCACCATCCACATCGTCCTGACGCAAGATTGCCTCACCCGCGAGCTGTTCTACGTCGGCATGACCCGTGGCCGCAACAGCAACACCGCCTACGTGTGCGAATCCAACCCCGCCCTTGATGACCACACGGGCGAACCAGACGCCAGTTGGAGGCAGATCCTCGGCGAAGTCCTAGCCGCTGAGGGAGCGGAGCGGACGGCACACGAGTACGCGCCGCTGAGATTGCCAAGGGAGACACACTCCAGCGACTTGCTGCCGAGTACGACTACCTTGCCTAGCTGGCTGGCGCTGAAAACCTCACCTCGGCCATCTCAGGTGATGCCCGACGTCGTGACTCACCTTCAGGAGTCGCCGTCTTGGGGCGCTGGGATTGCCACCTGGCGACGAGCAGCGGCTAGCAGTCCAGCTGCCGCGCAGCGGGTTCTGGAAGGCGTCCCGAGGCATCCCGGTGAAGCCCAGGACCACACACGCTTGCGGCAGAGAGCCAGTAACTACCCCTTGGGCGCTTCTCCGGACGTACTTGACGAGCCTCTTTTCACCGAGCGTGCGGACCTTGCGGACATGATCAGCCAGATACCCGTCCGCACTAGATAAGTGCGCTCTCGGCACTCTAGGCAGCTTCGGCCACATGTCGAAGGCTCTTCACGCAGCTACGGAGCGTTTCTCTCTGGTAACCGGCTCCGACCAGAAAGTTCTCGAGCTTACCTCGACACCGGATGGCTTGACCGTCGTCACCACATCGGACAAGTAGCGTCTTCATTTTTTTACTACCTACGTTCCGTTTTGCGCAGAATCAAAAAAATTGGCATCGGTTCACCGACGGAGGACGTTATCCTTTCCCCACACCATTCGCTATTGGGGACGGAATCCTTCGCGGGTGCAGAGGGCCAGCGATGGGAGCAGGTCTCTACTGCTTAAGGATCACTTAAATCCGTTTTCTCATACAACTCATTGCTTGCCGAACGTTTCCATGGATTCAGAGACTGCCACAACAAAGCTGCAACCGACCATGCTGCAACTACCCCAATAACCATGCCGACGAAGAGATCATCACTAATCACCACCGCAATCTGACAACCATCTGCTGCTAAGAGAACTGAGGTCGGGTCAGCTCCGCTCCCAAGCATGGTCTCCAGATCCTTCTCGCTAAGACACGTGCCCCCACTCGTTCTTTGCCATGCCACAGCCGCTCGTTCAAATATCGAGGCCGGGGACAGTCCGTTTGCACTCAGCATCACGGATATTAGTATGAATGTCAGCGGACCAAGCAAGTGGGCATAGATCAGATTCGTCGCATTTCGCCAAATACCAGCTGGAATTCCCAACATTCCAAAGATGTACCCTCCTACGGCCCCTGCCGCTGGAAGATCAAAAAACAATTGCGGTGAAATTGTCGCAACAACGGCCGCCTGATCCAGAATAAGCGATTCGCTAGCCGGAAAAACATAGCTGACAATCGGGATGAGTGCCGCCGTAAAACCGCCCAGAGCTGTTCCCGCGCCGACAAACCCAGCCACACGGGACAATATGCTTTTCCAATCCAATCGAAATTGGAGGACGCGGGCATGTCGGAGGACGGCGATGACAAGAAGATATAAAATCACGGCCACCGTTACACATGAGGCCATCAATAGTACGTTGACGCCGATGACGGCAGTCAGCATGCCCTGAGTCTCGTCGGTTGACGACTTTAGCTGTTGGACTAGAAATATCGCTAGTAAGGGTGGGGTAAGGAATAAGAAAAAAATATATATCCAAATAAAATTTCGGACAGACAGTATTTCGTCGAGGTTGAAAGAACGTGGTCGAATTTCACCCCATCCCTGCGGCGCTATTTTAATCTGTATATTTTTGGCCCACTCTTTGCCTGATGCACTGACTAAAAACCAACTACGTCGCAGGAGTTCGGCCAATGAACCCGCGTTCAATTCGCTGGCACGCTTAATTGTCGTACTCATCGTCCGGACCATGATCAGACCGAACACAAATAGCACGCAGAGAACCGTCACAATTGTTGTTCCAACCGAGCTCGCAGGAAGGCCGGTCACTACACAAATCCCCGACAGAAAAACAAAGTTGCTCGCTATTGATGCTTCCCGAATCTTGACAAGGGTGACAACCAAGCCCTGCGAGTGCCCTTGTCGGAGAGCTGCGATGAACTTGGCAACGCCGAAGCCCAAGAGGAGCAGGGCAATAGAAAGGAAGAACCACATACTTCTAGTTTGACCTATACAAACCTGGTATCAGAGCGTCACCACGTTCACCAGAACGTACGGCATGGCGTAATAGGGGTGTGCTGGGTCGCTGAGCTGTGCTCGATCCGCGCCCATCCAGAGGAGCGCGAAAAACGGGGCAATAGTGGATCGGGTTCAAGTTCCACGCTTGATTGTTGGCACTTGGCATTTGTGAACGCTGCCCACGCGGTCATTTGCAGTGAACCAACTCAGGCGCTTCTCCTGTACCACTGCTGAAGTGGCGCCTCGTTGGAAGCCAAAGCAGCACTTCTCTACATAATTGCCAGCGTCCAACTGAGAATCCATTAACATGCCCGGGGGATACATGCACTTGGCCGCTAACCCCCTAACCCACTAAAGATTCAATGCCTTAAATAAAAAAGCCCCTAAATAGTAGGGGCTTTTCCTTCACACCAAAATTTGGTCACCACAAACTCGACCAGCGCAATATTTGGGCTTTCTGGGCCCCCTGTCGGATTCGAACCGACGACCCCCGCTTTAGGTCCGAGGGTCGGTTCCTGCTTGCCATTCCCGGCTTATGGTCTTTATTTCTAGGGCACAGATGCAACAACGATAACTACTAAAGTGCCGTTATTTTTCTTTCAAACCGGTAGGTTTCAGGTGACTCGGTCAGAAGGGACCCTGTCAGTGGACGACCTTCGTCAGTTTAATGAGAGCGTCGGCGCATACATGGACAAGGAACCTGAAGAAGAACGAAGCTTTCTCAAAGGAAACAGCGGCATCAAAGCAGGGGCGGTTCAGTGTCAGCTTCTTTGTCTCTTAAGCAATGGGTTATGAGCCACTTCGGTTATGAGACACTTCGGAGCTATTTTGCTCCACCCGAGCGGCAACTAGGCAAAAAATGAGAGTTTGCTATTCAGAACCGTGGAAAGAAACCTCGACAGCCTGGATTACCGGCGGCAGATGCCCGCAAGGGGAACGGCTAACGGGTCTGCTGCGTCTATGGCTGCCGGGTGCTGAGCCGACGAAGGGTTCTGCGCTTGAGGTGCTCGACCTTACGGTGGGTAAGATCAGGATGTACTTTCGTGCCATCCCCATTTGGAAGGAAGGGATGGGTCTATATCGCTTTCCAGTAGGACCGTCACCTGAGCAAGAGCATCCTTGCTCAGGAGATATTCATCGTGAATGTTTCCAGCCTCGATTGTGTATAGACGATGGGCTGCGGCCAGCAAGTCGTGGGAGCGAATTGAACCGCGCCTGGTCATGGTCAAAACGTCCTCAGTCTCGCTGATCTCAGCTATGTTGTATTGCCGCCATACTCCGTATTCCTCGCCCCAGGCGGAGTGCTCCTCATCAAGAAACATTTTGCCCAGGGCGGTATCGGGAAACCACTTCAAAAGACGTTCACTAGGCACGTCGTGCGGGAGCTGTTTGGCTACGGAAAGTTTGTGCCGACGCCACCTGTACATCCCAATATGCACCAGGCTTCCATCGAAGATCGCCTGCTGGTGAAGGGTGACGTTACGTGCCCTCGCTAGAGCTTTCAGCCAGGGGTCTTCTCTAAAGGGATCTCGTACTTGATTCCATCGTTGTACGTCACCACGTTGCTCGACCTCCTTTTGAAGGATCTGCTGAATCGAACTCACTGACGCCAGGAACGCGTTGAGATTATATCTGAACGCGCGGGGATCGTGGTACTCCGCTTCCAAACGACGGTGTGCAGCGAACGTTTCCATCAAGCGGTCTTCCGACTGAGGTAGAGGGCACTCGATTTTGTCTTGAACAAGCTGGCAGGAGACCATGCTGCATAGTATCCATTTTGGACCGCAGGAGCACATCTGAGTTCATTCGATTGCCCTTGAGAGATATTACGAAATAGAGCCACGGCACCACCAGGCCGGCTGCTATCTCGCTGTAAACAGCCTTTTGGTTACAAAATGCAGCCTAGGCGATGGACTGGTAAAGCTTGAGCCTGTGTGGCCGGGATTGCGTGAGTGTTTGTTGCGAACCGTTCGAGCTTTATCGAAGACCTCGCAGGCATTATTCAGTGACACCGCCAGAGCCAGCTGGTTGGAAGTGAGCTGCCCGCTGAGGGTCTTTGAAATTCCGTCGTCATCGTTGGCTTCGAAGAGTGTAAGGAACTGCCTAGCCCACGGGCGTCCATGAGCTGCAGCTGAGCACATCTGCCACGTTAATCGGGAATTTGGCAGGACGAAAGTTGTAGCCGCAGTCGCTATTATTTCGCTGACATGCAGCGGTTTCTTGACCCCAGCAGTGGTCAAATTGTTTAGATTGATGACCTTCTCAAGACTAGATAAACGTTCTTTGTCGAAATCAGCGTCTTTATCCACCAACCTTGTGGCTCGCCTCTGATCCCACAAATTCTGGTACTCCAGATGCAGAGCCCTTCGTGTAACGAGTTCTGGATCAGCATCTTGGAGAATCCATAGCGCAGTTGAGGCTGCTTCAATGGAACCTCGAATTAGGGTATATGGAGCGAATGTATGTTGGGCTGTGGCATCATCCAACAGTGTTTTAAGCGCATGCAGATGGTCTACTGCAGTATGGAGCAGGTAGCCCATCAGATGCGAGACCTGGTGTGGCTCAGTCAGTGCGTCCGCAGCATGTAGGACTGATCCGGAGCCAACGTTCCACGCTTCCTTGCTAGATCGGTTCCACTCGTCGATCCGTTTGAAATCGATTCTCATGCCCGTCCACGCCAAGTCGGATTCGCGTTGGGTTAGCTGCTGAAAGTATGTTTCTCGATCACTCATACATGTTCTCCTTCGCCGCTTTCACTCTTTCGCACACCCTGAGACACCACCATGCCTAATTACGAAGAGCCATTTATGTGCGCGGAATCAAACTCTGCTGAAAGGATTGGGTTTCTTCTCGGGAACTGATCCAGGCGGTTGGGGCTTCCGGCCGAGAACCGTTTCGAAGTCAGCGGGGTCGCGGAGTTCTTGGATTAGCGAGACTACATAGGTTTGGGTATACACGTGATTGTTGTGAGCCTTGCTGTAGATGCAACGTTTTCCGTCGGCCCATTTTTCGGCCGGATTCGCTCTGGCCTCTGGCCCAACGCCGTCTCGATGACGAAGTTTCGTGAAGTCGTTAACGGAGAACCGGAAATTAATCTGCTGCTCGACTGCCTTGGCGGCATCGTTGGGCAGCATCTCGTTCGTAAAACCACTTTCTCGCAGTTGGTTCACGATAAGCACTTTCTTCGCGTTGCCGTCCTGGTTTAGCTGCTCGAATTGCTCAGGCGTCAGGTCCTTCGCGTTGACGAACTCTAACGCTAGGTCAGCCGTAGATTTTGGTCCGGTCACTCGCGAGAGCCTGATTCGGTACTCGTACCGGGGATCCTCCCTAACAGCCGCAGGAATACGGGACTCGAACTCAGTTATGTACGTTTGGGCCTCCAGCGGCAAGCCTCGACGAAGGATTCGCTGTTCCTCCATGCCTTCCGGCGAGAGCGATTGAACGAAAACGGGAAACCGAAGCTCTTCCGCCAGGCTGACTTCGGCTCCGAAGAGTCGCACTAGTTCGGCCTCGAAATTTATGACGTAGGCGTGCGCCTGGGGTGCGGTCGCGATTGCCAAGCTTCGATCATACCGATGTTCTACGGAGTTACGGATGCCGATGAAAAACTCGACGTTGATGCGCATTGGGTCCTGCTCGCCATAGACTTTTTTCAGGCATGTTTGCAGGTCCCAGGATTGTTTTTGCCCGTACTGGTCTTTCTTGTAGAGGCGACTGCCAGCCTTAAGGCGGAAGTAAATGTTGGTGTCGTTCTGGACGAGATGCGCGTGCATGAGGTTTTGCCAAGCCAGATGCATGTGGACAACGAAGTCACCAAAGCTCTGGCGTTCCCCGGGTCTGTTGTAAAAGTCGACCGCCACGCACGCTTGACGACGAGCTTCCTGCATCGTGTACCACCAGTTATGACGTGGCGCCATCGTGATTCCCCATAGTCTCGCTTAATTCGCATCCCCGACGAGACCGATATTTGTTCCCATCATGTCAGGTCGGGCACATTTTCTAGGTTAGCCCGATTTCTAATTAGGCGCCCCTGCCGAGAAGAACAGATAAAACCACAAACTGTATCCGGAACGCGTGTTTGGACGTCTCCTATCCCTAGGGATGCGAGACGTTTCACTCGCAGGTGATCGCTGCGGCGGTTCTGCCCCAATTTTCGCAGGGCCCTTCTAGTCCATTTACGGCCGACGATTCTTATAACTATGTCTCGAAAATTCTAGGCTGAAGCGGTGTATCCACCATTACTTGCGAGACATATCGAAGTGGCACATGCCGAAGAGGATGCACAACGCCGGTTGTCGCCGTTTCGCCGGGCGATGAAGGTCTTATCAAAGGAACCTTTGAAGGATGACCAGCCCTCACGGCTGTACGTTACAAACCGTGCCATACTTAGCGATTTGTCGCGGCTCTTGGCGGTCTCAATAATGTGTCTCGTTCCGATGTTCTCGGAATCAGACTAAATCATCCTCTGACTGGACGTCCGCTGCCAGCTTGAAGTGCAGCGCTCCCCCATCAGCGGGAAGACTACTTGGCTGCAGATGGGCAAAACTCATGGCCCTCAACAAGCCCATCGAATCCGAAGGAACAGTCCGGCGCCTTCGCGGGCTAGGACGTGTCTCCTTATTGGCGTAGCCAGATCAGCGTTGCGTAGAGGGCTATGCCGGCTCGGTAGGTGATGGCGAGTTTGTCGTAGCGTGTGG
>NZ_JBHUYE010000032.1:0-14418 GCF_042668835.1 Specibacter sp. NPDC057265
AAAATATGGCTTAGACACCTCTATTTTCCCAGCAAAGAGCACCCTTTCATCTCTTTAACACGCCGCCACAGCCCCACCCCCATGAAATCTCCGGGTTAGGTGTTAGAAGAATTAACAAAAACCGGCACACTAGCAGTTAGCATGTTGGTGCTATGCCCACGACCTTGTTGACTTCTACAGTTGATGAACGGGTGCTCGTGAAACGATGACGAACTTGTCGACTGGTCAAGTCTCATTTCTAAGGAACTGGGACACCCCCCCCACTGGGACACTGCCGCTTGTGAAACATGTCGGGATTCCGCGTAATATGACCGTCCCACAAGTTAGTGCCAAAAGTCGCTGCAGCTGGCCGCGTGCAGCTGAAACTTTCGCTACGGTGCATGGATGGACATGGGATATGCACTGACACGGCGAACACGCGTCCGAGGGCGCTGCTAGAGTCGCTAAGTATGACTCTCGTGCCCAACTTTCCTGACAACTTTGCTCAGCCCTTGGTCAACATTGGCAACGTACAAGTGACGGAAAAGCGAATCATTACTCCTGCCGGCTCTTGGCCCTTGGCGGAGGTGAATGTGACTACTGTTGACCAAACATCAACCACCACCCATACCCCCGGGTGGGCCATTGTCATGGTGATTCTTTTTATCTGGTTCTTCTTTCTAAGCCTGCTTTTCCTTTTGGCGCGCGAAACTCGCACCAGTGGTTACGTGGCTGTACATATCCAAGCAGGCGCTCAGTCATACACGGAGCAGGTTCCTGTGGGCAATGCCCTTCAACGCGCTGATGTCTTCAATCGCGTGGCTTACATCCAAAACCTTATTGGGCAAGCGCGCCGGTAGTTGCGCGGTAAGCCCGGCAGATGAGCTCTGGAAAGCTCGCCTGATGTTGTTGCGATCTCATCAGGAAAATGAAAAAGTGGCCAACCAGATTTCAAAGGGTTGGCCACTTCTTCATTTCATGAGTTGAGCGCATTGTTAGCCCAGGTCATGGTCTATTTCTATGGGACGTTTATCTGCGGGGTGTTGAGCGAGTTGCCTTTGAAGCAGCAGCTTCTTGGCTTGTTGTTCTGCGGTCTGCGGGCTTTGATTTCGGGTGATTTTGAGCTCGACTGCTTGGAATCGACGTCAAAGCTTTGTGACCAGGTTTTGAGAGTTAGCACCACTTTTCCTTGTTCCGCAACCGTCTCATTCTGCACTGCAGGCTTAGGTTCAATGGAAGCTTTGAGTTTGGCGTCGAGTTCCATGCTTTTTCGCGGGCTTGAACCAACTTGTCTTCGTATTTGAAGGGCTTGCCGAGCTGGAAGTCCACTTCGACTCCTGTGCCGGCTTCCAGGATTTCCTGGTGGCTGAGGACGGTTAAGGTGTCTGGCAGATCTTTCACTTGGATGATGAGGTCTTGGTAGGAGCCGAGGCGGGATTGGTTGACGGCGTTGGACACCACAAGTCCCTGCCCACCGAAGGTGGCCATGGTGCCGTAGTCGTGGTGTCGGTTGGCGAAGTTGCCGTAGGCGGGGGTGTTGTTTTTTGATCCAGTCGTAGATGCCGGCTACGGCGTCTGCGCGGGTGTCCACGGTTTTGTTGTCGAAGGCCATGGTGAAGGATTCGCCGTTGGTGGGTTGGACGGTGGGGATCGCGGCCTGGCACGCCGGCAGTTTCTTCTCCGCCATGTCAATGGTTGATTGGGCTGATGCCTTGGTCCAATTCAGGGCAGTCTGATTTTTCTCAAAGGCCCGTTTGAGCCGTTCAAGTTGGTGCGGGCGGTGTGCGGTGGACAGGCAACGCAGACACAACTAGCATTTGCCTTTGATGCATTCCTAATTCCGGCCTAAGCAAAAGGCAAGGGTGTTTTGACACCCCGAGTCCGCTTGGGCCGTTTTTCTTGCCACAAATCCTGTGGATTGATCGCGGCCTGGTGCGACGATTTCTGCCCAGTGTTGTCAAGGAGACTTTCAATGTCGATAGATCAGTCCAGTCACTGCACCAGCGAATTTCCCGACTTTCAGGACGATTCCCTCAGCTGCACCAACTGCCACACGAACAGGCACCTGACCGTTGAGTCCATCCAAGCAGCTGACAGCCAAAGCGTCGGCGCGGTGTCAGTTGAATACAGCTGTGGTGGTTGTGAGGCGTTTTTTGCGCATGAAGCCCGGGTGGAAAGCGTGGCCAAACTTTTGCTCGCGAGTAATAGTGGCAGCAACATACTGCAGTTTGGACGGCACTACATCCATTGCGGGGAACCAATGAGCCGCGGCCGCCTCCAACTGGCAGGCGAGGACCTGCTGGATGCTCCTGGCATGAAGGCTCCGATCGCGGTTCTGCGGTGCGGGTGTGGATTCCAAATGACGGTCCCCAGCCTCTAGCCACCTTGCACCCTCCGTGGCGGGGGGTGCAATTCCTTACCGCCCCGCCGCCGTGCCCCTTCCCTCCGGTCCAAAAAACACACCATTTTTATGTGCCCGTCCCGCGCGGTGTCCGCCTGCTGTCCACCTGCCCCCCTTGAGCCAAACCGGCCCCCTTAAGCCAAGGAGGGAAAATAAGAGCTTCAAAACCGTCAGTAAAAAAAGCCGCCCATTTCAAGCACCCCGGCGCTAGGCTGGGAAGCATGCGAGAACTACAGGCAAAGATCATTGCAGAATTTGGTGTCCAACCCCAGATTGATCCGGCGGCCGAGGTGACACGGCGGGTGACGTTTTTAAAGGACTACCTTAAAGCCACCGGCACCAAAGGCTTTGTCCTGGGAATCAGCGGTGGCTTGGACTCCACCTTGGCGGGCCGTTTGGCCCAGCTGGCAGTGGAGGAGCTTGCGGCCGAGGGTGTGGACGCCAACTTCATTGCCGTCCGGCTCCCCTACGGCGTGCAACACGACGAGGCGGACGCACAGGCCGCCATGGCGTTCATCAATGCCAAGACGGAATGGTCGTTCAACATTGCCCCGGCTGTGGATGGATTTGAGGCGGAATTCGCCAAGACCGCCACAACCCCAGTGACGGATTTCAACAAGGGCAACATCAAAGCCCGCAGCCGCATGATCGCCCAATACGCCCTGGCCGGGCAGGACCAGCTGCTGGTCATCGGCACCGACCATGCAGCCGAATCCGTCACCGGCTTCTTCACCAAGTACGGCGACGGCGGCGCGGACATCCTGCCCCTGTTCACCTTGAACAAACGCCAGAACCGGCAGCTGCTGCAGCACCTGGGCGCGCCCGAACAGCTGTGGGCAAAGGCACCCACGGCGGATCTGCTGGACGGTGTGCCCGGACGCACCGACGAGGATGAGCTGGGCATCAGTTACGAGCAGATCGATGACTACCTGGAAGGCAGGGATGTGGCGGATTCCGCCGCCGAGGCCATTGAACGCCGCTTCCTGCAGAGCCGCCACAAACGTACAGTGCCGGTGTCACTGCTTGATTCCTGGTGGAAATAATTTAAAGGCCGACGGCGGGAGGCCGCCCTTGAAGCAAGGGCGGCCTCCCGCCGTCGGAGAAGACCGTTGAGCCGCAGGACGTGGTTGTTCCGCACCCCTGCCGTGCCCCGCCGGAACGGCTAGGAAGTCAGGGAGTCCACGTATTCCTGGTTCTCACCCATCCACGTCTTCACAATTTCGGTGTAGTCGTCGGTCGTTTCACCATTGAACAGGGCGTTTTCCAACGAGTACAGGGTGTCTGAATCCATCTTGAAGTTCTTCAGCCAACCGTCAAGTGCCGGGTAGTCCTTGTCAAAACCGAGACGGGAGAAGCTGTGGATGCCTTCAGCCTCGCCCAAGGTGCCCTGGGGGTCCTTCAGGTCCTTGACGGGGAAGGCGTCATAGGCCCAGTGCGGGCGCCAAAGGGTGACGGCGATGTTCTCACCCTTTGACGTGGCCGTCTTCAGCTCCGAGAGCATGGCGGGAGTGGAGGAGGTGATGTATTCCATCTTTTCCAGGCCGTAGCCGGGGATGACCTCGTTCGTGGTGGCCTCGGTCAGTCCTGCGCCGGGCTCGATGCCGATGATCTTGTTGCCGAACTTGTCGGCGTTGGCGGCCAGTTCCTCCAGGGAATCAATGGGGGCGTCGGCGTTGACGGCAATGGTCAGCTTGGCGTCGTCGTTCCACGCACCCAGGTCCACCAGCTTCTCACCGTACTGGTCGATGTAGGTCTTGTGCGTGATGGGCAGCCAAGTGTCAAGGGAAACGTCGTAGTCGCCTGTTGACAAGCCGGAATAGACAGGTGCCGCGTCAGCGTAGTTGAGCTTGACGTTGTAGCCCTTTTCATCCAGAATCGCCTTCCACAATTCGGAGGCGGCAACGGCCTCGTCCCAACCGTTGAACACGGCAATGGACAGGTCCTGCTTGTCACCGTTCTCGACTGTTGCAGCTTCAGAACCTGATCCACAGGCCGTCAGTCCCAGTGCCAGGGTCGCTGCCATGGCAACGGCACCCAAATATTTCCTCTTCATGGTGCATTCCTTTCATTGGCAGCGCCGAAAACTTGGCTGCCGCGATTGGTTGGTGAAATTTGCGAAGAACGCCGCTAAGCGTGCTTTCCGGCCTTGCCGGTTGAATTGGTGCCAAAGCTTGCCGTGACCCGGTCAAGGAAGATCGCCACGATGACCACGGCGATGCCCGCTTCAAAGCCCTGCCCGGCGTCAATGCGGCTCAGGGCCTGGACAATTTCGGAGCCCAGGCCGGGCGCTCCAACCATTCCGGCAATGACCACCATGGACAATGCCAGCATGATCACCTGATTGATCCCGGCCATAATGGTGGGCCGTGCCAGGGGCAGCTGGATCTGGCGCAGGATGCGGCCGGGGCTAGAGCCAAAGGCGTGCCCAGCCTCCACCACTTCCTTGTCCACGCCACGGATGCCCAGCTCGGTGAAACGCACCCCCGGTGCCATGGCGAAGATGATGGTTGCAATGATCCCCGGGACCACCCCCACCCGGAACATGACCAAGGCCGGGATCAGGTACACCATGGCCGGCATGGTCTGCATGAAGTCCAAAACGGGCCTGATAATGGAGGAGGCACGGTCCGAAGCTGCCGCCCAAATACCCAGCGGCAAGCTGATGACCACGGCAACAATGGTGCCAATTGCCACCAGCGCCAGGGAGTGCATGGCGTTTTCCCATTGATTCACGCCGACTATGACCGCGAAGCCCGCCAGGGTGCCGATGCCCAGCTTCCAACCACTCGCCCACCAGGCAATGGCGGCAAACACGAGGATGACCAGCCAGTAGGGCGGAGCGGTCAGCAACCAGTCAAGGCTGTCGTAGGCGCCCACAAAGATGGCCCGGATAAATGCGAAGACGCCATCGAGGGTGGTCGTAAGCCAGTCAAGCCCGACTTCCACCCAGTCGCCCAGCGGGATCCTAAAATTCGGTTCCACTATGCGTCTCCTTCGGTCATCGCCAGTGCGGCGGTGACAACTTGTTCTGGGATGGGGGCGGCGGCCGTATCCACCATGGGGAATTCACCCGTCGTGGACGGCACGTTGCCCAAGGCGGCCAAAAGCGTCACCCTCGGCAAGGCACCCACGAGCCGGCCGGCGTCGTCCACCACGGGCAGGGGAATGGGGCTTTCCACGGCACGGCCAAAAAGATCATTCAAGGCGGTGTCCGGACTGACCGGCTCAATGCTGTTGCGGATGATCGAGCCCAGTTCGGAGCTGTGCGCCTCCACCTGCTTCATGACGTCACGGTCGCGGACGGTACCCAGATAGTTGCGGCGGCGGTCCACCACGAAGGCGGCGGAGACCTGCAGGTCCCGCATGGTGCGCAAGGCATTGCGGGGACCACTGGAGAGGTTGACCACTGCCAGTGGAGGTTCCATGACGCCCCCGGCAGTAAGGACACGGGTGCGGTCCACATCCTGAACGAATTGGGCCACGTAGTCATTGGCCGGGCTGGTGAGGATCTCATCCGGTGTTCCGATTTGGACGATTTCCCCGTCCCGCATCACAGCAATGCGGTCCCCCAGGAACATGGCCTCATTAAGATCATGGGTGATGAAGACGATGGTCTTGCCCAGTTCGGATTGCAACAGCACCAGCTGTTCCTGCATTTCACGGCGGATCAGCGGGTCCAGGGCCGAGAATGCCTCATCCATGAGCAGGATGTCAGTCTCGGCGCACAGCGCGCGGGCCAGGCCCACGCGCTGCTGCATGCCGCCGGAGAGCTCGCCGGGGTACTTTGCGCCCCAACCTTCCAGGCCCACCAGGGAGAGGACCTTTTCGGCGCGGGCCAGGCGTTCGCCTTTGGGAACCCCCTGCACTTCAAGGGCGTAGGCGGCGTTCTCCAGCACTGTGCGGTGCGGCATCAGGGCGAAGTGCTGAAAGACCATGGAGATCTTTTGTTGGCGGACCTGCCGCAGTTCCTTGTCGCTGACAGTTGAAATGTCGGTCCCGCCAATGATCACCGAGCCTTGGGTGGGCGCCCACAGGCCGTTCAAGGTGCGGATCAATGTGGACTTGCCCGAGCCGGAAAGGCCCATGACAACAAAAATCTCGCCTTTTTTGACGTCAAAGGAGGCATCGATGACGGCGGCGGTGCCCAGCGCGGTCAATTCCTCGCGCTTCCTGCCACCCTTGAGGCGTTTGACCACCTCGGCGGGGCGCTTGCCGAAGACCTTATAGACATTCTGCACGCTCAAGGCAATGCCGGGGTCGGCGGCGCTGATGTCCGGCGCATCGGTGCTCGTTGATTCTGGTGTGGATTCGTACACGTAATACCCATCTACGCGGGGGTGTTTGCGCCCAGCAGCTGGTGGCCGCCGGACGCAGAACCGCCGCGATTGGTGTCATCGTGGTGCGGGCGTGATGGGCGCGTCAAACTCTTCGGTTCACCGCACGTCCAGGCCGGGACATACAAGGAAAGCGGTTCCACGAGGGGAAGGAAGCGGGAGGGTGTCCCGCCGCAAGTTCGGCGGCCCTGCTCAGGCTGCTGCGGTGGATACCTGGATTTTTGCCATCCACGCTATCGCTTCGCAGCAGTTGCCCGCAGCTTTATTGGTCTACTGGTTCGCCTCCACGCTAACAAACAGGGTTTCGCTACCAGCGGATATTTCCCCGTTCCGGTCCCTCCAGGCTCCGGAAGTCCCCCCATCCGACAGAGCACTGGCGGCAAAGGAGGCGTTACTGTTTTGCAACCCAACACCACTTCCTGGCCGGGGCGCGGAGCTGGCCGCAGTGATTATCCTCACATGCGCCCCAGCCGGACGGGCGGTTCCCCCGTCCGCCGGTGACGTTTAGTTGATAGCGTGGATACGTGAAGATAGCTACCTGGAATGTGAACTCGCTGCGTGCCCGTGCCGATCGTGTGGAGCTGTGGCTGCGCCGCACCGACGCTGATGTTTTGGCCATTCAGGAAACCAAATGCAAGGACGAGAACTTCCCGTGGGAGTTGTTTGAAAACAATGGCTACGAGGTGGCACATTTTGGTTTGAGCCAGTGGAACGGGGTGGCCATTGCCTCCCGGGTGGGTCTGGAGGATGTCCAACGCACCTTTGCCGGGCAGCCGGCGTTCGGCAAGGGCGGCAAGGATCCCGTGCAGGAGGCCCGCGCCATTGCCGCCACCTGCAATGGCGTGCGCATTTGGAGCCTGTACGTGCCCAACGGCCGTGCCCTGACGGATGAGCACATGCCCTACAAGCTCCAGTGGCTCGATGAGCTGAAGAACCAGGCCACCGCTTGGCTTGCAAGCGATCCCCACGCCCAGATTGCCCTCATGGGGGACTGGAACATTGCCCCGCAGGACGAGGACGTCTGGGACATTGAGCTCTTCCGCACCCAAGGCCTGACCCACGTGAGCGAACCCGAACGGGCAGCGTTCGCGGCGTTCGAAGCGGCAGGTTTTGCCGACGTCGTCCGTCCCCTCCACCCCGGCCCCGGCGTCTACACCTACTGGGACTACACCCAGCTGCGCTTCCCTAAAAAGGAAGGCATGCGCATTGACTTTGTGATGGCCTCCCCCGCCCTCGCTGCGCGCGTCACCGGCGCCTCCATTGACCGGGAGGAACGCAAGGGCAAGGGTGCCTCGGACCACGCCCCCGTCATTGTGGAACTGGACTAGGCCATGCACCCGGGGTTGTATTTGGGTGGGGTGCAGCTGCCCTTCCTGTCCACCCTGCGCGTATACCTGCCCCGCGAGGCCTACACCGATTCCGAATTCAGCTACCTGGCCGCGAAGCTGGACCCGCAGCAGAACGCGGTGAGCGTTGATGTCGCCGAACTGGCCGATTCCCTGCGCCGGGTGGGCGGGAGCTCTGCGCATTTATTGCCGACGGCGGCTGGAGACCGGGTGCGGGTGCTGCAGCTGGCTGAAGGGGATCCGACGCTGTACGCGCCAAACCAATTGGTGGCGCGCTCCATTGCAGGGGCCGCAGAGCTGCTGACGGGCTCCATGGAGGAGCTGGCCACCTTGATTCTCCCGGAAGAGAAGTGGGCGGCGGATCTGGAAGCGGCCACCGGCTCGGCGTTGCTGGAATTGCCCCTGCAAACCCGCACCTCCAGCTGGGGTGTTCCTTTTAGCTGGTTTATCTTAATTTATGCCGATGACCGCATGGAAGTGGTGGAATCCAATGGCCGGGTGCTGACGGTGCGCATTCAAGTGCCCCTGTCAGTGGCGGCTGACAGGGCGGAGCGGATGTTGCTGCTGCTGGCCAACATGGCGCCGGATCTGGACTTGTTTACCGAGCTCCAGGACCTCAGCTCCTGGTTGGCCGGCTTCGACGGGGAGGGCATGGTGGAACTCGACTACGGCTCCGTGGCCCAGCGGGTGCACCCGGACGACTCCCCCGCCGACGTCCACATGGGTTTGCAGTGTCTTGCCGAGGGCGACCTCACCGGGGCAGCGGCCGCCTACCAGAGACTTGCCAGGCGGTGGATGCCAATCAGGCAACTCGCCAACGCCAGCTGAGCCGTCCGGCAGGTCCGCCAAGCGTTCCCCTGCTATTTCCCGCGCTTCAGCAGGCCCGCAAGCTTGGACCCCAGGACCTTGGCGTGCTCCACGGCTTCGCCGGCAAATTCCTTGGCGTTTTCCGCAGCTTCCCCGCCGATCTCCCTGAAATTGCCACCGGCGCCGTCGGCAAATCCCTTCGCTTTTTCTGCAACCTCGGCAGCAACCACTTTTGCCTTCTCCGCAGCTTCGGCGGCTGCCACTTTTGCCTTCTCCGCGGCTTCGGCGGCAAATTCCCGCGCCTTGTCCAAGGGTTCCTCCCCTGTGTCGCCTGCATTTTTCTGAGCTGGCTCAGAGTTGTTCCCAGTCATGGTGCCCTCCATCATGCGTTGCTGCGGATCAAGGCCATTCCTGTGGCCTGCGTGCTAAATCGAAAGACTAGCGGACGCGCTCGGCTTTGGTGAACCTCGACCTGGCCCCGGCGCTGATGCTGAGCAACACGGGAACCTCAATTCCCAAGAGCTGGTCCAGGGAAGTCACCAACTCACCGACTTCTTGGACAATTTGCTGCGGGGCCACCCCTTGGCGGGCAATGACGCGCACCTTCAGGGCTGTCTGGTGGGCCATGTCGTAACTGGCCACGCTCACACCCAATAGATCGGTGCGTTCCATGAGCGCGCTTTTAAGCGCCTGCTCAGCCACGGCACAACTAAAGCCAACGGTTCCGGCGGCACTGCCGTCGTCCGGATTGGCCGGCAGTTCCAGCAAGGTGCTGGCACGTCCTCTGCCCTGACCGGCAATCCAGCCCACCATGGCAATGACCACTAAAAGGCACAGCACGGCCCCGGCAACCCAAATCCAGCTTTCACCGGTGGGAAGCACCTCGGAGCTTTCCACCTCCCGCCGCAGCCAGTCCAGCTGGGCCTGGGCGTAGGCCTGCCACCACCGGGACACGGCCGGCAGGGCTGCCACCGCAACGAGCCCCGCACCGACGCCAAGGAGCACAAGGCCCACAAGGGAGAGCAAAAATCTATTGAGGCCGCGGGGTGTGCCATTCATACGCCAACCACCCCATTCGCTGCCAGTTTCACGGTGACGGCAGGCGTTGGGGCCAGCACCATGTGCCCCAGTTCAGCCTCAACGGCAGCTTGAATGGTGGGCTCTGAAAGGGGGGTGCCGGAGGTGGGCCGAATGTTGACCTGCACCATGCGTGCCGAAACCACCACCATGACCTGTTCCCGGGTCACCCCGGCAGCCCTGCGGGCACAACGGGCCAAAGCCGAGGCAATCACCTCGTCGTCCACCACTGTTGCCACCCGGGGGTGGGTGAGGACGTGCCGGGCACGGCGCCCCGGAAGCACGCCATGGGCCAAAAAGATCAGGCCCACCAATGCCAGCACCAGACCGCCGGCAATGAGCAGCAACGGCAAAAGCGTGCCAGGCAACGCAGCAAGCCAAGCCAGTGAATCCAGCGGGTGCGCCAACCAGCTGGGCTCCCCCAATGCCGCCAGCACCAGCTCCAAGAGGGCGTACACGGCGGCGGCGCTGACCAGGATTGCTGCAACAACGGAGAGGACCGAGCGCGCGGAATGGGTTTCCCGACGCAGCGCCCGGTGGGTAAAGCCCCTCACAGGACCCTCCCGGTGCTGCTGGGGACCAAGCCGGAAATCCGGATGTCCACGCGACTCAGCTGCGAACCTGTCAACCGCTGCACCTCGCCCATGATTAAAGCCTTGGCCGCCACGGCCCGGGCCAGCACCGTGCCCCCGCTCTGCTCCACACGGGCGGGGTTCCGCCGTATGTCCGGCAGGGAGGGAGCTCCCATGGCCGAGGAAATGGACAGTGCCAACGCACCTGAATCATCGGAGAAGTGCACACGCACCTGCGCAGGCGGAGCCAACAGCACCTGGGCGGCGGCGTACTTTGCCACCGAGGTCAGCGCCTCGGTGCTGATGCGGGTGTGCCCGGCCAGCCCGGCATCAGGTCCAGGCGGGACCGGGGCCTGAAGGGACGCTCCAGCCGGGCGGAAAACCTCGCTCACGATGAGGAGCGCCGTCCAGTCAGGGCATCCAAGGCAGCACGCCAGTCAAGCTTCCCGCTCGCCGCGCGCCCCACAAATGCGCCTACGGCAATGAAAAGCGCTGAGATGACAAAGCCCCAGAATCCATAGGCCAGGGTCATAAATGCCAAAAACGCGCCAAAGGCCGCACAGACCACGCTGAGATTCACGACGGTTCCTTTACTTCCCGGGGGTCGTTGTATTCCAGCAGCGTTGCGGTGGTTTCCGCTCCGGGCAGCAGCGGCTCCGCTGCCGCCACGGCCGTTGCATTGCCCACGGCTGCAGGCCTGACCGTTTTACCCAAACGTTCTGAAGTGCGTCCCCGTAAGGGGGACTTCTCATGTTCGGGTCCCGGGATGAAAACATCTGTGATCTCAATGTTCACCTCAATCACCCCGCGACCCACCAGTTCCTCCACTGCTGAATACACTGCGGCGCGGACGGTGCCGGCCAATGTCTGCAGGGGGAACCCATACTCGGCCACCAGGATCAGGTCCACGGCCACCTGGGAGTCCCCCACCTCCACCCGCACACCCTGGGTGAGATCGGCAGCACCCACCACTTCACGGATGGCTCCCAGGGACCGTGACGTGCCGGAGCCCACGGCATGCACACCTGGAACTGCGCGGACAGCCACGCCCACCACCTTGGCGACAGCCGTTTCAGTGATGACCGTGCGCCCCTGCGGTTGATCCAAGGAGCTGGGGGCACCGTCTAAAGCCTGATTATGCGAATCCATGAACGCGCCTTTCTGTTTCCCCTACGGTAAGCCTAAGCAGGGCAAAGTTCAGGGGCAACGCCGATGGAAGTTCAGGAACAGTGGCTTTTGGCCTGAAAATGCAAAAGACCCCCAATTGCTTGGGGGTCTTGCTGGTGGCTCCGACCGGCGTCGATCCGGTGACCTTTCGATTTTCAGTCGAACGCTCTACCAACTGAGCTACAGAGCCATGGTGATCTGAAAAAATCGTCACCAGATCTTCTTGAACTAATCAAGAAAACCAAAGCGACCCTGACGGGACTCGAACCCGCGACCTCCGCCGTGACAGGGCGGCGCGCTAACCAACTGCGCTACAGGGCCTTGCTTGTGTTGCATCCACACTTTCGCGTGATTTTCACGAGTTATAGCGTACCAGCTTTTTTCAGCCGCTTTACCACCAACCCGCTAGTACCCCCAACGGGATTCGAACCCGTGCCGCCGCCGTGAAAGGGCGGTGTCCTAGGCCGCTAGACGATGGGGGCCTAAGCCAGCTTCTTTTCCGCAGCGTTGTTGCCAGCGCCTTGGTTCGAAGTGGACTCAAAAAACTATAGGGCCTATTTGCTCAGAACACAAAACGGGATGCGGCGCAGCTGGACTGCACAGGCAACAGTAGGCTGAAGGCATGCAAGATGATCCCTTGGCTGGCATTCCAATCTTTGGCCCCTTTTCCATGACGGAAGCTGAATTTGATGGTGCGGTGCAGGCGGCCATTGCCCAGATCCCGGCACAAATGCGGGCTCAAATGGACAATGTGGCCATCTTCATTGCCGACGATCATGTTCCCGGTCCCGATGAGGATCCCCACACCGTGCTCCTGGGGCTTTATGAAGGCACGCCACTGACCGAGCGTGATTCGTGGTGGGAATCCGGTTCACTTCCAGACCGCATCACCATTTTCCGCAACCCCATCCTTGCCATGTGCAGCACCCGCGAAGAAGTCATTGACGAAGTGGCCGTCACTGTAACCCATGAGATTGCCCATCATTTCGGGATCAGTGACGAACGCCTCCACGAGCTCGGCTGGGGTTAGTTGAGGCGGTGGCACGTGACGCGGCCACCGTTGCCGTGTTGCCAAAGGCAGACGGCACGCCGTAGTGTCAACACAACTGTGCTATTGCGCGCGATCCTCTGAACGTATCCGGGGTGCGTGCCAAGTTCCCGACACTCTGCAGTAAGGCTCATGGATGAGTATGCGTTTTTTTGTTCGCAGCGCCACCGTCTTGGCTTGCGCCGCCGTGGCTTCCTCGGCTTTCGTGGCACCCGCCGTTGCGGCACCCGGCGCCCCGTCGGTAAGCGCGACGGCGTTGCACCCGTTCTCCCTGCGCCCCTTCAGTCCCGCCATTCCCTCCGCGCAGGACGTGGCGGAGGCCAAAAAATCCGAGGCTGCCACGGCCGCGGCGTCGGCTGAACTCGATGCCATCATTGGCTCCGCCAATGACCGGCTGCAGGCAGCAACGCTGTCTTCCCTCGGCGCCAGCAGTTCCTACATTCAGGCCCTTGAGGTACTCCAACAGCGCCAGGCTGATGCCGCATCCACCAAGGCCCTGTCCGAGGCGGCAGCCAGTGAGCACAAGAAGGCCAAGGCACAAGTGGGGCAACTGGCCGGGAGCCTGTATAAAAATGGTGGTCTGGATCTGAGCATGCAGGGATTTCTGGCCAGCAGCGATGCCGACAACGCCATGTACCAGGCTTCAACGCTTATGGCTTTGAGCACCAACCGGGCCAACACCTTTGATACTGCGGAATCCGCTGCCGCCACCTCGGCAGCTTTGGAAGCCCAGGCCGCGGAAGCCGGCAAAGCCGCCGCGGAGGCCGCCGCAGCCGCCGAGTCCGCCCGCACCCAGGCGCAGGACGCCACGGACACGCAGGCCGCAATTGTTGCTGAAAATGAAGCCCAGCGCGGGGTTTTGCTGCAGCGGCTCGCCGAGTTGCACAACACGTCAGTGGCCTTGGAGGGCACCCGTGTGGATGAGTTGCTGCGCAAGGCCCAGGAAGAGGCGCTGCAGGAACAAATAGCAGCCTCCAACACGGCCCCCACGCCCACCCGTCCTGCCGTGGTGGAAGATGATGCCGCAGCACCGGCGGCGCCGGCCCGTCCTGCGGCACCGACGCCGGCCCGTCCTGCCGCTCCGGCGGCACCGGCGCCCGCAGCACCCGCACCGGCCCGTCCTGCCGCTCCCGCGGCACCCGCAGCACCCGCACCGGCCCGTCCTGCGGCTCCGGCGGCACCGGCGCCTCAGCAGCCCGCCCCGGCGCCCGCACCCCAGCAGCCCGCCCCGGCACCGACTCCGGCGCCAGCACCTGCTCCGGCGGGCAACTACATTGACGTCATGGTCAAGTACGCCATGTCCAAGATTGGCGGCCCCTACCAGTGGGGCGGCAATGGTCCCGTGGCATTTGATTGCTCGGGACTGGTCCAGCAGGCCTTTGCCTCTGCGGGCAAGAGCGTGCCACGGCAGGGCACGGACCAGTTCTGGGCGGCACCCACACGCGTACCGATCTCACAGATGCGCTACGGCGATTTGCTGGTCTTCAATGACAACGGCCAGGGACAGTTCAGCCACATTGCCATTTACATTGGCAACAACCAGGTGGTGCAGGCGTTGAATCCCGGTCAGCCCATCCAGGTCACCCCCCTGTCCTGGATGTCCACCATGAAGTTGCACCCCTACGCGGCACGGTACTAAGCGCAAAAATGGCCGCCGTTGCCGGGCACTGGATCCAGTGCCCGGCAA
>NZ_JBHUYE010000033.1:0-13281 GCF_042668835.1 Specibacter sp. NPDC057265
CACGGGCCCATTGGTCATCTGTAAAAACTTGAAAACGCGACACCCTCCAAGTTAATCAACCAACGACCAACCTATTTGGGAGACACGCCCTAGCCGGATATTATGCGTTGTTCGGCTCCAAGGAAGGCACGGACATGAGCATCTACACCCAGAACAGCAGCCACACAGGTTCCAACACCACTCAATGGCTCACCCCGACCGACATTTGCCGTGAACTCCAAATTCCGCTGCAGACCTTCTACCAGTGGCGGGCACGGGGCGTTGGGCCGCATGCTTACAGGATTGGCAAGCATCTCCGAGTGAGCCAGTCAGATTACGAGACGTGGCTTTCGCTCCAATCCGATCCCGAATAACGCCGGTCTGGAGATAATTCAGATGGCCAGGGAACCTCTCCCCTTGGGAGCTTGGGGATCCATCCACATTCGTCGAATCGGTGCAGGTTCATGGCAAGCCCGCACGCGATTCTGCGACTTGGATGGAAAAATTCGGCATGTCGAGGCCCGCGGCGCTTCCTCTGCATCAGCCCGCCGGAACCTGCAGCAGAAGCTGGTTGACCGCAAGACCCCTAGGGATGGGCTTGTGAACTCCCGGGACCAGATCAAAAAACTGGCTGGCGTGTTCCTCGTTGAGCTCGAGGGCTCCGACAAGGCTTCGAGGACCAAGGACAAGTATGTCTATTGCGTCAACAAATATATTCTGCCGGCACTTGGGGAAGTCCGCGTCGGCGAAGCAACCTCAGGTGTGATCGATCGATTCATCCGCAGACTCGTTGAAGACGTTGGGCCCTCGACTGCCAGAAGCTGCGGCGCCATCCTGTCCTGGATGTTCAAGGTGGCCCTTCGGCATGACGCCGTCACTCGAAACCCCGTCATTGGGATCTCCATTCCACGGGGCAAGAAAGCGAAACCCAAAGCGCTCGATGTTGAGCAGTATCAAGACCTGAGGGCAAAAGTCATCGAATGGGAACAGGAACCCGCTCTTGGCCGACCCCGAACGCAGGAACTTCACGAGGTATCGGATTTCCTCATCGCCACCGGTGTACGGCCAGGCGAACTCTTTGCGCTGCGCTGGGATGATCTTGATATTGCAGCCAACCCGCCAACGGTGTTCATCAATGCCACAGTCATCAGAATGCGGAACGGGGGCGTCAGTATCCAAGATCATCCCAAGTCGCAGCATGGAATCCGCCACCTGACCATACCTGCATTTCTGGTGGAGCAACTCTTGGTGCGGCGAGAGCGCCAACTCGAATCGGGAGCACCGAATCCTCTCAATCTTGTATTCCCGTCGTCCACGGGAACACCGATTGATCCCAACAATGTGGGGAAGCTCTGGCGCAAAGTGGCAGACCAAGCCGGGTATGAGTGGGTGACACTCAAAACGTTCAGGAAGGCCACCGCCACCCGGATCGCCCGGACCATGGGCCCGGAGGCCGCGGCCTATCAGGCCGGCCATTCCAAGATTTCCATGACCCAGGAGCATTACATTGAAGAAATCCATGAGGCTTTGGATACCAGATCAGTCACCGAGGCATTCATGCCAAAGAACGCGGCCCCAAAAATTGACCAGCAGGCGCTCCAGCCCAACCGGGCGGAGCTTCACATGCAGTACAAGATGGACATCTAGAGTCCCCGCAAGACCCTCCAAACACAACCACGAACCACGACAAATGATGAAAGAGGTAACTCAATCCGGTAGGTTTCCGGTAGCTTAAGCAAAAATGGCCCCGAATCGGGGCCATCCAAGCTATCAAAATCCCCGTCATTCCGGGCTTTCTGGGCCCCCTGTCGGATTCGAACCGACGACCCCCGCTTTACAAGAGCGGTGCTCTGGCCAGCTGAGCTAAGGAGGCAGACGCAATCAAGCGCTAGACAAGGCTACCGTACGCCTTCGCCAAAAAGAAAACCGGCTTCCGGGTGGCAAAACCACCCGGAAACCGGCCTCAGCAGGACAAGCAACAAGCCAAAAAGTTACTTTTTGGCTTCCAGCGTGCGCTGCAGGAAGGTGTCAAAGCCTTCGGTGGACATCCACTGCTCGCCGTCCATGAACACCGTGGGTGTGGAGGAGACGCCGTGGGCGGAGGCCAGTGCGGTGGTGTTGGCCACGTACGGGCGGAAGTTCTTGGAATCAATGCACTCGTTGATGTCCTCGGAACCTGCCTCAACGGCGTACTTGTTCAGCGTGGCGTTGTTGATGCCCTTGGAGTTTTCCGCGGGCTGCTCCACAAAGAGCTTGTCCAGGAACGGCTGGTACGCCTGCGGGGAAACGTCGGCTACGCAGGCAGCTGCCGCGCCGGCGCGCGAGGAGTAGTTGGTGCCGCCGCCAAAGCGGTCCAGGAAGCCCAGTGCGCGGTATTCCACGGTGACCTTGTCCTCGCTGGCCAGCTGCTTGAGCTGTGCGCCGTACTGCTGTTCAAACTGGCCGCAGAACGGGCACATGAAGTCGAAGTAGACCACTGTCTGGATGGGCTCGCCGTCGGCCGTGGCCTTGATGCCAATGTCCTCCAGGTCAAAGGCCTTTTCGCTGGGTGCGGTGGGGGCCTCGCGCACAGCTGTCACATCCACGGTGGTTTCGGTGGTGGTGGGGGCAATGACTGCCCCGTCCTTGCCCAGGGTGATGCCGCCGTAGGCGTTCATGTTTGTCGGCACGGGGCCGCTGTCAGCCACCGGCTCATTGGCTTTTTGGGTATTGATGATCACCAGGGCAATGATGACAATGATTGCCACGGCCGCAGCCAAAACGCCGCCTCGGATCAGCCAGCCATTGCGCTTTTCCTTCCTCAGCTGTGCCTCGCGGAGCAGCCGCGCCTTTTCACGGGCGTCGCTGGTGCGCTCGGCTTTGTTCTTGCGCGGTTCGTTCTGGGGGCTCATAGTTCCTCAAGTCTTTGGGCATGAAAAAAGGCCGTTTCACGGCAAGTTCACCCTCATCCTAGGATAGAAAGCTTGGAGATTCCCGCATGAGCGCCCCCTCCCGGGCCCCTGCCTGACCATGACGTCCCACCACCGCAAGGGCTAAGCTGGCATAAACCGTAGCCTGAATTAGGGGAGTTATACGTGCCTAAGAGCGCCAGTGCCGAGTCAGCCCACCATCCCACCAACGCGGACTTCATTGTGGTCTCCAACCGCCTGCCCGTGGACCGGGTCTCCACGGAAGAGGCCGACGCCGGCTGGCGGCGTTCCCCGGGCGGGCTCGTCACCGCGCTGGCACCGGTCATGGCCGCGCGCGAAGGCGCCTGGGTGGGTTGGCATGGCGCCCCGGATGAGGAGCTGGCACCCTTCCACCACGACAATATGGACCTGATCCCGGTCACCCTGTCCGAGGACGAGGTGGAGCTGTACTACGAGGGCTTCTCCAACTCCACCCTCTGGCCGCTCTACCATGACGTGATTGCCACCCCCGAGTTCCACCGCACCTGGTGGGACTCCTACCAGCTGGTCAACCGCCGCTTTGCCGAGGCCGCCGCCCACGCCGCCGCCCCCAAGGCCACCGTCTGGGTGCAGGACTACCAGCTGCAGCTGGTCCCGCAATACCTGCGCCGGCTCCGCCCGGATCTACGCATTGGCTTCTTCAACCACATCCCCTTCCCCTCCCCGGAGATCTTTGCCCAAATGCCCTGGCGCAAGGCCATCCTGGAGGGACTGCTGGGCGCGGACCTGTTGGGCTTCCAGCGCCCCAATGACACCGCCAACTTCCTGCGCTCCGCCCGGCGCTTTTTGGGCGCCGGCGTCAAGGCCAAGCAGGTGCATGTGAAGGACAATGATGAGCAAATCACGCACATTGCCCGGGCCGAGCCCTTCCCCATCAGCATTGACGTGGCCCAAATCCAGGAACTGGCCCAGCGCCCTGACATCATTGCCCGCGCCCAGCAGATCCGCGAGGACCTGGGCAACCCCAAAACCATCCTGCTCGGCGTGGACCGCCTGGACTACACCAAGGGCATCACCCACCGCCTCAAGGCCTACGCCGAACTGCTCGAGGACGGGACGGTCAAGGTGGAGGATGCGGCCCTGATCCAGGTGGCCAGCCCCAGCCGCGAGCGCGTGGAAACGTACAAGCAGCTGCGCGAGGAGGTGGAGGGCATTGTGGGCCGCATCAACGGCCAGCATGACACCATTCAAAACACCGCCATCCGCTACCTGCACCACAGCTACCCGGTGGAGGAAATGGTGGCCCTGTACCTGGCCGCGGACGTCATGCTGGTCACCGCCCTGCGTGACGGCATGAACCTGGTGGCCAAGGAATACGTGGCCGCCCGCTTGGACAATTCCGGTGCCCTGGTGCTCAGTGAATTCACGGGGGCCGCCGATCAGCTCAAGCAGGCACTGCTGATCAACCCGCATGACATTGACGGCCTCAAGGCCACCATTGCCCGCGCCATCAACCTCCCGCCGCAGGAGGCCAGCCGCCGCATGCGCGCCATGCGCCGCCAGATCCTCTCCCATGACGTCCAGCGCTGGAGCGAGGACTTCCTCACCACCTTGGCAGAGAAGGCCATCCGCGATGACAGCTGAACCTGCCCTCACCCCGGAGCTCACCGCCGCCGTCATCGCCCTGGCCCAAACCCCGCGGCTGTTGCTGGCGCTGGACTTTGACGGCACCATGGCCCCCCTTGTGGACCGGGCGCAGGACGCACGTCCCCTGCCCCGCAGCGCCGCGGCCTTCGCCGCGCTCACCGGGCTGGAGAACACCGTCACGGCCCTCATTTCGGGCCGGGCCCTGGACAGCCTGCGCGCCGTCGCCACCCCACCGGAGCGGACCCTGCTGGTGGGCAGCCACGGCGCCGAGACCTGGTGGGGTCCGGACTCCCCCGCCCTGCTGTTGAGCGGCGAACAGGCTGCGGCGCTGGAGGCGGCCCGCGCCGCCGTCGCCCTGGCCACCACACGCTTTCCCGGCACCATGGCAGAGCACAAGCCCGCCGGCGTCGTGCTGCACTACCGGCTTGCCGCGGAGGCGGACGGGCGGGCCGCGGTGGCGCAGCTGCGGGCGGCGCTGGAGGCAAACCCGTCCCTGCACATCACCACGGGCAAGCAGGTGCTGGAAATTTCGGCAGTGGACGCCAACAAGGGCCAGAGCATCGCCGCCCTGCGCCGGCACACGGGCGCCACCGCCACCTTCTTCGCCGGCGACGACGTCACTGACGAACACGCCCTGGCCGCCCTGGTTCCCGGGGACCTGGGCGTGAAGGTGGGCCCGGGCAGCACGGCCGCGGCCCACCGGATCGCATCCCCCCAGCAGCTGCCGGACGTGCTGGAGCTGCTGCTGGCCCACCGCACGGCACACCTACAACGGCCAAAGTGAGCTTCACCACAAATTTTGTGCCATACTGTTTAGGTCAGCTCCCTGCGCCGCCACGGTGACGGGGGCCTGCTGTTGTACACCACCATTCACTTGAGGATCGTTCGGCACGTACCTGCCGATGAAGGGATTTATTGCTGTGGCTACAGTAACTTTTGACAATGCAACCCGCATTTACCCGGGCACCACCAAGCCCGCCGTTGACAAGCTCAACATTGACATCGCCGATGGCGAATTTCTGGTTTTGGTTGGGCCTTCCGGTTGTGGCAAATCCACCTCCCTGCGCATGCTCGCCGGGCTGGAAGACGTCAACGCCGGCCGGATCCTGATTGGTGACCGCGACGTCACCGACGTTCCGCCCAAGGACCGCGACATTGCCATGGTCTTCCAGAACTACGCGCTGTACCCGCACATGTCCGTGGCTGACAACATGGGCTTTGCCCTGAAGATTGCCGGCGTCTCCAAGGAAGAGCGCGCCAAGCGCGTGAAGGAAGCCGCGAAGCTCCTTGACCTCGAGGCGTACCTGGACCGCAAGCCCAAGGCCCTTTCCGGTGGTCAGCGCCAGCGTGTTGCCATGGGCCGCGCCATTGTGCGTAACCCCCAGGTGTTCCTCATGGATGAGCCCCTTTCCAACCTTGATGCGAAGCTGCGTGTGCAGACCCGCACCCAGATTGCCTCCCTGACCCGCCGCCTGGGCGTCACCACCGTGTACGTGACCCACGACCAGGTCGAGGCCATGACCATGGGTGACCGCGTGGCTGTGCTCAAGGACGGCCTGCTGATGCAGGTGGACACCCCCCGCAACCTCTACGACGCCCCGCAGAACGTGTTTGTGGCCGGCTTCATTGGCTCCCCCGCCATGAACCTGCTGGAACTGCCGGTGGTGGACAATGGCGTGAAGTTCGGCCAGTCCACCTACCCGGTGCCCAGCGCCGTGTTGGGCGAGGCCGCCGGCAACACCGTGACCCTGGGTGTGCGTCCCGA
Organism: Specibacter sp. NPDC057265; assembly: GCF_042668835.1. NCBI lineage: Bacteria > Bacillati > Actinomycetota > Actinomycetes > Micrococcales > Micrococcaceae > Specibacter > Specibacter sp. NPDC057265. The sequence continues at coordinate 6,280 of NZ_JBHUYE010000033.1, forward strand.
GGACCTCGAAATTGTCGGCGCCGGCGAGGGCCTGGCCGTGGAGGCCGACGTCGTGGAGGAGTTGGGTGCCGACGCGTACGTCTACGGCCACACCACCATTGACGGCCACGAACGCGACATGGTGGTCCGTGTTGACGGCCGCCGCCCCCCGATGAAGGGCGACACCATCCACGTCCGCCCGCAGGTGGGCCATGTGCACCTCTTCGACGCCAAGTCAGGTGCCCGTCTGGGCGAGAAGGCCATTGTCCGCTGACCTGCCGCTCTGACGTTGTACTACGGCGCGGCCCGCTTGGAATTCCTTCCAGGCGGGCCGCGCCGCGGCTTTTAAGGGAGAATCACTGTTATGACTGATCAACCAGGTGCCCAGTGGAACAACGAGCCCACCGACTTCGAGCAGGTGGGCAAGCTGCCGCGCCGCAGCATCCCGCCGGCGCCGGTGCTGGGTTCGCTGAACATCACCGCCGCCAGCACCGATCCGGGCCTGCTGGATCTGCCCTGGCACATCCGGCTGGAGGACTGGCCGGCGGCCAACCTGGCAGCCCTGCCGCGCGGCATTTCCCGCCACGTGGTGCGTTTTGCGCACCTGGACGGCTCCGTCATTGCCATTAAGGAAACCTCCGAGCATGTGGCCCGCCACGAGTACCACATGCTGCGCAAGCTGGCCCGGCTGGACGTGCCCGGCGTGGAACCCGTGGCTGTCATCACCGGGCGCACCACACCCACGGGTGCGCCGCTGGATCCGGTGCTGGTGACCCGGCATTTAAAGTTCTCCCTGCCGTACCGCGCCCTGTTTTCGCAAAAGCTGCGCCGCGACACCCTCACCCGTCTGATCGACGCCCAGGCCCTGCTGCTGGTGCGCCTGCACCTCATTGGTTTCTATTGGGGGGACGTGTCCCTGTCCAACACCTTGTTCCGGCGCGACGCCGGCGCCTTTGCCGCGTACCTGGTGGACGCCGAGACGGGGGAACTGTACCCGGATTTGTCCACCGGCCAGCGCGAATACGATCTGGAAATTGCCCGCGTGAACATTGCCGGGGAACTCATGGACCTGCTCGAGGGCGGGCTCATTGAGGAGAAAGTGGACCCGGTGGCCACCAGCGAGCTGATCATGGACAGCTACCGCCGGCTCTGGGCGGAGCTGACGGAGAAGGAATCCTTTGAACTTGGCGAGCGTTGGCGGGTGGGCGCACGCATCCGCCGTCTGAACGAGCTCGGTTTTGATGTGGAAGAATACGCCATTAAGACCACCGCCGACGGTTCCACCATTTCCCTCCAGCCCAAGGTGGTCGACGCCGGGCACCACCAGCGCCGCCTGCTGCGCCTGACGGGCATTGACGCCCAGGAAAACCAGGCCCGCCGGCTGCTCAACGACATGGACTCCTTCCGCAATGACGTGTGCCCGGACCGGGATGAGGAAATCAGCGCCCACGAATGGCTCAGCACAGTCTTTGAGCCCATTGTGCGCTCCATCCCCCGGGAACTGGGCGGCAAGCTGGAACCGGCCGAGGTGGTCCATGAGGTGCTGGAGCACCGCTGGTACAAGTCGGAAAAGGAGGAGCGCAATGTGCCGCTGGCCGAGGCCGTGCAGTCCTATGTTGATGACATTTTGCGCTACCGCCGCGATGAGGACGCCATCATGCTCTCCACGGACACCGCCACCATCAAGGCGCTGGAAGCCGGCGTCATCCCCGAGAACGGCTGAGCCGCCCTCAGGCGCGCGGTGTCAGGGCCTTGCCCGGGTTGAGGATTCCCTGGGGGTCAAACAGTTCCTTGATGCGGCGCTGGATCTCCAGCACCTCCTCGGCCTGTTCCAATGCCAGCCAGCGCAGCTTGTACTGGCCAATGCCGTGTTCACCGGTGATGGTGCCGCCGAGTTCCAGCGCCTTCACAATGGATTCGTCCAGGGCGTCATTGAGCGCCTTGATCCGGTCCGGGGCAAAGGTGGGCACCGAAAAGGTGGGGTGCAGATTGCCGTCGCCGGCGTGCGCAACCACCGTCAGGTCCACCCGGTGGCGCCGCGCCATCTCCTCCAGCATGGTGATGTAATGCACCAGTTGCGATCTGGGCACCGCCACGTCCTCCCCCACCCGGTTTTCCGCATCCACGTCCAGGCCGCGGTTGTTGCGGCGCAGTTCCACCAGCCGCTGCGCCTGTGCAGGGTCCTCCCGGTTCACGCTCCCGCCCAGCTTTTCCAATGCCGCGGCGGCCAGCGCCTCCTCCTGTTCGGCCGCGACGCCGTCGAACTGGACCAGCAGCAGGGCCGTGCCGCGGGTGGAGAGGGCGCTGCCGTTGCGGGCATCCAGCTCCCGCAGCGAGGGCCCGTCCAGCAGCTCCAGAATGCACGGCTGCACGCGGGCGGCGCCCAGGGCCAGCACCCCGGCGGCGGCGGACTGCACATCCGGGAAGAAGACGGCAATGGTGCGCACGGTCTCGGGCAGGTATTTCAAGCGCACGGTGGCGCCCACCACAATGCCCAGGGTTCCCTCCGAGCCCACAAAGAGGCTGGTGAGGTCGTACCCGGCCACGCCCTTGAAGGTGCGGTGGCCGGTGTGGATCAGGGAGCCGTCGGCGAGCACCACGTCCAGGGCCAGCACGGCGTCGCGGGTCACCCCGTATTTGGCGCAGCGCAGGCCGCCGGCGTTGGTGGCAATGTTCCCGCCAATGGTGGAGATTTTATAGCTGGCCGGGTCGGGGGCAAACATGAGCCCGTGTGCGGCGGCGGCCGCATTTAAATCCCCGTTGATCACGCCGGGCTCCACCCGGGCCACCTCATCGGCCGGGTTGATCTCCAGGATTTGGTTCATCCGTGTTAAATCCAAGATGACCGACCCCGCCGTGGCGTGGGCGCCGCCGGAGACGCCGGTGCCGGCGCCCCGGGCCACCAAGGGAATCCCCTGGGCGGCCGCGGCACGCACCACCGCCCGGACCTGGTCCACACTCTCCGCCCACACCACCGCCACCGGTTCGTGATAGTCGGTCACCGGCCCCTGGTCCCGGGCGTGGGAGCTTTTGTCCTTGGCGGAGGTGCTCACTTGATCCGCGCGCAGCACATCCCGCAGCGCTGCCACAAAGGCTTCTTCCATCCCATTACCGTCACTGGCCATTGCCTGCAATCACTCTCCTGTAAGTCAGTGCCCTCAGTCTATGAGGCACCAGCCGGTGCCCGCTAAAACACGCGCAGAGGCGGCCCGCCGGTGCCTTCGGCGGCTGGTGCAAGCGCTTCCACTTTTTGCCCGTCAGCAGCGGGCACCAAGGTGGCGCACCGGGGCCAAGGTGCCGCCCGGCGTCGTGGACGGGCGGTGGGAACGTTTACAACAATTGCCCCGCTGTCTAGGGTGGAAGCATGAACAATGCACAGATGACAGCTGCCGCAGCCACCCCGCAATCGCCTGAAACGGCCCCGCATGGGCGCCGCGCCGCTGCCGCCGGGGAGCACCACTGGTCCCGCGACTCGGTGATTTATCAGGTGTACCCCCGTTCCTTCAAGGACGCCAATGGGGACGGCAACGGAGATCTGGCCGGCATCAGCTCCGAACTCGAGCAGCTGGCGGATTTGGGCGTGGACGCGCTGTGGCTCTCGCCGTTCTACACCTCCCCGCAGCGCGATGCCGGCTACGATGTGGCCGACTACTGCCAGGTGGACCCCCTCTTTGGCACGCTGGCGGATTTTGAGCAGTTGGTGGCCAAAGCCCACGGACTGGGTCTGCGCATCATCGTTGACCTGGTGCCCAACCACTGCTCCAGCGAACACGCGCTCTTCCAGGCCGCCCTGGCCGCCGAACCCGGCAGTGCCGCCCGCGACATGTTCATTTTCCGCGACGGCAAGGGCCCCGGCGGCGACTTGCCGCCGAACAACTGGCAGTCCCACTTTGGCGGCCCGGCGTGGACACGTCTGAGCAACCCCGACGGCAGCGCCGGCCAATGGTATCTGCACCTTTTCGACTCCACCCAGCCGGACTTCAACTGGGCCAACCCCGAAGTGCATGCGGAATTCAAGCGTATTCTGCGTTTCTGGCTCGACCGCGGCGTGGACGGCTTCCGGGTGGACGTGGCCCATGCACTGGTGAAGGCGCCGGGCCTGCCGGATTGGGGCGGCACCCCCTGGGGCAAGAGCATTGAAGGCTTCCCCGGTGAGGAGGCGCCCATGTTCGGGCAGCCGGACCTGCACCGCATCTACCGTGACTGGCGGGAAGTGCTGGCCGAATACGGCCCCGACCGGATCCTCTGCGCGGAGGCCAATGTGGATTCCCTCGAGCGCATGTCCAACTGGGTGCGGGCCGATCAAATGCACCACGCCTTCAACTTCCCCTATTTGGAAAGCCCCTTCTCCGCCGCGGCGCTGCGCCCGGTCATTGACGAATCCCTGCGGGCCTTTGGCGCCGTCAATGCCACCAGCACCTGGGTGCTCTCCAACCATGACGTGGTCCGCCACGCCACCCGTTTCGGATACGACGGCGGCGTGCCCCGCGACAGCGACGGCATTGGCCCCGGCGACGAGCAGCCCGACACCGTCCTGGGCCGGCGCCGCGCAGCCGCCTCAACCCTGTTCATGCTGGGACTGCCCGGCGCCGTCTACCTTTATCAGGGCGAGGAGCTGGGCCTGCCGGACCACACCACGCTGGCCGATGAATTCCGCCAAGACCCCACCTTCGCCCGCACCGGCGGGGAACGCATTGGCCGCGACGGCTGCCGCATCCCGCTGCCCTGGCGGGCCGATGCCCCGCTGGCGGGCTTCAGCGGCACCGCCCACAGCACCCCCTGGCTGCCGCTGCCGGAGAACTGGTCCGAATATGCCCGCGATCTGCAGGCGGCCGATCCGGCGTCGCACCTGAATTTTTACCGGCAGGCCCTCACGATCCGCAAGGAGCGCAGCCTGGGCACCGGTTCCCTGCAGTGGGTGCAGGAGCTGTGCGGGCCCGAAGTGCTTGCCTTCAGCAACGGGTCCGTGGTGGTCATGCTCAATACCGGCCACAGCCCCGTGCCGCTGCCCGCCGGCACGGTGCTCCTGCGCTCCCGCCCCGAGCTGGCAGGCACGGCTGAACTACAGGGCAATGAGGCCATCTGGCTGGAACCATGAGCCGTGGCGGTCCACCGCCGGCCACACCGCCCGGCCCGGCACCCGGGGCGGTGGGCGGCGCGGTGGGCGGCGCCGGCCAGGCCAAGGTGCCCGGCATCAGGGAGGTGGCTGCGCTGTCGGGGCTGTCGGTGGCCACCGTTTCGCGGGCCCTTGGCAGCACCGGCAGCGTCTCGGCGCAAAGCCGCCAGCGGGTCCAGGAAGCGGCCGCGCAGCTTGGCTTCACCCTCTCCTACGCCGCCTCCAGCCTGGCCTCGGGCCGCCACCACAACATTGGCGTGGTGGTGCCGGCCGTCAACCGCTGGTACTTTTCCACACTGCTCGACGGCCTCTCGGCTGAACTGATTGCCGCCGGGTACGACCTCACGCTCTACACCACGGGCCACGGCGGCGAACAACGCGCCACGGTGCTCAGTGAGCTGCTCCTGCGCCGAAGGCTCGACGCCGTCATTGCCGTCGCCTTGGAGCTCACCGAAGCGGAGGTGCTACAGCTGTTGGCACTGAACCGTCCCGTGTTGGGCGTGGGCGGTCCGCTGCCCGGCGCCCACAGCATCGCCATTGACGAATTCGCCGTGGCCCAGGCCGCCACCCACCACCTGATCGGGTTGGGACACAGCCTCATTGCCTATGTGGGCGGCAGGGACGAACAGACGGCGGATTTCAAACTCGCACTCAGGCGCCGCCAGGGCTTTGAATCGGCCCTGCAGGGGGCCGGCCTTGCCTGCCCGCCGGAGTGGCTGCGGGTCAGCGACTTCACTGTCCAGGGCGCCTACGCCACGTGCCGGGAGCTGCTTGCCGGCGGCCGGCAGCGGCCCACCGCCATCTTCGCCGCTTCGGATGAAATGGCTTTTGGGGCCATTTTGGCTGCCCGGGACTTTGGCCTGCGCATTCCACAGGACCTGTCAGTCATTGCCTTGGACGGCCACGAACTGGGCCAGTTGTTTGGGCTGACCACCTTTGACCAAAATCCCCGGGGGCAGGGCACGCTTGCGGCCCAAAGGATGCTGAGCCGCCTGGCCGCGCTTGCGGCTGGCGACGGGGCCGCCTGGGAGCCGGTGGCCGAACAGTTCCCCGCCCCATTGGTGGTGCGCTCCAGCACCGCCGTGCCGCCCGCCACCTAAAGCGGCTGTTCTGCCCAGCTGCCAGCGGGACTGCCATGCCGTTTGCCCCCTGTTGCCTGTCGCTGCAATGAGACACACTGGGATGATGAGCAATCAAAAGCTAAACGCCCTGATCCTTACCTGCACCCTGACCCCCTCCCCCAAAGCCTCCAGCAGCGAACTGCTGGCCGGGCAAATGGCCGCCGGACTGGCAGCGCATGATGTGCGCACGGAAAGCCTGCGCATTGTGGACTATGACGTAAAGCCCGGTGTCCTCACCGACATGGGCCCGGGCGACGACTGGCCCAACATCCGCGCCAAAATCCTTGCCTCCGACATCCTGGTGCTGGTGACACCCATCTGGGTGGGCAACCACTCCTCAGTGGCCCAGAGGGTGCTGGAAAGGCTCGACGCCGAACTGTCCGAGACTGACGGACAGGGCCGGCCCATCATGTTCGACAAGGTCGCGATTGTGGGTGTGGTGGGCAATGAGGACGGCGCCCACCACGCCATTGCGGACATCTACCAAAGCCTGGCGGAGGTGGGCTTCTCCATCCCCGCCCAGGGATCCAGCTACTGGGTGGGTGAAGCCATGCATACCACCGACTATCAGGACCTGGCGGAAACCCCCGAGGTCACGGCCAATGCAACTCAAATATCAACCCGCAATGCTGTCCACCTGGCCAATCTGCTGCGGGCGGGTGGTTATCCGGCGGGTTAGGCCTTATTGGTTTGTGTGTTAAGTGTGGGAGGCCCCGCACCGTGTGGTGTGGGGCCTCGACCTGTTACTGTTTGTCCGGCGGTGTCCTACTCTCCCACATCCTCTCG
>NZ_JBHUYE010000034.1:0-12944 GCF_042668835.1 Specibacter sp. NPDC057265
TCAGCCCGGTCGCCTACGAAAACCAGGTCAAGCTCGACCAACTTCAGACGGCAAAAGCCGCCTGACCAACCGTCCACGATTTGCGGATAACCTCAGAAGGGTACCTACGACAACCTCAATTCAGAGGCGATCATGAGCAATGATAAGAACATGTGGGTTGGACCGTACGACAGGAAAATCGGCGGCCTTACATACCCCTACTACAAGTCGTCGTATCGCTGGTCGATGTAGTGACCACCGAACCTGACAACAAATCAGCTGTAGAGCAAGCCTGGAAGATTCACGCGGCACAAGAAGGCTGGACTGCCCGGGTCGACACCAAAGCCACCTTCTCATTCACTTTTTGCTCGGCCGTCATCGGAATTGCGGTCGGTCTTTCGGCAAAAGACCGTCTCTACTCTGGCTTGGAGAACGGGACCGCCGTCGCCTTTTACTGGGTGGGCCTGATAGCTCTGATGGCTGGCGCCGTCTTCGCGATCATAACGATCATTCCCCGACTCAAGGCAGCTGACGTAAAGGCATCCGCGTCGGACAATTTCATCTACTTCGGTCATGCCCAGCACTGGGAAGCTGATGATTTGGCCGAAGCCCTCAAGAAACGCGAGATACTCCCCGTCATCACTAGGCAGATCACAGTCATGGCGGACATCGCCTGGCAAAAGCACCAATGGGTTCAGATCTCAATGTGGTGCGGCACAAGCGGGGGCGCCATGCTAGTTGCTAGCGGCTTGATCCAATCGTCCATGCGCTAACTAGGTGCTGCCGTCGTACCTCGGCCAAGCTCGATTCGCTACTGCCGGGGTAGACTGTTGCGATTTAACTTCAATGCACAGGGACTTGCTTCGGGCGCCTAGTGCGCGGTTCAGTCGCGCCCGGATGAACCTCAATTTCCGTTGCGTTGCAGCAGCACTGAAGGCGGATCAAGCGACCACGTAGGGGATACCTTCTCGGTCCAGAATCCGTAATAGCTGTGCGTAGCGCTGCCCTTCTGGCCAGAACATCAGCAGCCGCTGCGCGCGGCTGGCGCCGACATAAAGAACGCGTCGCTGCTCTGAATTGGTGTTGCTTTCCCAATCGTCGAGTGCATGTGAGTTGTTCCTGTGTGCCTTTGATGGGAGTGATATAAGGATGGCGTCAAATTCGGCGCCCTTGACTTGGTGGATATTTGACCATTGCCAACCCAAGGAGGTTTCTGTGAAGAGACCATCAACTTGATTTATCCAAGGGGCCCACAGTTCGGGTCTTGGTTTGGGGAAGGCCTTTTTTAATTGCGATTTCGGGAGGAGTCCGAACTCGGCGAAGCCCACAGTAATGACGGTTGACAAGGAGGTTGCATAGTCGTCAGGGTTTTGCCACTGCTGGCTTGCCGCCACAAGTCGTTTTGAAAGGATTCGAAGTGATGCAGGTTCGACCCCGAGGTGCGCTAGAGTCTCGTCCATGGTTGATAACTGGGATACGCCCGGTTGCTCGACCGCTGATAGGAAAATTCGGCTAAGGGTGTCAAGTGCCGATAGGCGCTGAGTGGCCGTTCCTCGTCCGCGAAGTTCGAGTATTGCGTGCAGGACCCGTCGGGCGGAGGAGTTTCCTGTGAGCGCCGGTTGGTGATGAAGTAGGCGTCTTGCTTCGGTGGTCCCATGGGCGAGTACTCGGGAATCTTGGGGGCTGATTCCGTTTCCCAAAAGGACAGTGTTCGCCTTGGCCATGATGTCGTTTCGTTTGCCTTTAAGCACGTAAACGTGGGGTGAACCAGTGGGTGCCGAGTGAGACGCGACGACAGGGTCGGGTGAGATGCTTCGCAAACTCGTTACTACATCGCAGATTGCCTGCGTGGAGCGGTGACATTCATTGAGGGGTGCAATAGCGGCGTCAGGTACAGTGGCTCGGGATTTTTGGTAGACGTCACCTGCTCCCGCTTGGCGGAACTGATAGATAGCTTGATCTGGATCAGCGACAGCCACGACGGCAAGTCCGTGGTCTTGCAGACGTTTTAGAAGTTGAATATCCGTCTCGTTGCAGTCTTGGAACTCGTCAACGATGAGCTCGGAGAACCGGCGGCGTAGACGCTCCAAGATTCGAGTTTCTTCAGCGGTGTGAAGGATCCGTAGCGCATAATTGCGTGCTGTGTCGGCGCTCATGATTCCGGCAGTAGTCAAGATTCCGTGGCGAGTGGCGGCCTCAGTTGTGAGATTCTTTTGAGTATATGCAGGGAGATTGGTCCACGTGGCGCGATCCGATCGAGACAAGCGTCTATCAACAATTTGGAACCGCCCATCTGGAGTCGCTTCGAACGCGGCCAGGCTCGTGGCGCGTGGGCTGGGCGTCCCCGTGGCGCTCGGTGAGGCGGACGCCGTCGGGCTTGGCGTGGGTGTTGGTGTTGCAACGGGTTCTCCGATGGCGGCCAGGGCTGACATCTCCGCGGCGGTGACGGGGATGACGCTCCCATGGCGCGGGGCGGTCGGCATCTTGTAGCTGGCCGACGGTGTCCACGTGCCGCTGTCCAGGTCCGTTGTTTCGAACGGACCTTCACCGTGTCATAGCCATACGTCGGCGGTCTCGGCTTCCGTGCCACCGCACGGGCGGTCCCCGCCGCTTGAACGCCTTCCCGAGCTGGCGGCGGGCATTCGCCCTGGACCAGCCCACCTCGGCCACCAACCGGTCCAGGATCTCACCCTTGGCCTTCTTCGACGCCGACATATAAGCACCGGCTTCCTTCTTCGTGATTTCCCTGCGCGCAGACAACGTCAACCCATACATCCCTCCAGCACACCAAAGCGCCCGACCATGCGCCAGAGATTTCGCGAGCATTTCCCAAATGAGGCACGCACCCCATTTCGCGAGCACTTTAGATGAGTTTCGTCGAACTATTGCGCTCACTCTTTGTTCCCGGTAACATTCTGATGAGATGTGGCTCACGCCAGTGGCAAGCGTCCATCCGTTTCACGTCCGCCCGGGCGGCTAGGTGAAACATTTTCTTTCCCTCGAGGGATATGCGGCCCCGCAACGTCGTCGTTCGGCGCCGTCCATGCATGATCAAGGAGGATTCGTGGTTCCGAAATTTCGCGTACAACGGCGCGTACAACGATTCGGCTGGCTGGCAGCCGTCCTGACTCTTGGGGCGCTGGCTTCCGGGGCCTTGGTTTCCAGCACCGCGGGGGCTGCGGGTACCAATCTCATTGCCAACCCCGGCTTTGAAAGCGGCCTATCGAATTGGTCGGTAAATCAAGGCGGTAACCTTTCCATTACCTCGGACGCCTACACGGGGACCAATGCCGTCCAGGTTACCCAGCGCAATGACACAGCCTCAGGCCCTGTTCAGGACATCACCGGACACATCTCGAATGGCAAGACCTACACCGTTTCGGCGATGGTTAAGTATGAAAATCTGCTAAGCCCGACGACAAAGCAGTTCTTCTTGACCGCCGACTATGGCGACAACTCGTACACGAACCTCGGCACGGGAACTGTCTCTAGGGGTGAGTGGGGACTGGTCTCCGGGACCTTCACTGTACCGGAAGCGCAGGACCTGTCGACAACCAGGATTTTCCTTGAAACGCCGTGGACGCCTTCGCCTTCCGCAGATCCGGCTCTTCATCTCATGGATTTCAAGGTTGACGATGTGGCGGTTAAGGAATTTGAGCCGACGAAGACGCCCGAGGTTCTGGGAAAGGCTCCTGGAGAGGGAAACCCTCTTATTTCGCATAAGTTTGGCGCCGACGCGAACGCGTTTGTGCACGAGGGCCGAACCTACCTGTACATGACGAACGATACCCAGATGTATGCGCCGGGTGCTGATGGGATCTCCCCTCCCAATACATACGACCGAATTAACACGATCACGGTTATCTCATCTGATGATTTGATGAACTGGACCGACCATGGCGAGATCAAGGCTGCAGGAATCAACGGAATCGCGAAATATGCGGGCCTGTCATGGGCGCCTGCCGTTGAGAGCAAAGTCATCAACGGTGTGGAGAAGTTTTTCCTCTACTTTGCCAACGGCGGAGGGTCGATTGCGGTCATATCGGGTGACTCGCCGCTCGGGCCCTGGCACGATGACCGGGGCAGCCTTCTCATTACGAGCGCCACACCAGGCGCTTCCGATGGAAAAAACTGGCTCTTTGATCCTGCGGTGTTCACCGATGCAGACGGACAGTCTTACCTCTTTTTTGGTGGGGGTGGGGATGATGGGACGGATTCTGCCGACAACGAAAACCATCCGAAGTCTTCCCGCGTCATGAAACTTGGCGCGGACATGATCAGCACGGTCGGCTCCGCGGAGGTCATCGACGCACCGCGCATCTTTGAGGCGGGCCACGTCTTCCAGCGCGGAAGTAAGTACTATTACTCCTACTCCTCGCACTTTGGCTATGGCGGGACGCCGGAACCGAACGCCCCGCCCAACGGCGCGATTGCCTACATGATGGCGGACTCGCCGATGGGCCCCTGGACTGCGGATACCTATCAGGGTGTGTTGTTCCGGAATCCAGGCCAGTTCTTTGGGGTCGGCGGAAATAATCACCAGTCCGTTTTCGAGAAGGACGGGAAATTCTATTTCACGTATCATGCGCAGACGCTCAACCAGAGGATCGTCGGATCCAACGCCGTTCAGGGTTTCAGGAGTCCCCATCTTGCGGAACTCGAGTTCAATCAGGACGGGACCATCAACGAAGTCACCGGCACATTCGCCGGAGTAGATCAGACACGAAATGTCGATCCGTACCGGGTGATGGAAGCTGAAACCATAGCGTGGCAGAAGGGCATCGCTACCAAGGGCGTGTCGGGTACTTCACCCGAGTTTGGGCCGCTGGCGCCGAACCTCGTGCTGGAGGACGTGGATAACGGTGACTGGACGTCGATGGCATCTGTCGATTTCGGCAATGTCGGCGCGGAAGCGGTAACTGCCAGGGTTTTGCCGCTGGTGGCAAACAGCGAGATTCAGATCCGTTTGGACGACCGTGCCTCGGTTCCTGTGGGCACCATTTCGACAGGTGATGCATTGGGATCCTGGACTGAGGTCTCGGCCCGCCTCCAAGGGGTTTCAGGTGTGCATGACGTGTATTTCACGTATGCAGGTGCCGACGGCTCGAACCTGATGGAAGTGGATTCCTGGGCATTTGAGACCGCTGCGTCGCGGCCGTTGGCTGTGCCGGCGGTGGTGGGGACCCGGTGTCTTGGCGGGAAGGTGTTGGTGACGGTGCAGGCCACTAATGGTGAGTCTGTTCCGGTGAGCGTGTCGGTGTCTTCGGCCTATGGTTCGAAGGCGTTTGCTTCGGTGGCACCGGGGAAGAACGTGGCGCATGCGTTCACGACCCGTGCCAGGAGTGTGCCGGCCGGTACGGTCACTGTTGAGGCTTCGGCGAGTATTAATGGCTCGCCGGTGACGACGTCGGTGCAGGCCGGGTACGACGCAAAGACCTGTAACTGATCGGGAAGGGGCCGGCGGCCGTGTCCGGTCCGGTGGGCCCCTTCCTTGTTCTCGAAGTCCGGCGTCCTCGCCGGACAATCTGATACTTCTCTTCTAGGAGGCATGAAAAATGGGCAATTTTGGTTTAGTGGCACGATGCTCGGCAGTGGCTGCGGGCGCGGCCCTGTTGTTGGGTGTGGCCGGCGCCGCGGTGGCCGAGGTGAATTACGGGGACCAGGACGTTGATGTCAATGTTCAGATCCCGGAACTGAACGTCCCGGGGGTGTTGGCCATGACCGTGAGCGGGACCTCGGCGACCCTGGCTGAGAGCGGCTCGAGCGCGACGGTTCGGCAGTTCACGGGTACCCTGCCCACGGTCACGGTTACTGACACCCGTTCCGTGGACGAGATTCCGGCTGGTGCGGGCTGGTATGTGCTTGCTTCTTCCTCTGACTTCACTGGGGAAACAGGGCAGGCACCCATTGGTGCAGAACACCTGGGATGGGCGCCAAGACTGATAGCAGGAGGCGACTCAGGCCTGGTCGCAGAAGGTGACGTGGTGGATACTGTGATGGATTCAGGTCCTGACGCGGTCGGCCTTGTGGACCAGGAATTGCTGGCACTGGCCTTCGATTCGGCCGCAATCGCTCAAGAAGGGCAGTGGACAGCCAACGCAGACCTGTTCCTGAGGACCTCCGCCACCGTCGCTCCTGGCAATTACACCGCAAACCTCACACTCTCCCTCTTCGAATAACATCACCCGCCCAGCCGGGCAGCAGTGCGCTGGTGCACTGCTGCCCGGCTGGACGAGCCGCCAGGCTCTCGAAAGAAAGAAAGAAGGCAACAATCGTGAACAAACCGGCACGAGGGTTACCCAGAATCCTCACTATGGCCGCGGTCGGCGTTGTTCTTAGCGCCGCGTTGGCCCCCCTGACGGCCCCGGCCAATGCTGCAGACGCATGGATACCGGCACCCTCATTGACTACGACCGACAGGGGCGACGGGACCTACTCCGTACCCCTATTCAATGCCGACGTCCCGGATGTCAGCGTGGAGCGGGTGCCGGCCGCAGAGAATGGCGAGGGACGCGACACCTACTACATGATCAGCACGACAATGCATCTGAGCCCCGGCGCGCCGATCATGAAGTCGTACGACCTCGTGAACTGGGAGATCGTCAACTACGTATTTGACCGGCTCAGCATCGAGGACTCCGCATCACTGCGAAACAACAAGGAATCCTACGGGCAGGGTCAATGGGCAGCGTCCCTGCGCCACCACAACGGCAAGTTCTACGTGGTGTTTAACACCAACAACCTGGGCGGCGCCTATATTTACAGCACAGATGACATTGACAACGGCGCCTGGACCCGGACAGCCTTGGGACGTGGATTGCACGACCCGTCGCTGTTCTTTGACGATGCCAATGGCGGCACACCGTATATCTTCCACGGGGGCGGACGGACCAGTGCCTCCCAACTCAACGAAAACCTCACTCAGATCGTGGCAGACTACCCCGACATCATGACGAAGGATGACTTCCCCCAGTCCTATGTCACGGACGCCTACGAAGGCCAACAGATTTATCGCATCGGCGACTACTACTACAACGTGACAATTACATGGCCGCCCGGCGGCGGCCGGCAGGTCGTCATGTTCCGGTCAAAAGACCTGCTTGGCAGGTACTCTTCCACCTCTGGTGCAAACACTTACGAAGCCAAGCGCGTCCTAGACTCGAACGGCTGGGCACAAGGCAGCCTGGTCCCCATCGCCAAAGACGACGGTACAACCAGCTGGCACGGAATGTTCTTCCGTGACTCTTGGCCCAGCGGACGAATTCCCGCTCTGATTCCCGCCGTTTGGACGGACGGATGGCCGACATTCGGTAATAACGGTGACGTGGACGTGAACGGAACCTTCCCCAAGCCAATCCGGCTCAGCGCCGCTGAAGAACAGCTGCAGCGCCAGCGCAGCATTGTCGCCTCCGATGGCTTCTCCAACGATGCACCACACAAAGCGTACATGGATGAGCAATGGACTCTTCCCTCCCCTGCCAACATCGACCAGTCCCTGATCAACGTGGAGTTGCTGCAGAATCCGGGCTTCGAGTCCGGGAGCGTACAGCCATGGGCCGGCCAGTTCGGAGCAAACCTTTCGCTTGAGACGGGGGACAAGGCTGCAGGAGCAGCCTCCCTGAAAGTGGCCGACCGTACTTTGAATGGTTCGGCTCCGTATCAACTCCTGAACGGGAAGGTACAGGCAGGAGTGACGTATGCCGTGTCGGCGAAAGTAAAGTACGACAGCGGCCCGGACACGATCAGGTTCAACCTCGTGAGCGATTACGGCCAGGACGTGAAGGAGATGGCCTCCGCCATAGCCACACGCGGACAGTGGACCACCGTCACCGGTGCCTACACCATTCCCCAGAACACCGACGTCAGCAATTTCAAGCTCGCAGTAGAGACCCCCTGGGGCAATCCCCAACCCGCCTCATCGACCGTCGAGTACCTGCTTGACGACGTTTCCTTCATCGGACAGCCCTCAACGCTGGAACAGCCCACGGCTGCGGAAATCGTGCCCAACGGGTCACGGCTGCGCATGGAATGGGAATGGAATCACGCACCGGACAACCGCTACTGGTCACTGACCGCCCGCGACGGCTGGCTGCGGCTGACAGCGGGCAAGGTCGTGACCGGCAACTCCGTTTTCGCCAAGAAGTCAGCCAACGACGAGCTCACCTGGTTTGAGGAAGCCCGCAACACCCTGTCTCAGCGCACGTGGGGACCCAAGGCCTCTGCAGAAACCAGTATCGACATCTCGGGCATGAAGGACGGAGACGTCGCTGGCTTGGCGCAGTACACCCGCCAGTTCTCCTACGTGGCAGTAAAAAGGGTCAATGGCCAGAACACCATCGGCGTAGTCCAACGGCTTCAGCCGTTCACCGCAGCCATTGATCAGGCATCGGTGGAAGCTTTCGTACCCGGAACCACAGCCAACCTCGGTGCAGCAACCCAGGTGCACCTCAAGGCCGACGCGGACTTCTCGACCCCGGGCCAGCTGTCCATGCGTTATTACTACAGCATTGACGGTCAAAACTGGGTTCGACTGGGTGACCGCTTCGGCCCGATGAGCGGCACCGACGGTCTTGCCCACTTCATGGGGCAAAGGTTCGGCCTCTTCAACTATGCAACAGAGCAAGCCGGAGGGCACGCGGACTTCGACTATTACCTGCTGAGCAGCACGCTGACCGACGAGAACAAGCCGCTCGATCCGACAGGGCTGGATGCCGCGATCACGCAGGCACAAAGCCTGAAGCAAGCGGAATACCCGGCACAGGCCTGGGCTGCGATGGAGACGGAGCTGGCCAAGGCCAAAACAGCAAAAAGCAACGGATTCGGCACACAGAACCAGATAGATGCACCCGTCACGGAACTCAATCTCAGGCTGTCCGAACTCGCCGTCATCAAGGCTGCGTCGCGGCCGTTGGCTGTGCCGGCGGTGGTGGGGACCCGGTGTCTTGGCGGGAAGGTGTTGGTGACGGTGCAGGCCACTAATGGTGAGTCTGTTCCGGTGAGCGTGTCGGTGTCTTCGGCCTATGGTTCGAAGGCGTTTGCTTCGGTGGCACCGGGGAAGAACGTGGCGCATGCGTTCACGACCCGTGCCAGGAGTGTGCCGGCCGGTACGGTCACTGTTGAGGCTTCGGCGAGTATTAATGGCTCGCCGGTGACGACGTCGGTGCAGGCCGGGTACGACGCAAAGACCTGTAACTGATCGGGAAGGGGCCGGCGGCCGTGTCCGGTCCGGTGGGCCCCTTCCTTGTTCTCGAAGTCCGGCGTCCTCGCCGGACAATCTGATACTTCTCTTCTAGGAGGCATGAAAAATGGGCAATTTTGGTTTAGTGGCACGGAAGATAGGCATGACCGCCCTCGTGTCTCATGGAACAACAACATCCATGCATTCATGCAGCGCCCGGCGGACCTGATATGAACACCATGAAACAGGCTGGACCGGGCCAGGCACGGCGAGCACTTGTCCGATCCGTGGCTGCATGTGTTGTCTTGGGGCTCATGTTTATCGCGTCCATTGCGAGTGCGTCAGCTGCAAACTCGGGGGACAAGGATCAGCCCGTGACATGGTCGGCAAGCCCCGCGGACGAAAGTGGTCCCGATGGCCGTACCGGCGTAGATCTGATAATCGATCCAGGGGCCGAAGCTGCAGATCATCTCGCAGTGCGTAACTTCAGCAACCGTGAAATTACCTTCGCGATTAATGCCGCAGACGGCTATCTCACGCCCACCGGCCGGTTTAACATGATTCCGTCCAACAAAAAATCCGTCGACGCGGGCAGATGGATTACCGTTGTCGAGGCCGTAACCGTGCCCGCCGGCGAAATCCGTACAGTCCCATTCCATGTAACCGTTCCCCCGAACGCAAGCCCTGGCGACCATGCGGCAGGTATCGCCGCGTCGATCCGCTCCCAAGGCGGGGGCGAGGGAGCCGGTAAATTGAACGTGGAAAGCAGGGTCGGATTTCGCGTGATGATCCGCGTGACCGGTTCGCTGCAACCCCAACTCGAAGTCCAGGCCCACGCAACATTCGAAACAAGCTGGAACCCTTTCCAGCCAGGCGCAGCGGATCTGGTCTATGTGCTCCAAAATACGGGCAATGTGAGACTCTCCGTGACAGGATCCATTGCACACGACGGCGTAAGAATCCCGGACAGCGACACCGAGGCAGGGAAAGCAGTCGACCTGCTGCCCGGCGATACGCACGAGATGACGATCCACCTTCCACGACTTTGGCCGGTAGGTTTCGTCTCACTGCCTCTCGCGCTCGACCAAAGTATGGCAGCCCCCGATGGTTCTGAGCAACGACTGGCACCCATTGCCCGAGACGTGCCGCTATGGGCAGTCCCTTGGCCACAGCTCGCAATACTGGTAGCGGTGGGCCTAATAGTCGTCGGTCTGTTCTGGGGACGACGGAGGCAGGCTCTATCAGTGGCGCGGTTGGTACGGGAAGCCCACGAGGAAGGACGCCGTGCGGGATCAGCTGCAAAAACCGAAAGAGTCGAACACCATGAATAACCCTGCTTCGCAGAAATGACCGAAAGGCATCGCAATGCAGACGCAACTATCCGGGGGCATCTTTGCACGCTACTTCAAAAAGTTCACACTCGCCTTACTGCTGGCTCTGACCCTGGCTCTGGGAACGGCTTCTTTACCCGTTCACGCATCGGAGGGCGAGACCGGGGAAGTGACCATTCTTGTCGAGATCACTCCACGATGGCACTGCGGTGACGTGGAAAGTTGCCATATGGAGAAGCTGCCATTGACCGGGACCCAGAGGACATCATGGTGGATCCTTGGCTGCCTCGCCGTTGCTTCAGGAACGCTGATTTATGTCTCCGCCACGATCACTGGCCGCAAGGAGCCCTCGACCCAAAAGGCCAAGTCGCAATAGAAGTCCATAACCTATCTTAACCATAGGCCGTAGGGGGCTCCCACTACCGCCCCTACTCAGAGAATTCGCCGCTGCCATGTCGAAGAATGCGGTCGAGGACGGGCGCAGGAGAACAGCCAGGGGGAGGATGGCGATCGGTCCGTGCGGTCGCAAATCATTGCGTGGGGCAACGCCTGGGCCGAATTCGTGCCCTTCCTGTAGTTCGACCGCGAGATACGCGCCATCATCTGCACGACCAACGCCACCGAGAGCATCAACGCACGCATCCGCAGGGCGGTGAACGCTCGCGGACACTTCCCCACCGAGGAGGCCGTGCTCAAATGCGTCTATCTGGCGATCATGAGTCTTGACGCCACCGGGACAAGGCCGACAACGCTGGTCCAACCGCTGGAAGGCCGCGCTGAACGCCTTCGAGGTCACCTTCGACGGACGACTGTCTGCCGGCAAGAAATAAAATCAAAACCAGTTACACCGAAAATTGACAGACTCGCTATCTGCCACGGATGTTCAGGACGGCAGTATGAGCGTTCAAGTTATTGGTGGCAGGATGTAGGAAGCACAAAGCTTGGATGAAGGATTTTCCGTAGACGGCTGCGCGCGGGCGTTGCCAAGGTTGTTGGGTTTGCGATGGCCGTTCCACGTTCTGATTTTTGGCGGTTCGGTGGTCGTCCCTCGGCTCGCGGGCAGGGGACGTATTTCCTCCTTGTTTCGGGCGGCAGACCAATCGGTTCGGCGGATACCTCCCCCGGTCCAGCTAATTATGCGGTGCGATTTAGATTGCTAGGGGGCATGGAGTTGATGACTGGTTCTAAGCGGGACGAGGGTGGGGTGAGTTTGAATGGGCGGCCGTCCAAGTTGAACATTCGGGACATCGCGTCCTTAGCCGACGTGTCGCATATGACGGTTTCACGAGTATTAAACGGGCATCCGAATATTCGACCCGCTACGAGACAACGGGTTCTGGATATCATCGAGGAGCTCGGTTTCCGGCCTAATAGTGCAGCCAGGGCCCTTGCAACGGACCGGACGCGGCGAATTGGCGTGATCATGGACAGTGGAGTGGAGTATGGACCTGCAAGCACTCTACGTGCGATCGAGCTTGCTGCGCGGGAGACCGGCTATGCAGTAACCTCTTTCGCAGTGCAAGATGACGACGGCGTCACGGCTAATAATGCAGTGGGTGAGCTTTTGGCGCAGGGAGTCGACGCGCTGTGTGTTATCGCGCCCCGTTCATCATCAGTCGCGGCTTTGCGGAAAATGTCCATAAGCGTGCCGGTTTTAGTGGTCAAGTCCAGGAAGGACCCGACATTCCTTACCGTGGGTGTCGACCAGCATCTGGGCACCAACCTGGCCGTGGACCATCTGGTTGCTCTTGGCCATCGAGATATTCTCCATGTCGCAGGACCCTTGGACTGGCTGGATGCGAGTGCCCGCGAACGAGCGTTCCATGCCCGGGTAAAGTCCTGGGGTCTAAGGGAACGGGCAGTGGTGGTCGGGGACTGGAGCGGTGATTTCGGGTTCGATTTCGCTTCCGGGATTCGAAAGATGCCTGAGTATACGGCGATCTTCGCGGGCAACGACGAAATGGCGTTTGGCATCATCCACGGCCTTCACGACAACGGCATACGGGTCCCTGAGGATGTGAGTATCATCGGTTTCGATGATTTGCCGGTCGCACGACATTTACTTCCGCCACTAACCACCGTGCGGCAGGACTTCAGCGCTTTGGGGGCTAAGGCCATGGAGGTGCTGCGCGCGGCGATGGAAAACCGTGACAGCCCTCAGCGCTCGAAGATCCCTACCGAGCTGATGGTGCGCCAATCCACGTCGAGCCCCCGTGCACCATGACGACATCGGTTCGGAAACAGCACATTACACTCTGACTCCTCTCCAGTCGGAGGAGACACCGATGTTGCCGGTTCCTGGGAGCCGGCAACCCAATGTCTCGGTGTCCGCCATGGTCAAACTTATTGACCAGTTGATAATGAACCGTCCCGGATTTGATGCCGCTGTCTTTTTTGAGAAAGATGGCAATCATGCCCAAGAGATACCCAACCGAAGTTCGTGATCGTGCCGTGCG
>NZ_JBHUYE010000035.1:0-6224 GCF_042668835.1 Specibacter sp. NPDC057265
GCATAAAGGAAGGACCCCGCCGCGGCGGGGTCCTTCCTTTATGCACTGCCTGGGGCAGCTCCCTAGTGCTCCACGCGCATGAGCGCTGCAGGAACCTTGGCCGCGGCGGCCTCGTCCAACAGCCACAGGGTCTTGACCTTCCCGCGGGCGCCGGAGGCGGGGACCTGCACCTCGCTGGCACCGGCCAAGCCCAGCCCCACGGCGGCGGCCTTGTCCGCGCCTGCGGCCACTATCCAGATTTCCTCCGCGGAATTAATGGTCTCCAGGGTCAGTGACACCCGCTCGGCCGGTGGCTTGGGAGAGTTGCGGACAGCAACAACAGGGACGCCCTTGGTGCGGATCCCCGCCATTTCCGGAAAGAGCGAGGCAATGTGCGCATCCGGTCCCAGGCCCAGGAGCAGCACGTCAAAGCGTGGCACCGCCGGCGCCGTGTCGGTGGCGGCGTCGTCCTTGCCCTCCCATTCGGCACGGGCGGCACCGGCCAGTTCACCGGCATACCGCGCAGCGGCCTCTTCGGCGTCGGCCACCTGGTCAGCTGCTGCCATGATGTGGACCCGCAGCGGATCCACGGGGATGTAGTCCAGCAGCGCCTGCGCCGCCTGGCCGGCGTTGCGATCGGCGGAATCCGCTGGAACGAAACGTTCGTCCCCGAACCAAAAGTTCACCTTGGCCCAGTCCACGGCCAGGCGGGCCGGGGAGGCCGCCACCGCACGCAAGGTGGCAATTCCCACGCTGCCTCCGGTCAACACCACCGTGGCTTCACCACGTTCGCTTTGCACATCCAACAAGCGCGTGATCAGCCGCGCCGCAGTGGTGGCTGCAAGGACGTCGAAGGAAGGATGGGGTGTAATACGGACGTTTTTCGTCATGAGTGTGCCACCTTCTTGGGGGAGGGGAGTTTGGCCAGGCCTTTGGTGAGCACTTCACCAAACACCTCGTCGGGATCCAGGCGGCGCAGTTCCTCGGCCAGGCAGTCCTGCAGGGAACGGCGCGGCAACGCAATTTTCTGCTCCGGCTGCCCGGTCTGGCTGAGCACCGCGTTCATGGCATCGGGACGCCGCAGTTCAACCCGGCCCTCGCTGCGCTCAAGGGTGACACTGCCAATCCCGGAGCCTGCGATGTTTTCGGACAGGCTGACGGGCACCGCGAGGGCAAGCTGCAGCCACGCCGCCAGCAGCAGCGTGCTGGGCGAATCGCTGGCGCCCTCGACACTGATGGCTGTGATGGGATCCGAGCCGTCGTACTGGTCCAGTGCGGCAGCGAGTTGAATGCGCCAATTGGTCAGCCGGGTCCACGCCAGGTCGGTGTCACCGTCGGCGTAGCTGTGGGCCATGCCCGACAGGGCTTCGCGGGGGTCCGCGGCACTGCTGGAGTCGGTGATCCGGCGGTGCGCGATCCTGCCAATGGGGGATTCGCTGGGGAACTTGGGCGCCTGCCGGGGCCACCAGGCCACAATGGGCGCATCAGGCAGCAGCAGGGCCGAGACCAGGGATTCATTTTCGGCAGCGAGCTCGCCGGATCCCCGCAGGACAATCACCTCGGAGGCACCGGCGTCGCCGCCCACGCGGATCTCCCCATCCAAGCGGGTGGCTTCATCAGCCGATCCGGCGGCCAACACAATGATGCGGCAGGGATGCTCACGGCTGGCGAGGTTGGCGGCGGTGATGGCTTCCTCCTCCGCACCGCTGCTGGTGATCACCACCAGGGTCAGCACGCGGCCCAGGGCCACGACGCCTCCCTGCTCGCGCATATTGACGATTTCCTTGGTGATTTTGGAAGTCGTCGTGTTCGGCAGTTCAACAATCACGGTCTGCGCCACGTCCTTCCGTCTTGCTTTAGTAGTTGCTCAGCCGAGGCCGGACCCCAGCTTCCCGGCTTGTAGCTTTCGGGCTGTTGGGCTTCCGCCGCCCAAAATTCCTCAAAAGGGTCCAGGATCTTCCAGGACAGCTCAACCTCTTCATGCCGCGGAAACAGCGGCGGCTCACCCAGGAGCACATCAAGGATCAGGCGTTCATAAGCTTCCGGGCTTGATTCCGTGAAGGCGTGCCCATAGCCAAAGTCCATGGTGACGTCCCGGACCTCCATTTGGGTGCCGGGAACCTTGGAGCCAAAGCGGATGGTGACACCCTCATCGGGCTGGACCCGGATGACCACCGCGTTTTGGCCGAAGTCGTCCTCGGCGTGGTCGGTGAACAACAGGTTGGGGGCGCGTTTGAACACCACGGCAATTTCCGTCACGCGGCGCCCGAGCCGTTTGCCCGCGCGCAGGTAAAAAGGCGCACCGGCCCAACGCCGGGTGTTCACGTCCAGGCGGACCGCAGCGTAGGTCTCGGTGGTGGAGTCCGCGGGGATGCCCTCTTCCTCAAGGTAGCCCTGGACATACTCCCCGCCCTGCCACCCACCGGCAAACTGGCCCCGCGCCGAGTGCTTGGAAAGGTCATCGGGCAGCTTGACCGCTGCCAGCACCTTTTCCTTTTCGGCCCGCAGGTGCTCGGCGTTGAAGGAAATGGGCTCCTCCATGGCCGTCAGCGCCAGCAGCTGCAGCAGGTGGTTTTGAATCACGTCACGGGCAGCTCCCACGCCGTCGTAATAGCCGGCACGCCCGCCGGTGCCAATGTCCTCCGCCATGGTGATTTGCACATGGTCGACGTAGTTGGCGTTCCAAAGCGGCTCAAAGAACTGGTTTGCAAAGCGCAGTGCCAGGATGTTCTGCACCGTCTCCTTGCCCAGGTAGTGGTCAATTCGGAACACGGCATCGGGCGGGAACACCGATTCCACAATGTCATTCAAGGCCCGGGCTGATTCCAGATTGTGGCCAAAGGGCTTTTCAATGACCACCCGGCGCCAGCTCTCGTCCCCGGTCTGTGCCAAGCCGTGCTCGGAAAGCTGGCGGCAGACCAATTCAAAGGCCTTCGGCGGGATGGAGAGGTAGAAGGCGTGGTTGCCCCGGGTGCCGCGCACGGCATCGAGTTCAGCCAGCGTTTCCTTCAGCCGCTGATATGCGGAGTCGTCATCAAATTCACCCTGCACAAAACGGATGCCTTCGCGCAGTTGGGTCCAGACATTCTCATCAAAGGGCGTACGGCAGTGGGCCTGCACCGATTCCTTGACCTGGGCGGCGAACTCGGCGTCGGACCAGTCCCGGCGGGCAAAGCCGACCAGGGCGAAACTAGGTGGCAGCAAACCCCTGTTGGCCAGGTCATAAACGGCCGGCATGAGCTTTTTGCGGGAGAGGTCGCCGGTGACTCCAAAGAGCACCAGCGAGGACGGGCCCGCCACCCGGGACAGCCTGCGGTCGCGGCCGTCCCGGAGCGGGTTTTCATGGGATGTGGGGGACATGGATTGAGTCAACAGCCTTAACCGTTTAGGTGGTGGCCCGCAAGTCCGGCCACGGCGGATTGAAGTTCAGCGGCACCGGCGGCAACATCGGTCAAATGCAGGCGCAGCACGGGCCGCCCGTGCTCGGCCAGCACCGTGGCATCCCCGGCCGCCTGCGCGGCAATCAGTTCACCAAAACCAAAGGGCCGGTCCGGGATGGCCAAATCCTGCTCCGGCGCACCAGTCACCTGCAGGAACACGCCCACGGCTGGGCCGCCCTTGTGGAACTGGCCGGTGGAGTGCAGGAAGCGCGGGCCCCAGCCAAAGGTCACCGGGCGCCCGGTGGCACCGGCCAGCGGCTCGCGGATTTCGGCCAGCGGAGCCAGGCCCAGACGGTCCAAATACACTTGGACGCTGAGGTAGCCGTTGGGTTCCAGGGTGCGCAGCAGGGCCGTCAACGCCTCCGGCAGCGATGTTGCGCCGGCAAGCCAGGGGGCATCCGGGGTGCCTGCGCGGACCTCCACGGCACCGTCGACGAACAGTGCAGGCACCGGGGCGAAGGTGGCATCCAACATGCTGCGGGCAGCGGATTTTGCGGCCTCGACATCCGGCTGGTCAAAGGGGTTGATGCCCAGCAGCCGGCCGGCCACGGCCGTGGCGAACTCCCACACCATCATTTGGGCGCCGAGGCCGCCGGAAATGCTGACCTCGTTGTCGCGAAGCTCCACCTCGGAGTCCTCCGCCACCAGGCGTACCACCAGCACATCCGGAGCCCCGGCTGTGACCTCGGGGGAGTCGGCGGAGGCCACCACGGGCAGCACCCCGGTGCCGAGCTTGCCGGTGGATTCGGCCAGGAGCTGCTCGGCCCAGTCCGCGAAGCCCACCAGGGGCGAACCGTCATCGACAATCACTATCTTGTCGCGCAGCGGGCTCGTGCCACCCAGTGCGGCGCCCAGGCGCAGGCCCACATTGTCGACGTCGTCATCGCGGAGCATTTCCGCCGCTTCCTCGGCCGAATCCAACAGGGCCGCCACGTCCACACCGGCCAGGCCCGAAGGCACCAGGCCAAAGGCCGTCAAACCCGAATAACGCCCGCCCACATTGGGGTCGGCGTTGAAGACCTTGCGGTATCCGGCCTCGCGGGCCGAGACGTCCAGGGGTGAACCGGGATCGGTGACAATGATGATGCGTGACTTTGCATCAATGCCCGCGGCCGTGAACTCCTGCTCAAAGATCCTGCGCTGCGAATCCGTCTCCAGGGTGGAGCCGGACTTGGAGGAGACCACAATGGCTGTGCTCGCGAGGCGGTCCTGCACCGCGGCACGCACCTGCGCCGGGTCCGTGCTGTCCAGCACCGTCAGTTCAACCCCGGCAGTGGCGGTGATGACTTCCGGGGCCAGGGACGACCCGCCCATGCCGCAGAGCACAATGCGGTCAATGCCTTCCGCCAGGAGCTCCCCGCGCAGCGCGGCGATTTCGGCCGGAAGGGAGGCGGAAATTTCCGGCGCCGCCACCCAGCCCAGGCGGATGGCGGATTCGGCTTCCGCCTCCGGACCCCAGAGTGTGGCGTCCTGGGCGAAAATGCGTGAGGCCACCTGGTCGGCGACCAGGGTCAACAAGTGCTGCGCCCCGGCCGCCTGCGCGGCCCCCGTGGCGGCAAATCCCAGCGATGTCATGTGCCTCAGTCCTCCGCGCCAACGGCGTCGAGGGCAGCCTGGACATGGTTGAGCAGGTCCTTCCAGCTGGCCACGAACTTGTCCAGCCCCTCGGTCTCCAGGACCTTCACGACGTCGTTGTAGGAGACACCCAGCGCTTCGAGCTGGTTCAACAACTCATTGGCGTCCGCGTAGCTGCCGGTGATGGTGTCACCCGTGACCTCGCCGTGGTCAAAGGTGGCGTTGAGGGTTTTTTCCGGCATGGTGTTGACCACATTCGCTGCCACCAGCTCGGTGACGTACATGGTGTCCGGGTAGGCGGGATCCTTCACGCCCGTGGAAGCCCACAGGGGACGCTGGGCGTTGGCTCCGGCATCGGCCAGCAGCGCCCACCGCTCCGAGTCAAAGGTCTGCTCAAAGGCCTGGTACGCCAGGCGGGCATTCGCCAAGCCGGCCTTGCCCTTCAGCGCCTTGGCCTCGTCACTGCCGATGGCTTCCAGCCGGTTGTCAATTTCAGTGTCCACGCGGGAGACGAAGAAGGAGGCAACGGAGTGGATTTCCGCCAGGTTGTGCCCGTTGGCCTTGGCCAGTTCAATGCCGCTGATGAAGGCATTCATGACCTCACGGTAGCGCTCCAGCGAGAAGATCAAGGTGACGTTGACGCTGATGCCGGCCCCCAAAGTGGAGGTGATGGCGGCCAGGCCCTCCAAGGTGGCGGGGATCTTTACGAGCACGTTCTTTTTATTCACCGTGGAGTACAGCAGCTTCGCTTCTTCAACGGTGGCCTCGGTGTCCCAGGCCTTGCGTGGATCCACTTCAATGGACACCCGGCCATCCCTGCCCTTGGTGGCATCGTACAGCGGGGCAAAGATGTCACAGCCGTCGGCCACATCCGAGGTGGTCAGGGCGAACACCGCGTCCTCGGCGCTGATGCCGGCGGCGGAGAACTTCTTCAGCTCGGCCTTGTAGTCGTCACTCTTGGTGATGGCGGCCTCAAAAATGCTGGGGTTGGTGGTGACACCAACAACATTTTTTTCCGCAATGAGTTCAGCAAGGTTGCCGCTGGTGATGCGGTTGCGGGAAAGATCGTCAAGCCAAATGGAAACACCTGCGGCGGAGAGTGCGGCGGTGGGATTTGCGTCAGTCATTGTGCTGCTTCCTTAGGAGTCAGGGACCGTGTCATCAGGCACTGTTATCTTCAGAAACACGTGTGTGTTATTATATTCTCGGATGCCTCGTGAGTTGATAGTA
>NZ_JBHUYE010000036.1:0-5907 GCF_042668835.1 Specibacter sp. NPDC057265
GCTGATCCTCGGATCAGATAGCGAAAGTATCAAGAGTCTCACACTAAAGTAAGTCAGGTTTATGAAGTGATTCATATTCCTGTCAGCTTTGAGTGAGCGACCGGTTCTTAACTGAACCGAAAACAGTAACAGGTTTAAACTGAAGAGTTTGATCCTGGCTCAGATTGAACGCTGGCGGCATGCCTTACACATGCAAGTCGAACGGCAGCACGGGTGCTTGCACCTGGTGGCGAGTGGCGAACGGGTGAGTAATACATCGGAACATGTCCTGTAGTGGGGGATAGCCCGGCGAAAGCCGGATTAATACCGCATACGATCTACGGATGAAAGCGGGGGACCTTCGGGCCTCGCGCTATAGGGTTGGCCGATGGCTGATTAGCTAGTTGGTGGGGTAAAGGCCTACCAAGGCGACGATCAGTAGCTGGTCTGAGAGGACGACCAGCCACACTGGGACTGAGACACGGCCCAGACTCCTACGGGAGGCAGCAGTGGGGAATTTTGGACAATGGGCGAAAGCCTGATCCAGCAATGCCGCGTGTGTGAAGAAGGCCTTCGGGTTGTAAAGCACTTTTGTCCGGAAAGAAATCCTTGGCTCTAATACAGTCGGGGGATGACGGTACCGGAAGAATAAGCACCGGCTAACTACGTGCCAGCAGCCGCGGTAATACGTAGGGTGCGAGCGTTAATCGGAATTACTGGGCGTAAAGCGTGCGCAGGCGGTTTGCTAAGACCGATGTGAAATCCCCGGGCTCAACCTGGGAACTGCATTGGTGACTGGCAGGCTAGAGTATGGCAGAGGGGGGTAGAATTCCACGTGTAGCAGTGAAATGCGTAGAGATGTGGAGGAATACCGATGGCGAAGGCAGCCCCCTGGGCCAATACTGACGCTCATGCACGAAAGCGTGGGGAGCAAACAGGATTAGATACCCTGGTAGTCCACGCCCTAAACGATGTCAACTAGTTGTTGGGGATTCATTTCCTTAGTAACGTAGCTAACGCGTGAAGTTGACCGCCTGGGGAGTACGGTCGCAAGATTAAAACTCAAAGGAATTGACGGGGACCCGCACAAGCGGTGGATGATGTGGATTAATTCGATGCAACGCGAAAAACCTTACCTACCCTTGACATGGTCGGAATCCCGCTGAGAGGTGGGAGTGCTCGAAAGAGAACCGGCGCACAGGTGCTGCATGGCTGTCGTCAGCTCGTGTCGTGAGATGTTGGGTTAAGTCCCGCAACGAGCGCAACCCTTGTCCTTAGTTGCTACGCAAGAGCACTCTAAGGAGACTGCCGGTGACAAACCGGAGGAAGGTGGGGATGACGTCAAGTCCTCATGGCCCTTATGGGTAGGGCTTCACACGTCATACAATGGTCGGAACAGAGGGTTGCCAACCCGCGAGGGGGAGCTAATCCCAGAAAACCGATCGTAGTCCGGATTGCACTCTGCAACTCGAGTGCATGAAGCTGGAATCGCTAGTAATCGCGGATCAGCATGCCGCGGTGAATACGTTCCCGGGTCTTGTACACACCGCCCGTCACACCATGGGAGTGGGTTTTACCAGAAGTGGCTAGTCTAACCGCAAGGAGGACGGTCACCACGGTAGGATTCATGACTGGGGTGAAGTCGTAACAAGGTAGCCGTATCGGAAGGTGCGGCTGGATCACCTCCTTTCCAGAGCTTCTCGCAAAGTTGAGCGCTCACGCTTATCGGCTGTAAATTTAAAGACAGACTCAGGGGTCTGTAGCTCAGTCGGTTAGAGCACCGTCTTGATAAGGCGGGGGTCGTTGGTTCGAATCCAACCAGACCCATCATTGTCTGGCGGTAGGTACCTGAGGTTATCTGTACTCATGGGGGCATAGCTCAGCTGGGAGAGCACCTGCTTTGCAAGCAGGGGGTCGTCGGTTCGATCCCGTCTGCCTCCACCAATCTTCAATGACAAACATTCGAATGACGATTGTTCGAGTCTTTGTCATTGGCGATTGAGCCAGTCAGAGTGGTACGAAAGTATCGGCTGTCGTTCTTTAACAATCTGGAAGAAGTAAGTAATTTGGATAGCGGAAGCGTCTTGAGATGGACGTGGAAACTATCCGGGTTGTGATTGTATCGATGTATCTCAAGATGATTCGAACTCTATGTTTGACTCAATTGGAATACGGCACAACGCGAGAACTCAACCTGTAGCGACTGTCGCGAGACAGACTCGTTATAGGGTCAAGCGAACAAGTGCATGTGGTGGATGCCTTGGCGATCACAGGCGATGAAGGACGCGGTAGCCTGCGAAAAGCTACGGGGAGCTGGCAAACAAGCTTTGATCCGTAGATGTCCGAATGGGGAAACCCACTCCTTTTGGAGTATCCATGGCTGAATACATAGGCCATGCGAAGCGAACGCGGTGAACTGAAACATCTAAGTAACCGCAGGAAAAGAAATCAACCGAGATTCCCAAAGTAGTGGCGAGCGAAATGGGATGAGCCTTGCACTCTTTATTTGTATTGTTAGCCGAACGCTCTGGAAAGTGCGGCCATAGCAGGTGATAGCCCTGTAGGCGAAAACAGTATGAAAGAACTAGGTGTGCGACAAGTAGGGCGGGACACGTGAAATCCTGTCTGAAGATGGGGGGACCATCCTCCAAGGCTAAATACTCGTGATCGACCGATAGTGAACCAGTACCGTGAGGGAAAGGCGAAAAGAACCCCGGGAGGGGAGTGAAATAGATCCTGAAACCGCATGCATACAAACAGTCGGAGCCTCGTAAGGGGTGACGGCGTACCTTTTGTATAATGGGTCAGCGACTTACGTTCAGTAGCAAGCTTAACCGTATAGGGCAGGCGTAGCGAAAGCGAGTCCGAATAGGGCGTTCAGTTGCTGGGCGTAGACCCGAAACCAGGTGATCTATCCATGGCCAGGATGAAGGTGCGGTAACACGTACTGGAGGTCCGAACCCACTAACGTTGAAAAGTTAGGGGATGAGCTGTGGATAGGGGTGAAAGGCTAAACAAACCTGGAAATAGCTGGTTCTCTCCGAAAACTATTTAGGTAGTGCCTCGTGTCTCACCTTCGGGGGTAGAGCACTGTCATGGTTGGGGGGTCTATTGCAGATTACCCCGCCATAGCAAACTCCGAATACCGAAGAGTGCAATCACGGGAGACAGACATCGGGTGCTAACGTCCGGTGTCAAGAGGGAAACAACCCAGACCGCCAGCTAAGGTCCCCAAATATAGCTAAGTGGGAAACGAAGTGGGAAGGCTAAAACAGTCAGGAGGTTGGCTTAGAAGCAGCCACCCTTTAAAGAAAGCGTAATAGCTCACTGATCGAGTCGTCCTGCGCGGAAGATGTAACGGGGCTAAGCTATATACCGAAGCTGCGGATGCGAGCTTTGCTCGCATGGTAGGAGAGCGTTCCGTAAGCCTGCGAAGGTGCCTTGTAAAGGGTGCTGGAGGTATCGGAAGTGCGAATGCTGACATGAGTAGCGATAAAGGGGGTGAAAGGCCCCCTCGCCGTAAGCCCAAGGTTTCCTACGCAACGTTCATCGGCGTAGGGTGAGTCGGCCCCTAAGGCGAGGCAGAAATGCGTAGCTGATGGGAAGCAGGTCAATATTCCTGCACCATTGTTAGATGCGATGGGGGGACGGATCGCGGAAGGTTGTCCGGGTGTTGGAAGTCCCGGTCGCTGCATTGGAGAAGGCACTTAGGCAAATCCGGGTGCGGAATTCAAGGGTGTGGCGCGAGCTCCTTAGGGAGCGAAGCAATTGGAAGTGGTTCCAAGAAAAGCCTCTAAGCTTCAGTCTAATGATGACCGTACCGCAAACCGACACAGGTGGGCGAGATGAGTATTCTAAGGCGCTTGAGAGAACTCGGGAGAAGGAACTCGGCAAATTGGTACCGTAACTTCGGGATAAGGTACGCCCTTGTAGCTTGACTGGCTTGCGCCAGAAGGGTGAAGGGGTTGCAATAAACTGGTGGCTGCGACTGTTTAATAAAAACACAGCACTCTGCAAACACGAAAGTGGACGTATAGGGTGTGACGCCTGCCCGGTGCCGGAAGATTAAATGATGGGGTGCAAGCTCTTGATTGAAGTCCCGGTAAACGGCGGCCGTAACTATAACGGTCCTAAGGTAGCGAAATTCCTTGTCGGGTAAGTTCCGACCTGCACGAATGGCGTAACGATGGCCACACTGTCTCCTCCCGAGACTCAGCGAAGTTGAAGTGTTTGTGATGATGCAATCTACCCGCGGCTAGACGGAAAGACCCCATGAACCTTTACTGTAGCTTTGCATTGGACTTTGAACCGATCTGTGTAGGATAGGTGGGAGGCTATGAAACCGGAACGCTAGTTTCGGTGGAGCCGTCCTTGAAATACCACCCTGGTTTGTTTGAGGTTCTAACCTTGGCCCGTGATCCGGGTCGGGGACAGTGCATGGTAGGCAGTTTGACTGGGGCGGTCTCCTCCCAAAGCGTAACGGAGGAGTACGAAGGTACGCTAGGTACGGTCGGAAATCGTGCTGATAGTGCAATGGCATAAGCGTGCTTAACTGCGAGACCGACAAGTCGAGCAGGTGCGAAAGCAGGTCATAGTGATCCGGTGGTTCTGTATGGAAGGGCCATCGCTCAACGGATAAAAGGTACTCTGGGGATAACAGGCTGATACCGCCCAAGAGTTCATATCGACGGCGGTGTTTGGCACCTCGATGTCGGCTCATCTCATCCTGGGGCTGTAGCCGGTCCCAAGGGTATGGCTGTTCGCCATTTAAAGAGGTACGTGAGCTGGGTTTAAAACGTCGTGAGACAGTTTGGTCCCTATCTGCCGTGGGCGTTGGATATTTGAAGGGGGCTGCTCCTAGTACGAGAGGACCGGAGTGGACGAACCTCTGGTGTACCGGTTGTCACGCCAGTGGCATCGCCGGGTAGCTATGTTCGGAAGAGATAACCGCTGAAAGCATCTAAGCGGGAAACTCGCCTTAAGATGAGATATCCCTGGGGACTAGATCCCCTTGAAGGGTCGTTCGAGACCAGGACGTTGATAGGTCAGGTGTGTAAGCGCAGTAATGCGTTCAGCTAACTGATACTAATTGCCCGTAAGGCTTGATCCTATAACAAGTCTGCCTTGTAGATCGGCGCCGTGCGACAGCACCGGCCGCGATCCAAAGCGACAAGTTGGATTCTCGTGTGTGATACACACAACTCAAGATTACTGCTTCTTCCAGGATTGGTTGTGCTGCGAAGCCAGCGCAACAACCCTCTTTGCCTGATGACCATAGCGAGTCGGTCCCACCCCTTCCCATCCCGAACAGGACCGTGAAACGACTCTACGCCGATGATAGTGCGGATTCCCGTGTGAAAGTAGGTAATCGTCAGGCTCCCTAAGCCAGAAACCCCCGCCCGAAAGGCGGGGGTTTTTGCATTGGCGCGGCGGAAATGCACAAGGGATCGAGGCGGGCGGCCTGCCTGGAGCCGGGGCGCCGAACGCGCCGATCTAGGCGTCTGCCGTTCTCGAGCAATTCACAGCTCTGCGCCGCTGATCAAATCGATCGAGCTGGCGCCGCACTCGTGGCGGGCGCTGGCCGAAGCCCACATTCAAACATCCGCCCTTCCGCTGCACCTCTCCGCGTAGATTTGAGCATCGCGGGATGTAGCCCGATGTGGCATCGCCAACTTTTCGATTGCCGGCTATCGGGCGTCGTTCATCGGCGTATTGAGCTCATCCACGCCCTAAAATCACCATTGCGATTCCGTGCCGATCGAACATGTTCCGCGACCTCCGTTACCGCGTGAACCGTCAGCAAGACCCGGGTAACGGGGTGCCTCTATCGGACGTTCTGGACGTGTTCTTGCCGCGAGCGCTGAGCGACTGTTTCCCCATCGAGCGAATGAAGACGGATGCGCCCGGGATGGCATCGTGAGGTTATCC
>NZ_JBHUYE010000037.1:0-3872 GCF_042668835.1 Specibacter sp. NPDC057265
TGTGTGTTAAGTGTGGGAGGCCCCGCACCGTGTGGTGTGGGGCCTCGACCTGTTACTGTTTGTCCGGCGGTGTCCTACTCTCCCACATCCTCTCGGATGCAGTACCATCGGCGCTGTGGGTCTTAGCTTCCGGGTTCGGGATGGGACCGGGCGTTTCCCCCACGCTATGACCACCGTAACTCTTTTCCGCACCACACCGTGTAAGGGGTGTGGGGGTGGTTTGTTGGGTGTCGTTGTGGATTGACAGTTATTTTATTGTACAGGGTGGCTGTGTCCTTGGCCGTTCCAGGTGGTGGTGGCGTTGGTCATAGTTGTTCTGTGTTTTTTTGGTTCCAAGCACAAACCGGGTGGGTTTGTTGGTTGGGGACCACATAGTGAACGCGAGCATTTTGTAAGTGTTGTGTGGTGTAAGTTATCGGCTTATTAGTACCGGTCAGCTTCACGAGTCTTATGGTCCTCGCTTCCACGTCCGGCCTATCAACCCAGTGGTCTAGCTGGGGGCCTCTCACACTTTCGTGTATGGAAATCTCATCTTGAAGCGGGCTTCCCGCTTAGATGCTTTCAGCGGTTATCCCATCCGAACGTAGCTAATCAGCGATGCACTTGGCAGTACAACTGACACACCAGAGGTTCGTCCGTCCCGGTCCTCTCGTACTAAGGACAGCCCTTCTCAAATTTCCTGCGCGCGCAGCGGATAGGGACCGAACTGTCTCACGACGTTCTAAACCCAGCTCGCGTACCGCTTTAATGGGCGAACAGCCCAACCCTTGGGACCTACTCCAGCCCCAGGATGCGACGAGCCGACATCGAGGTGCCAAACCATGCCGTCGATATGGACTCTTGGGCAAGATCAGCCTGTTATCCCCGAGGTACCTTTTATCCGTTGAGCGACGGCCATTCCACAATGTGCCGCCGGATCACTAGTCCCGACTTTCGTCCCTGCTCGAGGTGTCCCTCTCACAGTCAAGCTCCCTTGTGCACTTACACTCGAAACCTGATTGCCAACCAGGCTGAGGGAACCTTTGGGCGCCTCCGTTACTTTTTAGGAGGCAACCG
The DNA here is from genome assembly GCF_042668835.1 of Specibacter sp. NPDC057265. Classification (NCBI taxonomy): domain Bacteria; kingdom Bacillati; phylum Actinomycetota; class Actinomycetes; order Micrococcales; family Micrococcaceae; genus Specibacter; species Specibacter sp. NPDC057265. The sequence goes on from NZ_JBHUYE010000037.1 coordinate 1,057, forward strand.
CCCCAGTTAAACTACCCATCAGGCACTGTCCCTGACCCGGATTACGGGCCGAAGTTAGATGTCCAAAGTGACCAGAGTGGTATTTCAACGATGACTCCACTACAACTGGCGTTGCAGTTTCACAGTCTCCCACCTATCCTACACAAGCCACTCCGAACACCAATACCAAACTATAGTAAAGGTCTCGGGGTCTTTCCGTCCTGCTGCGCGTAACGAGCATCTTTACTCGTACTGCAATTTCGCCGAGTTTATGGTTGAGACAGCGGGGAAGTCGTTACTCCATTCGTGCAGGTCGGAACTTACCCGACAAGGAATTTCGCTACCTTAGGATGGTTATAGTTACCACCGCCGTTTACTGGGGCTTAAATTCTCAGCTTCGCCCACCACAAGGGTGGACTAACCGGTCCTCTTAACCTTCCAGCACCGGGCAGGAGTCAGTCCGTATACATCGTCTTGCGACTTCGCACGGACCTGTGTTTTTAGTAAACAGTCGCTTCCCCCTGGTCTCTGCGGCCCACACCCGCTCACGGACAGCTAGTGTCCTTCACGGGGCAGGCCCCCCTTCTCCCGAAGTTACGGGGGCATTTTGCCGAGTTCCTTAACCATAATTCTCTCGATCGCCTTAGTATTCTCTACCTGATCACCTGTGTCGGTTTGGGGTACGGGCGGTTTGAACCTCACGTCGATGCTTTTCTAGGCAGCATAGGATCACCGAATTCCCCCGAACGGGGGTCCCATCAGATCTCAGAATCGTCATTGAAGACACCACAACGGATTTGCCTATCGTGGATCCTACATCCTTAGACCGGGTCTACCATCGCCCGGCTCGGCTACCTTCCTGCGTCACACCTGTTAATACGTTTACCTCCCCAAGTCAGGTCCCACGCGCAGCGATCCCCCCTGGCCCGAAGGCACGCAGGGAAAAGCTTTGGGTGGTTAGTATCCTTGGTTCAATAGGGGCGGTTCTTCACCGGTACGGGAATATCAACCCGTTGTCCATCGACTACGCCTGTCGGCCTCGCCTTAGGTCCCGACTTACCCAGGGCAGATTAGCTTGACCCTGGAACCCTTGATCATTCGGCGGACGGGTTTCTCACCCGTCTTTCGCTACTCATGCCTGCATTCTCACTCGTGTGGGCTCCACCGCTAGTTCACACTGCGGCTTCAATGCCCACACGACGCTCCCCTACCACTCCAAACCCCTGAACAAGGAACACAAGTGTCCTTGTTTGGGTGGTGTTTGAAATCCACAACTTCGGCGGTGTACTTGAGCCCCGCTACATTGTCGGCGCGGGATCACTTGACCAGTGAGCTATTACGCACTCTTTTAAGGATGGCTGCTTCTAAGCCAACCTCCTGGTTGTCTAAGCAATCCCACATCCTTTCCCACTTAGCACACGCTTAGGGGCCTTAGTTGGTGGTCTGGGCTGTTTCCCTCTCGACTATGAAGCTTATCCCCCACAGTCTCACTGCTACGCTCTGACTTGCCGGCATTCGGAGTTTGGCTGACGTCAGTAACCTTGTAGGGCCCATTAGCCATCCAGTAGCTCTACCTCCAGCAAGAAACACGCAACGCTGCACCTAAATGCATTTCGGGGAGAACCAGCTATCACGAAGTTTGATTGGCCTTTCACCCCTACCCACAGCTCATCCCCTCCATTTTCAACTGAAGTGGGTTCGGTCCTCCACGCGCTCTTACACGCGCTTCAACCTGGCCATGGGTAGATCACTTCGCTTCGGGTCTAGATCACGCCACTCAACTCGCCCTGTTCAGACTCGCTTTCGCTACGGCTTCCCCACACGGGTTAACCTCGCGACGTAACACTAACTCGCAGGCTCATTCTTCAAAAGGCACGCCATCACAGGAACAACTACCCCAAAGGGCACGCCCGCTCTGACGGATTGTAAGCACACGGTTTCAGGTACTATTTCACTCCCCTCCCGGGGTACTTTTCACCTTTCCCTCACGGTACTTGTCCGCTATCGGTCATTAGGTAGTATTTAGGCTTATCAGGTGGTCCTGACAGATTCACACGGGATTTCTCGGGCCCCGTGCTACTTGGGATGCCATCCAAGGGAGTGCACTGCATTTCGGTTACGGGACTCTCACCCTCTACGGCCAACCATTCAAAGTCGTTCACCTATACATGCACCATTCCCCCCACCAATCCGGCAGAACTGGTACGGACGGTCCCTCAACCCCGCATCATGCAACGCCCGCCGGCTATCACACATGACACGGTTTAGCCTGTTCCGCGTTCGCTCGCCACTACTGACGGAATCACTATTGTTTTCTCTTCCTGTGGGTACTGAGATGTTTCACTTCCCCACGTTCCCTCCACACACCCTATATATTCAGGTGCAGGTCACCACCTCGCCTCGCGACGGGTAGCGGGGTTCCCCCATTCGGACACCCTCGGATCAAAGTTCGGTTATCAACTCCCCGAGGCTTATCGCAGATTCCTACGTCCTTCATCGGCTCCTAATGCCAAGGCATCCACCGTGTGCCCTTAAAAACTTGACCACACAAACTGATCAATCATACTCATCGAGAGAACCATGAAAACCAACACCACCCACACACCCCCAAAAGGGCACACGGACAGCATCAGATCCAGGTTCAAATATCTCAAAGAAATTGCTTCTTATAAAGATGCTCGCGTTCACTATGTAGTTCTCAAACAACAACCCCACCACACACCCCACCACCCCACAACAAAGGGAACGGCACGGTCATGTGCAGGAAAACCAGGACCAAACAACCCACACAAAAGTGTGGGGGTTGTTGTTCCAGGACCCAACAGTGCGCCAAACGC
>NZ_JBHUYE010000037.1:3969-5806 GCF_042668835.1 Specibacter sp. NPDC057265
CATTGATATTCCACCCTTGAGCAGCTCACCCAGAAACATGCGTTCTGGCAGCAAGCCTTGACTCCTCACACTTGCAACACACACCATGCGGTGCATGCCCAAAGCGTTTGGTGCTCCTTAGAAAGGAGGTGATCCAGCCGCACCTTCCGGTACGGCTACCTTGTTACGACTTAGTCCCAATCGCCAGTCCCACCTTCGACCACTCCCTCCCTAACGGGTTGGGCCATGGGCTTCGGGTGTTACCAACTTTCGTGACTTGACGGGCGGTGTGTACAAGGCCCGGGAACGTATTCACCGCAGCGTTGCTGATCTGCGATTACTAGCGACTCCGACTTCATGGGGTCGAGTTGCAGACCCCAATCCGAACTGAGACCGGCTTTTTGGGATTAGCTCCACCTCACAGTATCGCAACCCATTGTACCGGCCATTGTAGCATGCGTGAAGCCCAAGACATAAGGGGCATGATGATTTGACGTCGTCCTCACCTTCCTCCGAGTTGACCCCGGCAGTCTCCTATGAGTCCCCACCATCACGTGCTGGCAACATAGAACGAGGGTTGCGCTCGTTGCGGGACTTAACCCAACATCTCACGACACGAGCTGACGACAACCATGCACCACCTGTAAACCGGCCACAAAGTGGGGCACCTGTTTCCAGGTGTTACCGGTTCATGTCAAGCCTTGGTAAGGTTCTTCGCGTTGCATCGAATTAATCCGCATGCTCCGCCGCTTGTGCGGGCCCCCGTCAATTCCTTTGAGTTTTAGCCTTGCGGCCGTACTCCCCAGGCGGGGCACTTAATGCGTTAGCTACGGCGCGGAAAACGTGGAATGTCCCCCACACCTAGTGCCCAACGTTTACGGCATGGACTACCAGGGTATCTAATCCTGTTCGCTCCCCATGCTTTCGCTCCTCAGCGTCAGTTAATGCCCAGAGACCTGCCTTCGCCATCGGTGTTCCTCCTGATATCTGCGCATTTCACCGCTACACCAGGAATTCCAGTCTCCCCTACATCACTCTAGTCTGCCCGTACCCACCGCAGATCCGGAGTTGAGCCCCGGACTTTCACGGCAGACGCGACAAACCGCCTACGAGCTCTTTACGCCCAATAATTCCGGATAACGCTTGCGCCCTACGTATTACCGCGGCTGCTGGCACGTAGTTAGCCGGCGCTTCTTCTGCAAGTACCCTCAACCAGCTAAACACTGGCCTTGTTCCCTACTGAAAGAGGTTTACAACCCGAAGGCCGTCATCCCTCACGCGGCGTCGCTGCATCAGGCTTTCGCCCATTGTGCAATATTCCCCACTGCTGCCTCCCGTAGGAGTCTGGGCCGTGTCTCAGTCCCAGTGTGGCCGGTCACCCTCTCAGGCCGGCTACCCGTCGTCGCCTTGGTAGGCCATTACCCCACCAACAAGCTGATAGGCCGCGAGTCCATCCAAAACCAATAAATCTTTCAACCCTCCACCATGCGGTGAAAAGTCAATATCCAGTATTAGACCCCGTTTCCAAGGCTTATCCCAGAGTTAAGGGCAGGTTACTCACGTGTTACTCACCCGTTCGCCACTAATCCCCCGCAAGCGGGTTCATCGTTCGACTTGCATGTGTTAAGCACGCCGCCAGCGTTCATCCTGAGCCAGGATCAAACTCTCCGTTAATAAAACAAACAGACACACACAAACACACCGGAAAAAGATGATGAATGCGCGCACTAAATTCGAAACCAGCTAAACAGCCAGTCATCACCACAGGGGCGGCAACAACCAACCAAATAACCAATCCATAAAACAATAAATTGGTATCAATAAAACTTGGCACACTATTGAGTTCTCAAACAACAAC
>NZ_JBHUYE010000038.1:0-5544 GCF_042668835.1 Specibacter sp. NPDC057265
ACACGGGCCCATTGGTCATCTGTAAAAACTTGAAAACGCGACACCCTCCAAGTTAATCAACCAACGACCAACCTATTTGGGAGACACGCCCTAGGGCCGCGTACTGCATCCCGCACAGTGGGGGACGTGCCCGGGCAGCTTGGCCCCACTCTCCCGATGTGTCGTCATTGGTTGAAAAGAACCTGACTACGGCGGGCAGCAACTCGGCAACGCTACATCTTGGACCATAGGGAACTTGCCTGATAGCCGGCTACTGCTCGCGGGCATAAAAAATGAAGTGGCCAACCCATTGGGGGACGGTTGACCACTTCAAATACAACTTTACAGCGACATTCTGAGCGTTAGCATGGCACCAGCTCGGCGGCACCTAGGGGCACTTCATGGCGACCTGCTTAACGATCAACTCTTATGCTCAACAAGCGGTAACCCTCTGCCAGTGTGCGGCGCATGGCGTCCACGCCCGCTTGATAGTTGGCGGCATCCACTTCAGTCTGCTCAATGGTGCCGCTCTCAATATGTTCTATCATTCCGATGATCTTCACCGCATGATTCTAAGCGGATCATGCGTTTGAACATGCTGTGGACTGCTGTGGATATTTAGGACAGTGGGCCCTCTTAAACTGGGGGTTCTACTGAAAGAGAGACCAGCAGCAGGCTGGGGGACGCATGGTGTAGGACAAGGTGACCGAGCTCGTGAGTGACAGTAAATCGTTGGCGATCACCCGGAACGACGTGCTCCTGATTCAGGGAAGACCTACTTATGCGAAGTACTGGCACATCGTCCACTCGCATCGACATGCGAGGTGGCGGCCGAGTTCACTATCCATAGGAAGAACAAGGCAGCCAAGCCGCTCTGCAGATCGAATTGTGTTGTTGACGATTGCATGTCCTGACAGCCCTGCAAGGGCTCTGATTTCGGAAGCAAACTGTTCGATGGCATCGTCGTCGTCTAAATCCTCATCAAAATAAAGGAGTGAATCCGGGACGCGCTTGAGCGAAAGATCTTCTATCGCCTCAACGGCAGTGATGACGTCTGAAGACAGCGTGTCATCGAGCTTTTTCGACGCATCAGCGTGGGCACGCAGCAACGGGCGAGTAGTGACAGGTTCAGCCCGGCTACGAAGGAGGTAGGCTTCTGTGACACCGAGGGTGTGTGCAAGCAGCTAAATGTGAGCAGAGGGAAGAGGCAGGGCCCCGGTCTCGATCATCGACATGGTGCCGGATGCAATTCCAATGCGATCCGCTAGTTCAACTTGACCCAAACTAGATGCCAAACGCAACCGTCGGATTCGATCTCCAGCCGGGGAGGCGGTTGTTTGCATTACGGGGCCGCCGGGACCGCAGATCTCCTCAGCGGCGCGGCGGGCACCAATCCACCGCCGCATCGGAAGTTCCCAGCGGGTCAGAGCGCCACACTCAAGGAGAGGGCTAAACACGCAGTCCAGTTCCGCTACTACCCGGACTCCATCATCCCCAGACCCCTTATTCTTGCCCCAACCAGCACGCATGCGCTGTAATGGGACTAACACCGCACTGGCACGCACCGCGCCGTCGCCCCTGCACCCGAGGAAGGACCTTCGCTTTGACTGAATCCACCAATAAGCCCATGTCCAAAATGCTTTCGCGACGCGCGGCACTGACCGCGGGCAGCGCTACGGCCTTGGCGGGCGTGGCCGGCCTGCTCGGCGCGCCCGCCGCTAACGCCCAGTCGCCCAGCGTATACCCCAAGCTGAAAATCGGCATGGACCACAAGGCGGTTGCGATGTTGGCAGATCTTCTAGTCTTCCTGCGCCTGCCCTCAGGCCTAACAACTCGGGGCCGCAACTACTTTTCCCAGGCCATGAAGGTGTCAGTCCTGAAACACCAGAATCGCAACTACCTGACCCCTGACGGCGTCGTCGGCCCGAAGACGTGGGCGTCCATGCTGGCGTCGGCCGCCAACCTTCGCTGGGGCGTTGCCACCGTGCGTCGCGGGTCCCGAACCCAGTCGGTGGTCTTCTTACAGCGAGCCCTGGTTGCCCGCCAGCGCCGGTCCCTCGTGACCGATAGTGTGTTCGGTGGCGCCACTGAGTCGCGTGTCAGGGAGTTCCAGCGCAGCTGTGGGCTCGTGGCGGACGGTGTTGTCGGTTTCCGGACCTGGGCCGCACTGCGCTACGGTGACTGATCCCGGCGCCGCCCACTCTCCGTGGCCTGGGAGGTGGGGTTTTCAACGCTGAATGTCGCATTTTTTAGAGCGATTTAGGAGCAATGCCGTTTACTTTGTGGGTTTGCGTATTTTCTTGAGTGGCCAGTTGGACATTTTGCGTTTGATGACGCGTTGGACGGTGCGTTCTCGTCGGGGTGGCAGGAGTGCGTGGAGGATTTCTTGGCAGAAGGTGATGAAAGCTTCAGCTAGGGCGTCACTGCGGCCTTGCTCCGCGATGATCTCGCAGATGGAAAACAAACGCCGTAAAGACTTTGGTGGGCAGCGCTGGGGCTGCGGTCACTTTGAGTTCATCTGGGCATACTTACCGCTGCCGTTCAGCGCTGCGTACAGCGTCTGCCGCGAGGCGCCAAGATCCCGGGCTACTTTGGCTTTGGGTACGCCTTGGGAAATCCGCGTCCGGGCCAGTTGAATCTGCTCCGAAGTAAGCTTCGGGACCCGGTCGTAGACGCCGTTCCTCTTAGCGATGGCAATGCCCTCGGCCTGACGCTCACGGATGGTCTTGCGCTCCAACTGTGCGATGGCTGCCAGGACCGTGAGCATGAACTCCCCTTGGGGCGTGTCAGTATTCAATGCCGGGTTGTCGATGAACTCCAACGCGACGCCCTTGGCTTTGAGTTGCTCAACAAGAGCCAGAAGATCCGTCGTGGACCGTGCCAGCCGATCAGGGGACTTCACGCGAACCGTATCCCCGTCACGGACATAGATAAGCATCTCCTGGAGCTCGGCTCTATCGGCCGTGTTTTTGCCACTGACCTTTTCGGAGAACAGCCTATCCACAGGACCGAGCGCCTCGAGCTGGCGGGCCTCGTTCTGGTCAGCGGTGCTCACCCGTACGTAGCCAACCACTTGCCCTTTGTGTCCAGCCATCCCTAAAAGCCTCCGTCAGTTATGTATAACCATAGCCGACATAGACCCTGATTGACACTAATTTAGAAGATGTCTGACCTGTTCGCTCGGGTACACCCCAATGGACAACTCGTGCCTACAAAGAACGACTTGCGTAGTCGCCATAATCGTAGACAACATCGACAATGCCGTCCGCGGTGCTCAGCAGTACCGGGTATTCTTGCTGTTTCAGCTCCACGAAGGATGCTTGGCTGCTGTGAGCCAAGATTTGATTCGAATAGGGCTAGTTGTTCTTTGGTGTTCCCATCTGAGTTACGCGCTCCCGGATGGTCGATAGAGGCTCGTTCAGCTGGCCCTCCAGTCCGGTCAAATACGCGTAGGACTCGGTAGCCAGTAACACCATGCTGGGCAACATAGCATCGAAATGGGCACGCGGGCCAGGTTTCATCTGTAGGTGCGAGACAGGATGATCCGAACCTTGGTCGAAGCTGACGTAAGCCGAAGCGCTGGCCATCGTTGCGTGAGACTCCTGTGTTTCCGTAAGCCAGTTTTGGTAGAGGATCCAATAATCGCCAGGAAGGTCACCCATGAGTGACTTGAGGTCCTTAAAAGAAAGCTTTTCGAATTCTAGATCCGTCTCAGACTGGAGCATCTCGATGATTCCGGGGGCACCATCGGGAAGGGGTATGCCAACCTCCGCAGCGCGCTTGATGTTGCTTAAACTCCATTTGCGATGATTCAAGCCGGCTTCAACGAACACACCGGGTTTGAGGGTTGTAGCCCAGTGCATTCGGATAACATGCTCAAACACCGAGCGACGCAACGGGGCAGCTTCGACGTCATAGCCACTAATTTCCAAGATCCGGATGGCTTCAGATGTACGAACCACACGCATCAGCCATCCCCAAGCCAAGCCTATGGCGCGGACCTCGGCCTGGTCATTTCGATTCCACTCAGAGATAGGCCGAGGTGGCACCGCTGGAGACTGTTCGATCAGAGCTCTCAGGTCAGCCAATATCCGGTCTCCGTCGTCGCTTGACTTCCTTAAAGTGGTCATGTTTCAAGACTGATCCAAAATTTCATCAACCGCGAATCCTGACACGCCGGGGCAGGAATCCCTTCGTACAGCACTGAGAATAATTCCATCAGCGAAAGAACCGTGATGGCAGTGACGTGGCTCTGACAGACTCGCTTCTCAGGATGCCTACACCACGTTGAATGTGCCTTCTGCTAGGCCGATACAGTTAACCCATGACGGACGAAGAGCCTTGGTACGCCCAGTTGCGCAGACAGTGGAAACCCGACCGCGTGAAGTTGTTGATGATCGCGGAGAGTGCCCCGGCCGACGGCGGGGACATCTCGCGCCGCAGGTTCTTCTATGCTGCAGACCGGCTTGGTCCAGACAACCTATTTCGTGGTGTGGTTGAAGCGATGTACGGAACCTCGAAGGTGGACCTACAGCTAACCGGGAAGCATCCCTGGCTGGAACGTCTCCGCGATGACGGCTTTTTCCTCATCGATCTCGCCCCATATCCTGTCAATGCCCTCGGCGCTGCCGAGCGTCGGCGAATCCTGCACGAAGCCGTTCCGGGATGCGTTGCGCGCGCATCGGCCCTTGATCCCATGGGCGTCATCGTGGCGAAAGTAGATCTCTATGAGATGCTTGCTCAACCACTTGACTCCGCAGGCCTTCTGCTCCTGCATGACCGTCCAATCATGTTTCCCCTCGGCAACACGCGGGCCAATTTCGTCGCCGCGTTCAACCAAGCCCGATCACGGCTTCCCGCATAGCATTCCTGTGACTGTTAGCCGAGAATGGCGGTTAAGGGGCGGCTCAAAGTCGCGGTTTGCCATTACTTTAGAGCAGGCAAGCGACGGCGGGTAATCCCCCAAGGTTGAACTAATCTTCCGAATACTTGGATCTTTGGCCGGCGGGTCAGTGCCGAGCTAGGTCGGCTTATGTTTCCGGCGCTGTTCATTGTTACCCCGAGCCTCGGGGACGGCAGATGAAGTGACGTAGTGTGTGGGTGTGCCTTATCTTCCAGTGACATTTCCTCAGGGTGCCAGCATTGCTACGTGGCGGGATTTCCCGCGTTTATTGAGGATCGCCGGCGCGGCTCAAATGCTCGCCACATGGCGCCAGAAGTCACTCAGGTATCTTTTCCTGGGTTTGGCGGTCGTGATCATTTTTGAGGGCTGGGTGTTTGCGTCCCTAACGGGGATTCCTTTAATCACGGTGGTTATCCCCGTACTGCTGGTCCTGGCCACAGCAGGGTTCATGGTGCTACACACGGCGTATCGGCTCGTGGATCGACGGCGGTTTGTTTTGTTATCAGAAACCGGCGGTGCCAGTCTTGACGCGAGGTTCAGCACCAACTCGTTCATTACCCCCAGCAATCTGAACCGTCCCGGATTTGATGCCGCTGTCTTTTTTGAGAAAGATGGCAATCATGCCCAAGAGATACCCAACCGAAGTTCGTGATCGTGCCGTG
>NZ_JBHUYE010000039.1:0-4743 GCF_042668835.1 Specibacter sp. NPDC057265
CGGAAACCATTTTGTCCAATCCACACACTGTGCGGCTCATCACTCCATGAATTCCATAAACAACCACCAAGAACAAATGATTTATAAAACAAAAACAATATAAACCATCAACAACATTCAAGGGATTGGGCGTCAACCCGCAAAGTGGTGATCACTTCCCCTCAACGGAGTGGACCAGCGTCGCGCAGGCAACAGATAAAACACTACACAACCAACCACCCACAACGCAAATCAACCACCACCTTGCGGCGTGGACACTGCCATGGGCGTACTGCCGGCGGCGGGGAGGTGGATTCGATCCCTTGTTTGCCGCGGCAGAGATCCGGCATCGGCTGGTCCGGTTTGCAGGGGAACCTGCGCAGATCATCCTGTTGAGCTTTGGGCCGGCCGACCATGGGTGGACCTGCCAACTGCTTCATGATGCGCACCGCTGCAGGCGCCTTCACATCAATTGCATGCCAGCTCCCGCGCCACGGCAAGTGACGTGCGGCTTATCGGATTTTAATGGACAGGGCTTTTCACGGTTTTGGGATCCGTCCTTGCATGGCATCCCAGTGAATGCTTTTAAAAGAGTCCGAGCCTGTTGAATTGCGTGCCGCTTTGATAATTTGCCTGCGATCACTCCACTGTTCAGGGGGAAATGGACCGCTGTCGTGGCCTGACTTGGCTGATCCCCCTATCGATCAAGGGGCTTTCCAACAATGGAAGCCCTTGATGGCGTTGAGGTGGCCACCTTTCCAAGGCTGGGGTCTATCGACGGGTCTTTCAGGGTTTGCCTGCGGGTATCCGGGTATGGCCTCCAATGGCAGGACCTTGATCTTTATGTCTTATGGCAGGCGGTGGGCCGGGTGGCAGGCTGATCACTGGTGTGGAGATTCCGCGGCCCACGCCTAGAGCTTTTCCGTGTTCGCCGGGACCACTGCCGGGCTTGTGGCCGGTGCGATATAAACCGGCGCTGCCGCCATCGACTGGACCTGGTCAGCTGACTGCTGCCGCGACCAGTGCTTGGACAATGACGCAAGCGGATCTGAACATGAGAGGACCTCCAGCAATACCCTCGGCCCCGGGAATGCTCCGTACCGGCTGCCGAGTCCATGCTCAGGACTTGAGATGCTGTAAATTGGCTCGCGGCATTCGATGGGGCCCGGCAAAACAGCCGAAGCGACGCAGCTCAAATACGGCCTGGCACAGTCTTTGGTGAATGCATTTGTGGAGGTTAGTGAACCGGAGTCCTTTGCCCACAGCCCGGTACGGGCGGGTGGGTGGAACGGCACTCCAGTAATGGCGCCGCTGCGTAGCCAGCGACTAAGGAGGTACTCAGGGTTCCTGTCCAGCTACTCGTCAAGCGCGTAGGAACCACTATGTTAGCGGCCACGAGAAAGTGCCCATGGGCGGCCAATAGGATTTCGCCATTAGGTACCCAGTGGCCACGAAGGGTGCCCGTCGGCAGTCAGGCGTCTCGCCCGTGCTCCCTCGGTCGAAACACCCGGAACACGGAATTCACCCCACCTCCACCTCGGAGCGAAACAGCTCGGCCGGTTGGTCAAGCGGCGACGACTAATGATGCGTCTGAAGCGTCCATCGAGCGCTGCAAGCGCAGGAACGCAGGTACCGGGGGCGTCCACTGAATCCACGGACGAGGCCGTAATGAGCTGCCTGCACCGCAGTGCAAAAGGTACCTTCGAGACAGCTCTGAGAACGATGAAAGACAAAATTTCTGGGCCCGGAACGACAAAGGCGGTGCCCACTGAGGGCCATCGAATCTCGGCCTTCGCGTTGGCCACCTATGGGCATCTTCTCGTGGCCGCTGACACCACTACTGCTCAGTGGAATCAATGAGCACCTTCGCTCGGTTTACCCTTTCACTGACAGCACCCCTGCGCCGACATCAGCAGCGACGCCACCGTACCGCCGGACTGTCATATCAAATCTGGGCGCGACAACTCCGTGGAGCCACAAGCTCAGGCCCAGAGAGTGTGGCTGGCAGACGCCACACATCCTCTGCAATGCACAAGACGACTACCCCGAGCTTTGATCCAGCCTTTGGCGCTCCATGACCGTGCAGGACATATTCACTTCCCCTCGAGTGCATAACAAGGCTTAGCTGCCGGCGCCCTGCTGACCACAAGGGACCGCCTCCCGGAAGGCTTGCCTACCGTTGTTTTAGTCCCCGACCCGGGATAGCAACGACGATCCCTACGGCGATTACGACTCGTGCCGCAAAAGCAATGAAAAAAGGCCTTGCGTTGCTGCCAACGGTAATTCATATGAGCGCCCCTTCGGGATCCACGCCCCCGCCCCACCAAGCAGTCACTGCACCTCGGGAACCAGCTCACAAGCCGCGTGCCACCCGGAGGGCCACTCGGCAGTCATGATGGCTGTCATGGTTTTGTATCAGCAGGTGTTTCCCTGCAGCGCATGAACGATGGGCCGGTTCTTGTCCGCTGAAGCAGGTGCCGGCGTCCACGGGCCACCGGAAGGTCCTGCGTGCACGGTGGCGGGACGTTCGGTGGGTTCTCTTGTGCTTATGCCTGAATCTGATTTTAGGCGGCAGGGGCAACATATTTGAGGCCAGCAAGTTGGTGCCCACCTTCGCATTGTCGACAGCGGCACGGATAGGCGTGCTCTCTCAGGAACATCGGGTGCTGGTCGCTAGAATCTCGGTGGCCAAGCACGTTCTTGTGGCTGCTAAGGGTCAAGTACGCTACCGGGTGGGAAGCCAGCTTTGGGATGTGCGTGGTGGTAGGGGTTGTGGCGAAGTTTTTGGGTGGGGTCGATGATGTAGGGGGCCGTGAAGTTCGGCGTGCCGTGGCGTAGTTCAATGGTCCAGTCGCTGTGGTGGATCAAGGTGTGGTGGCGGGGGCATAGGAGGGCTGCGTTGTTGATGTTGCTCTCTCCCCCGTCATGCCAGGGGATGATGTGGTGGGCTTCGCACCATAGTGGCAGGGCTGTGCAATCGGGGAAGGTGCAGCCAAGGTCGCGGGCAAACAGGAGCTTGCGTTGCGCCATGGTGAATAGTCGTTGGGTTCGACCAACATTGAGGATGTCTTGTCCCTCCCCGACCGCAAAGCGCGTGATTTCAGAATCGCAGAGCGTTTGGTCGAAAAGGTGTAGGGGTACTGCTCCGTTGTACACGGTGTAGGCCAGGCCTGTCCCGTCTGTCTTGTCCAATTCCTTTTCGGTGGTGCTGATCAGCAGTTGGGCTTTGAGTCCGCCGTTCATCGGCAGGATGTCGGTCCGTGCTGCGATCTCTACACAATGCAACAATCCGTCAAGGAGCTTTTGCGCGTAGGTCCGGTCGTCTTTGAGCGCCGGGTCGGTGCTGTCGGGGTCTGTAGGATCCAGCCCATCCAACATGTCCATGCTTCCCGGGGCAGGAACCCGTACTCCATGGACCGTCCTGGACTCCCGTTGTCCAGCAGCAGGGTGGGGTTGGGTTTCCCTGTCAGCTTCATGGTTGGAAAAGTTGCTTTCTGCGCTGCCGCCGGTTTCAGGCGTCAGAGGCCCACTATCGGCCCACAATCGTGCCCAATCCGCGCCGGGTGTTTCAGTGGTGTCGTTGCACTGGCCGGTGGGAACAACATCTTCGTTGTCCGGGGGCTCTTGGCTTGCGCTTGCGCTGGGTTCGTCCCGGTCAACGGCAACGCCGCGCAGATGGGGGTTGGTAAAGCGGCCGATGCTCACCATGAGGTGTTCGTATTGCTCCAAGGTGAGGTACCCCCCAATGCCGACCAGGCCGCGCCGTGGTTTCCGGAAAGTAATGCCTTGTTTGGCTACCAGATCGGCGTGGCTTGGTTTCTGGCCGTCGGGATCCAGCAGGCTCATGATCCGGTTCCCAATGTGCCGCACGAGACCCGGGGCTTCCTCTGCGGCCGTGGCGACCAATGTAGTCTCGACCTCATTTCGGCAGTCGGTGCTTATTCGGCCGTTTTGCGCCAGCCGGGAGGCCTCTTGAACAAATTTTGCCACTTGCAAGGCTTGCTCTTGCGGGATCAGTCCTCTGAAAAAGGCCTCGCCCAAGACGGATTGGGGTGCCGCAGTCATCTCGCCGGTGACGGCATTGACGGAGGGAAGGACAGCTTGTGCCAGGTCAATCCGGCGACGGGCTTCTCCTGCACTGATTCTCAGGGATTGAATCAGCATGTCCACGGGGTTGCGTACGCCGCTCTTTTCATAGCGGCCGGCTTCTGTTCGCTGCGAAATTTCCGAAGCCACTTGGACCGTCAGGGCCTGCTGAATGGTTCCGAGGCGCTCCAGGTCTTGAGCCCACTGCACACATTCACGATCCGTCAACGCAGCCAGTTCAATACCGAAAGGAGCCGGCCCGCCGGCACCACCCTCAGCTTTACCACGCCCTTGATCGGATGCTGGTTCATTATGGAGAGCGGCCGCGGCACCGATCAGAGCATCGGCAAGGTTCAAAAGCTGGTGCACATGACCACCAACTCCTGATCCGTTCGAATGTGTGCCCGAAAAACCAGGCACCGTTGCCGTCGTACTCATATCTATAGTCTAGACGGGGGTACCGACAGGCACGCCATGGCTTGGCCCGCGGAGGACCCCCAAGTCCTACAGCCTCCCCTGTGGGGGAGGGAACGTCCGCAGCCCTGCGCCGCGGCCACCATCGCACCCCACTGGGCTTGGGCTGGTGGTGTTGTGTGTGTTAAGTGTGGGAGGCCCCGCACCGTGTGGTGTGGGGCCTCGACCTGTTACTGTTTGTCCGGCGGTGTCCTACTCTCCCAC
>NZ_JBHUYE010000040.1:0-4690 GCF_042668835.1 Specibacter sp. NPDC057265
CCGCCCCTTCCGCCCAATAGAGGTCACCCGGATGATTCCTCCGAACCAGCACCGTCTCGGTATCGATCACCCTGTCGTTTCGGTGAGAGACCACCCGAAAGCCGTGGAACAGTACAAGCGTCTCGGTTTTGCTCCAAGCCCGATCTCGTACCACCCGTGGGGTTCGGTTCTCACGCTGATGATGTTCGAGAACAATTTCATCGAGGTCATCGGGATCGACGATCCATCGAAATTCGGCACCGGCGAGGTCAACGGATTCTGCTATGGCCGCACACTGGGCGAATTTCTGAAGCGCTCCGAAGGACTCGGACTACTTGCGCTGCACAGCAAGGACATCGATGCCGATTTCGCTGCAGTCAAGGCAACTGGCTTGCCGGTTCAACAACGGGTCGAGTTTCGACGAAAAATCACGACGCCGGACGGAAAACCGGATGAGGTCGTCGTATCTCTCGGCATGGTGATGGACACGGAGCTTGGCGACGCATCCAATTTCCTCTGCCAACAACATCGTCCGGAATTCATTTGGAGAAAGGATTGGCAAAACCATCCGAACGGCGCTATCGCTGTTGATGAAGTCGTTTACATCACGCCGGATCTCGATCTCCTGGAAGAGAGATGGTCCAGACTCTTTGGTGCGGATCAAACGTCGCGAATCAACGGTCACGTCGAGGCCGATACCGGATGTGGGCGTGTGGTTGCTCTCACACCAACGCAGGCCGAAGAGCGCTTCGCGTCAATCGGCCTCCCGACCCGCTACACCGACAAGCCGCACGGTATCGCACTGCAACTCCGTGTCCGGGACCTCGGACAGACCGAGAAGATACTTGCCGAGAATGCGGTCAAGTATGGAAGAACATCGAAGGGTATCGCCGTGACGCCCGACTCTGCCGGCAATACGATCATCGAGTTCGTCCAGTAATAATTTTCGACTAGCTCAGCGAATTTGAAGTTCGCTGGACGCTCTTGTCACAACGGTTGTCCACACCGAGAGACTTAAGTGCATCCCGGCAATTTTCGGGATGCACCTCTTTTGCTCTTCATCCGGACTGGCACCAAAACTGGACAGGGCGCCGGCGTTAGCCAGCGCCGGTACGCTACTCGCCCAGGTAAGCGGCCCGCACCTTCTGATCGTCGAGCAGCAGCTTCGGCTTCGACAGGATCGCGCGCGATCTGCTGAATAAAGATATCCATCCGTCACTCCTGCGGCCAGTGTGTTGATTTCCACCGAGTCTTAACCCACCGATTTCATCTAAATCTGACCCACCCTGAGACAGCGTAGTACATCTATTCCGGTGTGGATAACTCTTCGTTACCCGCTGGTTTTGCTGCTCTTTTTCTTGTTGTCTTTGCCTTGGCAGAACTGGTCCTGAAGCGCCACGATTCATTGCCCGTTTCGACGATGTGGCAGTGATGGGTGACGCGGTCCAGCAGCGCTGTCGTCATCTTTGCATCCCCGAACACGCTCGCCCACTCGCCGAAGCTGAGATTGGTCGTGATCGCGACGCTCGTGTGCTCGTAAAGCTTTGAGAGCAGATGGAACAGCAATGCACCACCGGTCTGGCTGAACGGCAGATAGCCCAGCTCATCGAGAATCACCAGATCGACGTACATCAGCTTGTGGGCGACCTGGCCTTGTTTGCCGATGGACTTCTCCTGCTCCAGGGCGTTGGTCAGCTCGACGGTCGAGAAGTAGCGCACACGCTTGCCGTGGCGCTGTACGGCTTCGATTCCGATCGCTGAGGCGAGGTGCGTCTTGCCAGTGCCCGGACCACCGATGAACACGACGTTGTGCGCGCTTTCGAGGAACGACAGCTCGCTCAGTTCGCGCACCAGCGCTTCGTCGACGTGTGCCTGCGCGAAGTCGAAGCCCTTCAGGTCGCGGTGGGCCGGGAAGCGCGCAGCGGTCATTTGATAGGCAATCGAGCGCACCTGCCGTTCGGCGGTTTCAGCCATCAACAGCTGCTTCATGAAGCGCTCCGGCTCGAAGTCCGTGTGGCGCGACTGCGCGAGCAGCTCCGGCCACGTGCTCGCCATGCCGTGCAGTTTAAGACCCTTGAGCTGGGCCGCGATATCGTTAGACATGACGATCCTCCGGTGGGTTGGCGCGCAGCGTCTCGTAACGGCTCACGTCGGCCGCGGGCTCTTCCTTGAGCTGGAGTTTCGTCGTGGCGAGGCTGCCATTCGTGACGGGCGCCTTCAGCCGGCTCAGCACGTTCAGGACGTGCTCTGCGCTGGGGCGTCCTGAATCCAGCGCAGCCTGTACGGCGAGCAGCACCGCATCGAGCCCGTGTTCGCGCACCGCAGCGAGCACCTGCGTCATGACGCGATCGCCGCCCGGGTGTTTCAGCAGATGCCGCTGCAGCAGTTGCAGCGGCTGCGGCATCGTGATGAACGGCGCGCCGTTGCGCAGTGCGCCGGGTTTGCGCTCGACCAACGTGACGTAGTGGCGCCAATCGTAGAAGGTCATGTGCCGCTCGAAGCTGCGTTCGTGGCGTGCGATCTCCTGGGCGTTGGCGACGACGCTGAGATATGCCGGATAGCAGCGCACGCTCACCAGCTGGTTCGTGTACTCGGTGGGCACGCTGTAGCGGTTGCGCTGGAAGTGAATCAGGCTGGTCGACGAGACTCGCAGGGTCTGCTCGATGTAGCCGTCAAACGGCCGTGGATTGGGCATCAGCCGGGTACGCTCGTCCTGCAGCACATCCTCGACCGTCAGCTCAGGCCACTGCGGGTGCCGCATGTGCCACGCCTCACGACACTGACCAGCGACCCATTCGTTCAGGATCTCCAGCGTTTCCCAGCGCCGTAGCGCTGCTTCGTGCCAGATCTGACGTCGCCGGTCCTGAACGTTCTTCTCGACGATGCCTTTCTCCCAGCCTGCAGCCCGGTTGCAGAACTCCGGCTCGAACAGGTAGTGACTGCACATCGCTTCGAAGCGCGCGTTGACCGCACGCTCCTTGCCGCGGCCAACCTTGTCCACGGCGGTCTTCATGTTGTCGTAGATGCCGCGCCGCGGCACGCCGCCGAACGCGGCGAACGCGCGGGCGTGCGCATCGAACAGCATCTCGTGACTCTGTGTGGGATAGGCGACGAGCCAGAACGCGCGGCTGGAGTTAAGTTTGACGTGGGCGACCTCCAGGCGTCGCCGCAGCCCGCCAATAAAAGCGTATTCGCAGCTCCAGTCAAACTGGAAGGCTTCGCCGGGTTCGAAGGCGAGCGGCACGAAGGCCTGCCTGCGAGGCGCCTCAGCCTGCTCCTCGTGCCAACGCCTCACGAACGCGCTCACCCGGCCGTAGCTGCCGGCGTAACCCTCGGCGCGGATCGCCTCGAACATGAACCGGGCGGTGCGCCGGTCACGCTTCGGGCGATGACTGTCGGCACGCAGCCAACCTGTCAGCTGTGCGGCCCAGTCGTCGATGACGCTCGGGCTGACGCGCTTCGGATACTTCGGCTCGACAGCATCAGTCTGCCGCAGCCAGCGGCGCACCGTGTTTCGGGACAGGCCCGTACGCCGCGCAATCTCGCGCAGCGGGACCTTCTCGCGGAAATACATCCGCCTGATCTTGGCCAATATGCCCACCGTGATCACCTTTGTATCCCCTGCTCAAAGATTGAGCAGAGCATTCAATCACGTGGGTCAAAATTCGATGAAAATTTCCAGCTCTAGTGGGTCAGTTCTGCCCGGACATCAACAACTGGGAAGACCTTTCTGCTGGAACGGGCCGTAGAACAGTGGAAGGCGGAGGGGAAGTCTGTCCTGTTGATCGTACACCGTCAGGTTTTGGCGGAATCTCTGGCTGCCCGTCTCAAGATGCACTGTTATCTGAAGAAGCTGGAGAGCTACGAGGACCGCGATGAAGTGTTGAAGTACTGCGTGGTGTGTCTCGATAGCCTGTCACGCTATCTCAATCCAGTTCGGCACAAGTACGACGTTGTGGTGATTGACGAGACCGAACAGGTGTATTCGCACGTGTTGTCGGACACCCTCGCCGGGAACAAGCGGAAGTATTGTTTTAACCTATTGCATCTCTATATCCGCCGTGCGAGGCAAGTTGTACTGTGTGATGCCGACCTCGGATGGCTGACCTTCAATGTCACGGCTCCCACAACGAAAGCGGCACCGACTACACCGACGAAGATGGAGCTGGCGACCAAAATCTACAAGCGGATGCGGAGCGTCAAGGACGTGAGCCGGAAGGACACCATTGAAAAGTTCATCGCCGAGGTGAAACTGACGAAGGCCGGTGCAAGCACCTACTACCAGATGATCAAGGACAAGCACGAGCCAATGGGCAAGAAGTGATTTTCTCTGCTGGATCGTATCGTTCTATGAAAGGCTCCTGCGGGAGCCTTTTTGTTTTGCGGTCAAATTCTGAGTCGGATCGCTTGGTTGGATGCAATCGTGGAGCGGCAGTGATCAACCTATTGCGGACGGAGCGGTGTGGGATGCGCTTGGAGGCGAGTTGCCGGGGGGGGCTGCGAGTCAACCTGGAGAGACCGGGAAAGCCCGGATCACGCCACTGATTCCCGCAATGAGTCTATTTGAGATTGTCGCGGGGTCTTTTTGTTTTTTAAAATGTCAATGAAAACAGCTGGTTAGGGTAGATTCATCGATATTGTCTCTCCGAGTTCGTTGATTTATTCTCTTGGTGAGTCTGCTCGATGGGTTCGTGACGCGATGAGGGTCTTG
>NZ_JBHUYE010000041.1:0-4446 GCF_042668835.1 Specibacter sp. NPDC057265
CCCTCCTTTCGCGCATCTGCGCCGATGCGCGAAAGGAGGGGACGTACGCGGTGGCTTGGGCGCACCTAGTATTAAGTCACCACCGGCGAAAAGTGCCAGGTGGCGGCAGGAAACAAGGAGCAGCGGTGGAGTTTAAAGCACGGTACGTGGCATTGGGTGATTCATTCACTGAAGGTCTGGGCGACACCGATCCCAGCCTGCCCAACCAGGTCCGCGGCTGGGCGGACAGAACCGCCGAGCAGCTGGCGCTGGCGCACCCCGGACAGAGCTGGGGTTACGCAAACCTGGCCATCCGCGGGAAGAAGATGCAGCAGATCATCTCGGAACAAATCGATGCGGCCGTGGCCTTGCAGCCAACACTTGTCACCATTTATGCCGGCATCAACGATCTCCTGCGGCCCAAGGTGGACATTGACGCCCTGATGGGCAGCTATTCCGAAGGGCTTGCCAAGCTGGCTGGCACCGGCGCCCGTCTGCTGGTTTTTACGGGTTTTGACGCCAGCACCTCCAAGGTTTTTGCCAGCATTCGCGGCCGCACGGCCATCTACAACGAGCTCTTGCGTGAGGTGGTTGAGGGCAATGGCGCCGAACTGGTGGATTATTGGCGTTTCCGGGAGTACAACGATTGGCGCCTGTGGGGAATTGACCGCATGCACATGTCCACCCCCGGCCACATCAACATGGCCAACCGGGTGCTGGCCCAACTGGGCGAATCCGCCCGCATTCCCCTGGCGGAACTGGCCCCGCTGGCCATCCGCACATCCTCGGAAACCTTCCGGGACAATGCCGCCTGGACCAGGGAATACGTTGGTCCATGGGTGGGGCGGCGCTTGCGCGGGGTCTCCTCGGGGGACAATCTGCAGGCGCGCTGGCCGGAACTGCGCTCGCCGCTGCCCTAAAACAAGCCCTACGGCGCCGCGGGCGCCAAGGATGTGGACCCGTGGCGTTGTCCGCGCCAGGCCAATTAGCACAATGGCGGGCTTTGCAATTAGACTGGGTAAGCGCTAGGTGGCGCGGAGCGTGTGCAATTGCTCCGGTTTGCGGTGATTATCCTCCCGTGGGCCGGTAGTTAGGGGCTCAAGTTGCGTGCATTCGGGTATTCGCCGCGAGAGCACTTTTCTTATTCATCATGAAAATGTTAATGGGAATCATGCTGTCCAAGGGCGGACGCCGCCTGGTTGCACGGTCCGCACCAGTGGACCGTATCCATACATTTATTAGGAGTGATCATGGCAGCACACTGCCAGGTGACTGGAGCCGAGCCGGGCTTTGGACATAGCATTTCGCACTCGCACCGCCGCAACAAGCGTCGGTTCGATCCGAACATTCAGAAGAAGCGCTACTGGGTTCCGTCCCTGCGCCGCAATGTAACCCTGCAGGTTTCTGCCAAGGGTATCAAGGTCATCGATGTGCGCGGTATTGACGCCGTCGTTACACAGATTCTGGCACGTGGGGTGAAGCTCTAATGGCGAAAGACAAGGACGTACGTCCGATCATCAAGCTCAAGAGCACGGCCGGTACCGGTTTCACGTACGTGACCCGCAAGAACCGTCGTAACACTCCGGACCGCCTGGTTCTGAAGAAGTACGATCCCAAGATCCGTCAGCACGTCGAATTCCGAGAGGAGCGCTAAGACTATGGCTAAGAAGTCCATGATCGCGAAGAACGAGCAGCGCAAGGTCATCGTGGAGCGTTACGCCGAAAAGCGTCTTGCCCTCAAGAAGGCCCTCGTTAACCCCGCCTCCACCGACGAAGAGCGCGAAGCAGCCCGCCTGGGCCTGCAGAAGCTCCCCCGCAACGCTTCACCGGTTCGCGTTCGCAACCGCGACGCCATCGATGGCCGTCCGCGTGGAACGCTCCAGAAGTTCGGCATCTCCCGTGTACGCTTCCGCAAGATGGCGCACGCCGGCGAACTGCCCGGCATCAAGAAGTCCAGCTGGTAATCACTGATTGTCAGCCATAAAAGGCGGTGACCTTGGGGTCGCCGCCTTTTTTGTGCGCAAAATCAAGTTCATCAAGTCAATTGTTCAAGCAACTTGATCAATTTGCTTGTACACTTAGAGGATGACGTCCCCTCCCGAGTCCTTCTCACCCAAAGAATTTCTGGCGGTTTTGTATCCGCTTCAGCGCCGGCTCCAAGCCGAGCGCACCACCTCGCCCGGCAAATTCGGCATACTGCGGCATTTGGCCGAGCACGGCCAGGCCACGGCATCGGAGCTGGCAGCAGCCATCCTGGTCAGCCCGCAGGCCATTTCCCTGGGAACCCGGGAACTGGTGGCCGCGGGGTGGGTCATGCGTCAGGCCGACGTCGTAGACCGCCGAAAAATCTGGATGCAGCTGACGGAGGCGGGGGTTGCGCAGTTCGAACGTGAATCCGCAGCCGGCCTTGAGTGGGTGTCCCGTGCCGCCAACAGCAGGCTCACGCCGGATGAGCGGGAACTTTTGTCCGCTGCCCTCCCACTTTTGCGCAAGCTTGGTGCGGAGTAGGCCCGATGAACAGCTCCCGCTTTCCCTTGGGTCCGGCCCTGACCTACGCGGCCCTCTCCACAGCCATTGTCAGCTCCCTGGGGATGCTGCTGGTTCCGTCGATCTCCGTGGAAATGAACGTCCCGGTCAGCACCGCCCAGTGGATGCTGACCATCAACCTTCTCGCCGGGGCCATTGCCACCCCCGTCATGGGCCGGCTGAGTGACGGCCCGCATAAAAAGCGGCTGCTGGTGGTTGCCCTGGCCTTGATCCTGCTGGGCTCGGTGGTCGCGGCCGTCGCAAGCAATTTCACCGTGTTCCTCATTGGCCGTGCCATTCAGGGACTGACGTACGGGATTGTGCCTGTGACCATTGCACTGGCACGGCGCTATCTGGAGCCGGCCAAGGTGCAGTCGGCAATCTCCACACTCTCGGTGACGGTGGCCACAGGCATTGGCATTGGCTACCCACTCACCGGCATCATTGCCGGGACGCTCAATTTCCGCTTTGCCTTCTGGTTTGCGGTGCTCTTTGTCCTGACGGCCATTGTGGTGGTGGTGCGGGTGGTCCCGGCCGGTCCGGACGAGCAAGCGCCGCGGCAGCGTTTCGATTTTGTGGGTGCCACGTTCCTGAGCCTGGGCCTGGGAGCGCTGCTGTTGGGCATCAGCGAGGGACCCCATTGGGGCTGGGGATCGCCGGCAATCCTGTTGGTCCTGCTGGCAGCCGCCACGCTCTTGATCTTCTGGGTGGGCGCGGAACTGCGTCTGGAACATCCATTGATCAACCTGCGGGTGCTCAAACATGGTGAGGTGCTGTTGGCCAATGCCACGGCCATTGGCTTGGGAGCTGCCCTCTACATTGGCCTCTCCGTGGCCAGCCTGGTGGCCCAGGCACCGGCATTTACCGGCTACGGTTTGGCCCTGCCCGTGTTCTGGGCGGGTTTTGTGATGTTCCCGTTGTCCCTGGGCAGCTTTGTGGCCAACCGTCTGGTGCGGTCCTTGGCGCGACGGATTCCTTTGGCCGCCCTGCTGCCGGTGGGCGCCGCCCTGATGGCAGCGGCCGGCACCGTGTTGTGGCTTGTCCATTCACAGCTGTGGGAAATTCTGTTGGGCATGCTGGTCTTTGGTTTGGGCATGGGTGCCAGCTACGCGGCCATGCCGGCATTGATCGCCCGCAGCGTCGCGGCCCAGGAACTGGGCAGTTCAGTGAGCTTTAACCAGGTCCTGCGGACCGTGGGCAGTTCCTTCGGGACGGCCGTGGCCGCCGCCATCATGGCCTCCACCGCCACGCCTGACGGACGGGCCGGGACGGCAGGGATCACGGCCACTTTTGAACTCGCCGCCGTGCTTTGCCTTGCCGTGTGCGTGGCCCTGCTGAGCAGGACACTGCTGGGCCGGCTGAGCCGCAGCATCGCGCACAAATCAGTCTGAGGGCAAGCCCCAAGCCCAGGGCTGGGCGCCCCCGGACACTGCGGAAAATGCCGGCCCAAGTGCGCTAAGAGCGCAAATAGGCCGGAAATCAGCCAAAAAATGCCCGGAAATCGCTGGAAAACATTCAAAATTGCCGGAATCACGGGGAAGAACTGGTAAGTTCGCTAGCAGTGGTTGACACGCAACCGCGTGGAATTAGCAATACCGAGGTCCAGGAGGACAAACATGGCAAAGAACCGTAGCGAATTGGTTGCTGAAGTTGCCGCAAAGGCTGAGACCAGCCAGAGCGCAGTAAATGGCGTACTGGATGCACTCTTCTCCGTCTTCGAAAGCTCCGTTGCAGCTGGCGAAAAGATCACCATCCCGGGCTGGCTCTCCATTGAGCGCACCGACCGTGCAGCACGCACCGGCCGCAACCCCC
Source organism: Specibacter sp. NPDC057265 (assembly GCF_042668835.1). Taxonomy (NCBI): domain Bacteria; kingdom Bacillati; phylum Actinomycetota; class Actinomycetes; order Micrococcales; family Micrococcaceae; genus Specibacter; species Specibacter sp. NPDC057265. The sequence goes on from NZ_JBHUYE010000041.1 coordinate 4,318, forward strand.
AGACCGGCGAGACCATTGAAATTGCGGCAGGCCACAGCGTCAAGCTGTCCGCCGGCTCGAAGTTGAAGGCTGCCGTCAAGAAGTAGGCACTTCCACAGCACCATGGCGGCGGCCGGGATTTTCCCGGCC
>NZ_JBHUYE010000042.1:0-4436 GCF_042668835.1 Specibacter sp. NPDC057265
GCCGGGCACTGGATCCAGTGCCCGGCAACGGCGGCCATTTTTTGTACGCTGCAGGCGTTGGCGGGTTAGGCCTGCAGCAGCGGACCAAACGCTGAGCGGTCGCCTTGGCGTGGATCTTCCCTGTCCCGCACCACCATGATGGGGCCCTTGGCGTGGTGGCGGACGCCGTCGGTGGTGGAACCAAGCATCATGCCGGCAAAACCGCCCCGCCCGCGCGTGCCCATGACCACCAGCTCACAGCTTTCCGTGGCCTGGACCAGCGTTTCCACGGCTGAGCCTTCCACCAGCTGCACCTCAATGGGCAGTGTGGGGAAATGGCTGCGCAACCACTTCTCGCCGGCGTCGAGCTGTTCCTGTATCTCGGCAAAGAGCGACTCGCGGTCCACGGGCGCGGGCATCCACGCCAGGGATCCGGTGTAGGGCTGCACCGCGCAAATGATGCGCAGGGAACTGCCGGACCTCTGTGCCTGTTCGGCGGCCAGCAGCACCGCATAGCGGGCCTGATCGGAACCATCCACGCCCACCGCCACCACTTTTTCCACCGGCGGGGTGGCGCGGGCATCCGCAGCCCCCTGCCCCAACCGCTGGGCGCACTTCAATGGGACCGTAACGGTGGGACACTTTGAATGGGCCGGCAGGGCACTGCTCACGCTGCCCAGCAGCCTGCCCAGGAAGCCGCCGCGGCCGCGGGAGCCAAAAACCAGCAGTTGGGCGCTCTCACTCATTTCCAAGAGGACGCCGGCAGCATCACCGTTTTCCACGCGGGCGTCCAGTTGGACGTTGAGGTGCGCAACTTTTGCCGCTGATTCGCGTAAAACCGCTTCAGCACCCTGCCGGATCACGTCGTCGTCGATGGTGGCGTACCCGCCGTCCAGACCCGAGGCAGCGAAGATGGGCACCGTATAGGCAGTGACCATATGGAGCGGCAGCTGACGGATCTGGGCCTCGCGGGCGGCCCAGATCAAGGCGCAGTTGCTTTGTTCGGAACCGTCAATGCCCACCACAATCCCGGTGGGTGCAGCTGCCGCTGCGGATGCCGCTTCCTGCTGTGATTCCTGCGGGCTGCTCATGATGCGCCTCCTCATGCTGGTGCGCCGGAAGGGGGTGCAGCTGAGCCTCAGCGCCTCCCCATCGCGGCCTTTACCTGTGACTATTGCCGCTTCCGCAGGGCGCGTCAAGTTCACTGCAGAGGACGTGAAAAAGCAGGGGAAAAATTTTCCTACCCATGGGCACAAAAGTTCTGTAGGGTTCGAAGTGGTCTCGAACCCCAAGCGCCTTGCGCCACTTTGCTGCGGGGCGAGGACTGCTGTACAAATACCTACCGGACCCAGTGCTCCCCCAGCTGGCCAGCCGTTCTTGGTTCTCCCACCGTTCGAGGAGGCATTCGCTTTGACAGTTGCACCTGCCCTGCCCAGCGCGCAGCAAACCACCACCATCGTGATCGGCTCAGGCTTCTCCGCTTTGGCCGTGGCTGCCGAGCTGAACCGCCAAGGCATTGACGCGATCATGATTGACGGCTTTGGCCCCACCCAGCCATACACCGCCCCCGTCACTGGCGGGATCAGCCTGGCCGAGCTGAGTGAACGCAGTCAGGTGCTGCGCATTCTGGAGCATTACGCACGCCGCCACCGCCTGGACATCCGCCCCGCCACCCGGGCCATGGAGCTGAACTGCGGGGCGCAAAAGGGTGCACCAGGCCCCCGCCAGTGGCAGGTGCGCACCGCTTCGGGGACCCTCACCGCACGCAGCGTGGTGTTCACCCGGAGCGCCTTGGCCCAGTTGCGGCGTCTTCTCCACACCATGGGCATCACCACGGCAACGGATGTGCGCATCCACATGCAGGCCCTTGGTTTGTACTTGGTGGGCGTCGGGGAAGTGGCCATCCCCAGCACGGCCGAGATCCTGCACCAGGCAAGGCGGGCCAGCCAGTCCATCAAGTCCCGTCTGGCGCTCCCTGAAGGGCCCCTGGCGGGTGCGTTTGCCTAATGCGCACCCCGTGGCCGCTGTTGTGGAGAGTTAGTCCTCGCTGGAAAGCCGACGGCGGGCCGCGAGCACCATGGCCACCACCAGCCCCACCAGCACCACCATCAGGGCAATGACGCTCCACGGCACGGCGCTTGTGTCAGTGACGGCATCAGCGGCCACCTCGGGCACTGCGGAGACTGAAGCCACGGGACCTGCACCAATGGCCGGAGCCGTTTGCGCAACCGCACCGGGCGCCGCGCCGGCGGCCGTTGCGGTGAAGCTGAATTCGCCTTCGACGGGGTGTGAATCGGAGGAGACAAGACGCCACTTCACGGTGTAACTGCCGGCAGGCGCTCCCGGGCGGACAGCTTGGCTGGCCACGGCGTCCAGCACGGTGACGTCTCCCTGAGCCCAATTGGTGCCTGCCTGGTCCAGCACCAGAACCTGCGAGCCAATGGTTGCGGGGGTGTTGCTCATGCTGATTTCAATGGTCTGTGGCACTGTCGCCACGGTTGTGCCGTTGGCAGGCGAGGTGCCTGTCACGGAATCGTGCGCCAGGGCAGCCCCGGAAGCTCCCATCACCACAAGCAAAGCACCGAGAAGTCCTGCCATCAGGCGCCCCACGAGACCTTGCAGTGTCATATTGGTCTCACAAAAATGGTGGCGGGCAAGAATTTTCACAGCCATTTTCCTTCGTTAGTTACTAGGGCGACCATGTTACGGTACCCCAGAACCATGGGAGTTTCCCTAGGGCCAGCCCCGGCTCAACACTAATGAAGCACCAGCGCCGGGCACGGACGCGCTGATTGTCACCCAGACAAACCTCGTTGGGGACGGTATGCTTCGCACCGGCACCACGGGCTAGTATTTCTTCTCGATACTATTCCCCTCACTTCGCCCGGAAGGCTCTTCATGGCTACCCCCACGGACACGCGTCTGTCAGCGGTCGACAAATATTTCAAGATCACTGAGCGTGGTTCCAACTACTCCCGCGAAATCCGCGGCGGTTTCGCCACGTTCTTTGCCATGAGCTACATCGTGGTGTTGAACCCGCTGATTCTCGGTGGCGCGGACTCGGCAGGCGCTGAACTGGGGCTGGAGCGCATTGCGGCCGTCACGGCATTTGTGGCAGGTGTCCTAACCATCCTGATGGGCGCCTGGGCCAAACATCCCTTCGCGCTGGCGGCCGGACTGGGCGTCAACGCGTTCATTGCCGTCACAGTTGCCACCAACCCCGGACTGACCTGGCCTGACGTCATGGGTCTGGTGGTGCTCTCTGGAATCACCATGTTTATTCTGGTGCTGACCGGATTCCGTACAGCGGTGTTCAGAGCCGTTCCGGAAGGCCTGAAAACAGCCATTGTGGTGGGCATCGGCATGTTCATTGCCTTGATTGGTCTGGTCAATGCCGGATTTGTGCGCCGCATCCCCGACGTGGCCGGCACCACGGTACCGGTGGGACTGGGTTTTGATGGCAAGTTGCTGGGCTGGCCCACCCTGGTGTTCCTGATCGGTCTGGTGCTGACCATAGGTTTGGTGGTCCGCAAGGTCAAGGGCGGGATCCTCATTGGCATCCTGGTCTCCACCCTGTTGGCCAACATTCTGGAAATGACGTTGAAAATTGGTCCCAGCTTTGATGGCACCACCACCAACCCACAGGGCTGGTCACTGGTCTCGCCGCAGCTTTCCGCCTGGTCCTGGCCCGACCTGTCCCTGATTGGACAGGTCAACATCTTTGGCGCCTTCAGCAAGTTGGGAGCGCTCGCTGCACTGTTGCTGGCCTTTGTGATTTTGCTGAGCATCTTCTTCGACGCCATGGGAACCATGGTGGGGCTTGCCTCAGAGGCCGGCAGCATTGACAAGGACGGCAACATTCCCAATGTGGACCGGGTCTTGCTCGTTGATGCCTTTGGCGCCATTGCCGGTGGTGGCGCCTCCGGCTCCTCCAATCAAATCTATGTGGAGTCCGGGGCCGGCATTGGTGAAGGTGCCCGAACCGGCCTGGCCTCGGTGGTGACGGGCCTGCTGCTGCTGGCGGCCATGTTCGCCACCCCGCTGATTAAGCTGGTTCCCTTTGAGGCCGTGGCCCCCGCACTTGTGGTGGTTGGCTTCATGATGGTCTCCCAGGTGGGCAAAATTGACTGGTCGGACTGGGGCATTGGCATTCCTGCGTTCCTGACCTTCACCCTCATGCCCTTTACCTATTCCATTGCCAACGGCCTGGGTGCAGGCTTCATCTCCTTCGTGCTGATCCGCCTGTTTCAGGGCCGCGCCAAGGAAGTCCACCCCTTGATGTGGGCAGTGGCCGGGGCCTTCATACTGTTCTTCGGCATTGGTGTGGTGGAGGACCTGTTCGGCGTCAGTTAGCCTGACCGCCATGGCAGTTGTTGGACCGTCCCCCATTTGGGGGGGGACGGTCCAACAAAAGGCAATTTTTGTTAATGTAAGTGAACAACGGGTGCCCCACCATA
>NZ_JBHUYE010000043.1:0-4231 GCF_042668835.1 Specibacter sp. NPDC057265
AGAACGCTACGGATGGCCCCCAACAGCAATAATCCCGTTTTCTCCTGGCGGCCCCCACCCGCACTAACGATGGCCCCCAAGAAGAACAATATTCAGTCAGATCGGCAATTGAGTCGAACCTTCACGGAGGATCCAATCCCGCGCTGCCTTATGTCGTATGCAGCAGTACAGGAATGAGATTGTTTATTCATAACCGTTAGAGTGATCTTTCAGGTAAAATGGCGAGTGGATGAGGTTTCTATGCGGGATTCAACGCATGTCCGACCGTGTAGTCAGGGAGACTTCGACGCTGTTGTCGTTCTCGGAGACAGGTTCAAAAAATATCTCGGGCTTTATCCACATAAGGCAATCCGCGAGGCTATTACTAATGGCTTCGTGTTCGGCGCCTTTCTGGGAGACAAACTCACCGGATATGCTCTTTTTGCCCTTCCCTACTCAGACATTCGATTAGTGCACCTGTGTGTCGATCCAGCCTTTTACGCCCAGGGAATCGCGCGTGCGCTCATTGATGCAATCCAAGCCACTTACAGCGACAGGCAAGGAATCCGTCTCAAGTGCCGGCGCGACTTCCCTGCTCATAAGGTATGGCCAAAGCTTGGGTTCCAAGCGGAAAGTCTGCCCAGTGGGCGTGGCGCAGATAGGGCCGAGATGACCGCTTGGCGGAAGCCGTTCGGGCCTGCGGACTTATTTGCCTCCATGCTGGAAGATGAGACCAGGGTCCAAGCCGTATTGGATACTAACGTCGTCTTGGATGTTCTTCTGGAGCGCAACGACAAAACGGCTAAGTTTTTACACTCGCCTTCAATCTACGATGAGGTCGCTTTGTGTATCACTCGATCTGTGAAGAACGAGTTGTCGGAACTTTCTCCAATGGCCGCCCGACGACGTGTTCTCTCTCGATTGGCTCAGTTTGATGAACTGCCTAGTGAGGGAGGAACCTGTCGGGCACTTAAGAATGAACTGCTGAAGAGTGTGCCGGTGAAAGAACTTCGCAACGATTCCAGTCTAGAAGCGGACGCTGGTGTTCTTGCAGAAACAATTGTGAGTGGGGCCGCTGTCCTCATTACTAATGACGACACTGCGGGGAGGGTGCTGAGAAAAATCGCAAACAGTTATGGTGTGGAGATTCTGCATCCGTCGCAGCTGGTCGTGATGATTGATGAATTGAAAGGCCAGCGCAAAGACGCTAGCGGCCGCCTCCAGAACACCGGTGTTACGGTCACTAGTTCCTCTGCTGGTATAGACAGGGAAATGGACCATCTGATTAGTACCTACCGCGGCGAATCAAAAGCAAAATTTCGAGACCACCTCCGCGGGAGTATGGCGGCTAACATGAGAATTATTCATGCTGCTGAAAGTAACCTTGTGGATGGTCTTGTTGCGACAGCTAGCGTTGGCAATGAACTTCAAGTTTCGCTCCTCCGTGTTCGGCGAGCTCCAATCGCACCTACTCTTCTGAAGCAACTCCTCTTCCAGCTTCGCCTAGAAGCACTCGAGAATGGTGCAGCCAGAATCCTGATCACTGATCCGGCTCCCGGTGGGGGAGAGAACATTGTTCCTATTCTTAGGCAAGAGGGTGCGCGACTGAAAAATGGACGATGGCGGATCGAGGTTGTTGATGCGCAGTTGCGACTCAATGAATTTCTTTCGGGCCGCGTTGGTTCGTGGGATTTGCGTGACTGGCTCCAAAATGAGCCACAATCTCCTATGCAATTTGCCACACTTGAACGTGAACTATGGCCCCTTAAGATCAAAGAAGCTCCATTGAGTAACTACGTCATTCCCATTCGACAGACATTTGCCAGCGAACTGCTAGGTTACGACTCCCCTCTTCTTACTCGCGACCGAGACTTAGGTATAAGCCGCCGGCACATCTACTACAAATCAGCACCCTACAAACCGGCGGCTCCCGGACGGATACTTTGGTATGTCAGCGGCAAGCGTGGTGGATCTATCGTTGCAGCATCTCAGCTAATATCCTCCCATAACGGAGTACCGCAGGATCTACACGCACGTTTTAGGAAGTATGGGGTCTGGTCGCAGCAAGATATTGCAGACTGTGCGGATAAAAAAGGCCGGGCAGTAGCCATAAGATTTGGAGATACTGAGATATTTCGTTCAGAGGTATCTCTTACTTGGGCGGATCGCGTAGCCCAGGAGTACGGCAATATTCTGGGTACTGTCCCAACCGCTCGAGTTATAACCGACGCAGCATTCCAGGTCATCTATGACAAGGGAATGAATTCTTGATCCATCAAGAAAACAGTATTGAACGGCTCAATCGACGCCACCCGGTTCTTATTTCGATTCGAACCCAGTTTGTTCGAAAAATTATGGACGGCTCTAAAACTTTTGAACTGCGCAAAAAAATATTTCCTACACCAGTCGGAAGGTCAGTCATCTTTTATTCCTCCGGTGAAGATAAGGCGATTACTGCTCGAGGTGTAGTTGCAAGCGTAGTTGAGGGGACCCCTGCAGCAATTTGGATTCGACTTTCCGGTCAGTTGGGAATAAGTCGCGCTGACTTCACGGAGTACTTCAAAGGTTCTGACGTTGCGTACGCCATTGAGCTAGAACACGTTCTGGCTCTGGAGAATCCGATTTCCCTGAACGAGATGCGTCAGGATCACGGGCTCGAACCGCCTCAGAGCTGGCGGTATCTCGACAGGGATTCCCATGCCAAGTTACTCGAACGCCTTTGAGCGAGTGACTTGGTCTGCCGCGAGAAGAGCGAAATCCCAATCTAGATTGGGTCCCGCTGAGGTATCGCTTGCCGACAATGACAGTATGGCGATTTTAGAGTTGGACGTTCGATATGCTGATCGGAAGCTCTTGTTACATTGGAAGTGTCCACTTTCACTTATAAGTGAAAGTGAAGTACAGTGAAGTGGAGGAAAGAAATTTCCTAGCGTGTCTAGAGCTTGAGGAGCAAGTGATGACTACGACCATACTCAACCGAGCTGATGTTCTCGTTACTGAGGACGATCTGAACACTGTTCGGCATGAAGTTGACTCGGCCCCTGCGGGACTGGTGGGTTTTGCTGCCGTAATGAGTGACGGTACTTCGCGTGCCCTTCCGCTGGAGCTTTCCAAAATCATTGAGAAGGCCTTCCGGGCCCTTGCTGCCAATGGAAGCGTCAGTGTCGGCACTATGCCTGACGAACTTACTAGTAATACTGCAGCTGACGTTCTGGGGATTTCCCGGCCGACACTTTTGAAATTGGCTAAGGCTGGGAAACTCGCATCATTTAAGGTTGGTTCTCATACACGCTTCAAGCGTGAAGCCGTTGTGGCCTTCAGAGCTCAACGAGAAGCCGATCGTCATGTCGCAATGGATGATTTACTGGCTCTCGAAGATAAGTTGGATTCCTTCGCATAGTCGTGTGAATGAGTGAAAATGGAGGGCCATAGTACAAACTTGTACTATGGCCCTCCGTGTTTTTGTCGATGCAAATGTTCTTTTTAGCCGCACGCTTCGTGATTGGCTATTTATGTTGCGCCTTGAGACAGGCGTTGGGGTGTTTCAACTGCACACTACTTGGGATGTCATCAACGAGACTGGTGCCAAGCTGCGCGACAAGCACTCGAAAGCTCCTGGAAGCCTGATTGCTAATCTTATGAACAAGTGTCAAGAGCATTTTGACGAGATACTTGAGGACTTTCCAGGCGGTCCCGTCGTCAGTATTGCTGATGAGGGTGACTGGCATGTTCATCACGCTGCCGAGGCCAGCCGGGCAGACATTCTCCTCACTGAGGACGCAGGATTTGATTCAGATGGAAGTAACTACGAGGCCTATAACTGCGACGATTTTTTCGTAGAAGTCTATACTTCTGCCCCCGATGCCGTTAAACGAGTTGTTGAGCACCAAGCGCGCTATTGGGCGGCACGGGGTGGTATGCAGCTTCCAGATGCCTTGCGAGCTGCTAGGTGCCCCAAGTTTGCCAGTGCCGTGCTCGGGCACATCAAACAGATGGCCTTGACCGGAAAGTAAACAAGGTATGAGGACCGCAAAAATATTGCCGAGGGGCTCTCTGAATGAAGTGAAGACTACGCATCTATCGTCGGTGAATTAGGCGGCCGACATTCCTTTTCCTCGGTTATGAACAATAAACCCTCATTCCGTGACCAGTTCACGCTGAACCGTCCCGGAAATCATGCCGCCGTTTTGTGGGCGGCAGCGTCGGGTAACGAGCCGGAATTTTCATCATAGTAGATACGCTCGAATTCCTC
>NZ_JBHUYE010000044.1:0-2476 GCF_042668835.1 Specibacter sp. NPDC057265
GCGCTATCCGACCGTGCCCGCCGTTCGTATGGGCCGCCTGGCTGTCGATCAGGAATTCACGGGCCAAGGTCTCGGCGGTGCGCTTCTGGCTGACGCGCTCGAACGTGCAGCCCGTTCGGAGATTGCCGCCTTCGCCCTGATGGTGGACGCCAAGGACGAGGGGGTAGCGGCTTTCTACCGACATCATGGCTTCATTGCCTTGCCTGACCCGCCGCTCACCCTGTTCTTGCCGCTGGCGACCGTTCAGCGTTCTTGAAACTCGCCGTTCCAAGCCGTTTGAACCGAGAACGGTTTTCGAGAACTCCCCGGCCACATCGACACTAGGCCGTGCCGTCTTCTCGACAAAGCTTCTCGCAGACCTTCGTTTGCGAGAAGTAGCACGCTAGTCCTTAGCGTGCTTTAAATTCCGTTTTCTGAGACGACCCCAAGTGAATTGATGGATAAAAGGGGAATTACAAACAGGTAGGGGCTGGGTTATGCCAATCTTCGCCGGATCAGACTGTAGTGGTCAACTAATTCCGGACACCTCGATTAGCCGATCGCCGCCGGCGCGCCGCCATACAAGAAGGGAGACACAGCCATGCACGAGCACCACCCGATCACCGACCCCGTCTGCGGCATGACCGTCAAGCCGGAATCGCCGCACCGCTTCGATCACGCCGGCCGCGAGCCCGCGTTTGCCGGAAGGCGGTGCGCGCGGATTGGCTGCCTCGCCGTCCGCGAGAATGGCGTCGTAATCCTTGCGGCAGGACGCAAGGCGTTCGGGCGTCAGCACGCCGCCGCCTGATCGACCTCATGGCAAGCGGCGACCAGCAGTTCGATCAGGCGGTTGGCCCAAGCCTGCCCCATCTCCTCGAAGGCGTAGGTCAGTTCCCGCAGGTGATGGGCGTTACTACCTCATATTTCAACAATTATTTTTCCATCTGCCCGACAGTTGGTCAGGTGAACTACGGGAAGCGCCAATGGACCCTAACGTCAACGAGCATCTGATCTCTTTTCTGACCAGCCTGGCCATCGGCCTTCTGATCGGGGTTGAGCGTGAACGCGCCGGTTCGGCAATGGGGTTACGAACTTCGGCCTTGGCCGCGCTGTTCGGCTCCATCGCCGCCCTCGTCGGCCAGAGCGTCGGGGCGCCGTGGTTTCTCCCTGCCGCCTTGCTGGCCATGACGGGCATCATGGTTTTCGGTCAGACCGCGACCGGGGAGAGCGAGAGCCACGCTGGCCCCACCACACGAATGGCCATCCTGCTTTCGTTCACCCTCGGAGCGATGGTTTGGCTCGGCCACGGTCGTTATGCTGTTATGCTAGCCATTGCTGCCGCAGCGCTGCTCCATTTCAAGGCCGAACTGCGCGGCTTGAGTTCACGGATTACTTCCCGCGACCTGGTGTCGATCCTGCAGTTCGCTACGCTGAGTTTTATCGTGCTGCCGCTCCTGCCCAACGTCGGTTATGGACCCTATGGCGCTTTCAATCCTCACCACGTCTGGATGATGGTCGTCCTGATATCCGGCTTGAGCCTCGCCGGCTATTTGGCCATGCGTGCGGTCGGAGATCGCTTTGGCCCGCCCTTGCTCGGTCTGCTGGGAGGACTGGTGTCGAGCACCGCGACTACCCTGGTGTACGCCCGTCATGCCCGCCAGACGCCGACCATGGCGCTGACGTCGTCGATCGTCATTCTCATGGCCAATCTGGTCTTGTCCGTGCGCCTGGGCATGATCGCCGTTGCCATCGCGCCCTCCTTGATGGCGACCCTTTGGCCAGTGTTGGTCGGCAACCTGGTGGCAGGCGGCTTGGCGGTACTGTTCGTCTGGCATCGTTCGCGGACGGGGGGGCCACTTCTTTTGCCGGAAGTTGCCAATCCGACCGAGTTACGGGTTGCGCTGAGCTTCGGTGCGATGTATGCCATCATTTTACTTTTAGCCTCGTGGCTGTCCGATTGGGCGGGAACCCGCGGGCTCTACCTGGCGTCCGCCGTGTCCGGGCTGACCGAACTTGATGCCATCGCATTGTCGACCCTGCGCCTGTTTGGGAATGGGAAACTGGGCGCCGAGGTAGCCGCTAACGCGATCGGCCTGGCGATTCTCTCTAACCTGTGCTTCAAAACTGGCCTCCTCGCCTGGGTCGCAGGGCGCGACTTCCTGTTGCGCTGCCTGCCTGGGATGATGGCTATCGGGATAGGCATTGCAATCGGCATGGGGTGGGTTGGCTATGCTTGACCAATCTCTCGTGTAGTTACGGCTTGCAGCTCTTCCTACGGCTCTGCGCCATGTCCGCTGATCTAAAGGGTGCTGTGCTACGCAAGCTGGGTGATGAGCCAAGATGGGCGGGACTGAGGTTCAGACGCGAGTTGCCCCTCTGGCTAACGGAAATTTCGGCGGTTCCGGCTTACAACCCCTGGTCGAACCGCCGCCAGGCCATTCCGCCGGAACTGATCGGAAAAATTGCTCCCACCAGGCTGGAAAGCATCAACCTGCGA
>NZ_JBHUYE010000045.1:0-2035 GCF_042668835.1 Specibacter sp. NPDC057265
CCGGCTTACTTGCCCATAAAAGGCAAGGAAGCCGGCGTCCTGTTTTTAACGCCTGGGCCTACTTTTTTCCCTGGTTTGCCACAGCGGCAATGGAGGCGGCTGCCGCCTCCGGATCCAGGTATTTTCCGCCCGGGGTGATGGGGGCGAAGTTCTCATCCAGTTCATACACCAGCGGAATGCCCGTGGGGATGTTGAGCGCGGCAATGGCGTCATCGGAAATGCCGTCGAGGTGCTTGACCAGGGCGCGCAACGAGTTGCCGTGGGCGGTGACCAGCACCGTTTTTCCGGCCTTGAGGTCCGCCTTGATGTCTGATTCCCAGTACGGCAGCAGCCGGACCAAAACATCCTTCAGGCACTCGGTGCGGGGCAGGGCATCGCCGAGGTCCGCGTACCGGGGATCGTTGGCCTGGGAGAATTCGCTGTCATCGGACAGGGCAGGCGGCGGGGTGTCGTAGCTGCGGCGCCATTCCATGAACTGCTCTTCACCAAACTCGGCCAAGGTCTGGGCCTTGTCCTTGCCCTGCAGGGCACCGTAGTGGCGTTCGTTCAGGCGCCAGTCGCGCTTGACGTCAATCCAGCCCCTGTCGGCAGCTTCCAGTGCCAGGTTGGCGGTGTTGATGGCGCGCTTGAGACGGGAGGTGTACAGCACGTCGGGGAGCAGATCGTTCTCCACCAGCAGCTCACCGCCGCGGACTGCCTCGGTGCGTCCCTGTTCATTGAGATCAACGTCCACCCATCCGGTGAACAAGTTCTTGGCGTTCCACTCACTGTGGCCATGGCGAAGCAAAATCAACGTATAGGTCATGGGGCAAGTCTACCGGGCAGCGGCGCGCGGAGCTCAAATGCTACGCAAAATCCACGGCCCGCGGGCGTGGGCCGGCGGGGTGGCCTGTGGCCGTGGCTTGCGGGTGTGGCACCCCATGCGATGAACCGGCATCCGGTTTTGCGCCTATGCCACCATGCGCCGCACCGGCGCCGGGTTTTGCGCATGAGCATCCGCGCCGCACCCGCGCCGGCATCCGCGCCGGGACCGCGCACTCTGCGGCAAGCACTAAACTGGTGAGGTGGTGCAACGGGCGGAGCGGGTCAAAACGGCCTCAGCCGACCCCGTCACAGGCACGTCACAACGCCCGGCCCGCCCCCGCAACAAGCCCTTTGGCAATGTCACCCGCGGCACCACCAACCCGAACCGGCTGCGCCGGGTGGACCGCTGGCTCGCCGGCCCGCAGCAGTGGCGCTTGCGCCGTGCGGCCGCTCCGCTGGTGGTGGATCTTGGTTACGGTGCCTCCCCGGCCACCGCCGTGGAACTCTACGGGCGCATTCACGCCGTGTGCCCCGGCGCCCACGTCACGGGCATTGAAATTGAACCCGACAGGGTGCGCAGTGCCAAGCCGCTGGAGCACCCCGGCCTGGACTTTCGCAGGGGTGGTTTTGAAATTCCCACCCCCGAACGTCCCACCATGGTGCGTGCCTTCAATGTCCTGCGCCAGTATGACGAAGCTGATGTGCGGCTCATTTGGGAGACAGTGTGCGCGCGGCTGGCCCCGGACGGCATTTTCATCGACGGCACCTGCGATGAAATTGGCCGCCGCTGCACGTGGGTGGCCCTTGATGCCGGCGGCCCGCTGTCCCTGAGCCTCTCACTGCGCTTTGGCTCCTTCGAGCTGCCCTCCGACGCCGCGGACCGCCTTCCCAAGGCCCTGATCCACCACAACGTTCCCGGCGAGAAAATTCACGATTTCCTGCAGGCGCTGGACAAGCACTGGCTCGCCGGAGCTCCGCTGGCGGCTTTTGGCCACCGGCAGCGCTGGTTGGCCATGTGCCAGAAAATGTACGACGACGGCTGGCCCCTGGTGCGCGATCCCTCGCGTTGGCGTTTGGGTGAGCTGACAGTGGAGTGGCGGGCAGTGGCCCCCGCCAAATGACCGCAGGCGCCGCCAACGTCCCCCCAAATGACCGCACGCGCCGCCTATGTCCCCGCAAATGACCGCACGCGTCGCGCACGTCCCCGCTTTTCGCGCACCTCCCCCGATGC
>NZ_JBHUYE010000046.1:0-2012 GCF_042668835.1 Specibacter sp. NPDC057265
AAGGCCGGGATGAGCATCGAAGTGGACTGGTCGGGTCCCACCATGGAACTGATTGATCCAGTCACCGGTATGCGGAACAAGGTCTACCTTTTCGTAGCGTGCCTGCCGTTCAGCCGGTATGCCTTCGTGGAGGCCACCTTGGATATGAAGCAAGACAGCTGGTTGCGTGCCCACGTGGCGATGTTCGAGGCGTTCGGTGGTTCCGTGCCACGCATTGTGCCAGACAACCTGAAGACCGGCGTGATCAAACATCCCTCAGAGGGCGAGATCGTGCTCAACGATTCCTACCGCCAGTTGGCTGCCCACTATGGGGCAGCGGTGCTGCCGGGCCGCGTCCGTAGACCGAAGGACAAGGCCAGCGTGGAAAACACCGTGAGCCATGTTGCCACGTGGGTGATCGCCGGCCTGCGGAACACCAACTTCGGTTCGCTGGGGCAGTTGAGGGCCGCAATCCGTGAGCGAATCGAGGCGTATAACCAAGAGCCTTTCCAGAAGCGCGCGGGATCACGAAAGTCGGTGTTCCTGGCCGAAGAGCAGCCATTGATGAACCCGTTGCCGGCGGCCGGCTATGAGATCAGCACCTGGGTCTACGGGCGGAAGGTTGCCAGGAACAGCTACGTTTCGTGGCAGAAGAACTACTACTCGGTTCCGATCGTCAACATTGGTGCCACCGTGGATCTGAGGCTGACCGAGACCCTGTTGGAGGTTTACCGGAACCACGAGCGGCTCACCAGTCACCGGCTGCTGCCGGCCGGGCCCCTAAACCAGTACCAGACCAACGATGCCGACATTCCGCCGGACCGCCAGTGGCAGCATTGGGACACCCAACGGGTCAAGGACTGGGCAGCGCGTACCGGACCGTGCACGCTGAATGTGGTGGAACGGATTTTTGAATCCGTGCAGGTCCAAGAGCAGGGCTTCAACGCCGCGCTGGCGGTGCTGCGCCTGAGTAGGCGCTACGGCCCGGCCCGACTAGAATCGGTCTGCCATATCGCACTGCAGAGCCCGATTAGGTCCCCGCGCTACGCCCATCTGCGCCCCCTGCTGGAAACTGGCCAGGACAAAAACCTCGGCGGCACTCAGTCCGAGCAATTCCACAATGACGGCGGCTACGTACGTGGCAGCGACTACTACGCAGGAGGCACCCGATGAGCTCACTTGATATCGAAACAAAGCGAAAAATGCGTGAAATGAACGCCACTGAATTGCTCCAGGCCATCGAGGCCCAGGACGAAACCCTGGGCATGGCGCTGAGCTTCGACGAGCGGGTGCGCCTCATCGTCGACGAAGCGCATTCGACGTTCATCACCTCAAAGGTCGGCGGCCTCATCAGCCGGGCCAAGCTTCGCTACCCCAACGCCGATCTGCGGCAAGTGGACCTGGTCGAGGAACGCGGCCTGAACCGCAACACACTCACCGCCATTGGCAGCTGCGGTTTCATCGAACAGAACCAGAACGTGGTCTTCCAGGGATTCACCGGTTCAGGGAAGTCGTATCTGGGCTGCGCCCTGGCCAAACAGGCCTGCCGCAACCGGATCCGTACCCACTATGTGCGCATGCCCGACCTCGAGGAGGAATGGGTCCAGGCCCAGGACAAGCCTCTGGGCGCCTCAAAGTTCCTGAAAAAATATGGATCCTTCACCTTGCTGGTGATCGATGAATGGCTGCTGGACCGCCCCGGCGGCGACTTCCTGCGCATGCTCCTGGAACTCATGGAACGCCGCTACGGCTCGGCGTCAACGGTATTCTGCACGCAGTATCAGCAAAAGGACTGGCACCAGCGGCTCGGCTCCGGCGTTCACGCCGACGCGATCATGGACCGGATCATCCACAACACCATTTGGATCGAGACCGGAAGCTACAACATGCGTGAGAAGATCGGCGCCGTTCAGGAATAGCTAGACCCGTTGGAGGCCGGTGGCTCCCACCCAGGAAGGTACTGGCCCCCAACGGCAATATCAAAGGTCCCCAACGGCAATAATGGGTGGTCCCCAAACCGTCGAATACTCACC
>NZ_JBHUYE010000047.1:0-1954 GCF_042668835.1 Specibacter sp. NPDC057265
CCATAAGGACGATCATTGCGGGGACGCTCACCACCGCGGTTGTCCCGATCACCAAAAGGACGATCATTGCTGCGCGCCGGGCGATTATCCCGATCACCAAAAGGACGATCATTGCTCCGCGCCGGGCGATTATCCCGATCACCATAAGGACGATCATTGCGGGGACGCTCACCACCGCGGTTGTCCCGATCACCATAAGGACGATCATTGCTGCGCGCCGGGCGATTGTCCCGATCGCCAAACGAAGGACGATCATTGCTGCGCGCCGGACGGTTGTCCCGATCACCATAAGGACGATCATTGCTGCGCGCCGGACGATTATCCCGATCACCAAACGAAGGACGATCATTGCTGCGCGCCGGACGGTTGTCCCGATCACCATAAGGACGATCATTGCTACGCGCCGGACGGTTGTCCCGATCGCCATAAGGACGATCATTGCTACGCGCCGGGCGATTATCCCGATCACCATAAGGACGATCATTGCTACGCGCCGGGCGATTGTCCCGATCACCGAAGGGCTTGCGGTCTTCGCGGCGTCCATTGACCATGGGACGATCCGCACCGCGATTGTCCCGCCCACCGTAGGAGGGACGATCATTACTGCGCTCCGGACGGTCATCACGGTCACCAAAGGGCGGACGGCTCCCTTGACGTTCGGTGTATGATTTGGCCGGACGACGGTCACTGGTTGCCGGACGATCGGCGTAAGGGCGATCCTTGCCCCGATTGCCGTCGCGGTTTCCCGAGGCATCCTCGCGATTGCGTTCGAAATGCTCAGCCATGCTAACTCCTAAATCATTGAGCGCACTAACTGGCACAGTAACAGCCGCTCTTCACTTTTAAAATTGTTCTCAAAACCTGTGGACCTTCAAGTCCATCCATCAGTCTAGTCGAGCTTGAGCACTCCACCCATGAATCTGGCGTATCTGGACAAGATGAGGGGCCAATCACAAATGAAGACATCTTCCTCTTGATCTTGCCTCTGGGTATTCTGTTCGGTGATCACGCGCACTCGCGTCTGACCATCGTGTAGAGCCTCGAAATGAATATCGACGTCCACGGATCCATATTGTTCCTGGCCGAGTACCCAGTGAAGCCGTATAAATTCGCCAAGCTGCCATTCTGTGATGTCGGCCCAGACGACTTCCTGGCCTTCATCCGACTCTTCCACAACATGATCGCGCAAAAGCGCAACGTGGCTTTCCGCACCAAACATGCTCTGTTCACTCACAGGCCACCAAAGATGCATTCCATCAGTAAAACCATCAAACGCTTGATCCACTGGAACAGTTAAAATCACCGACCCGTCAAATTCGGCATGTTCTGTAGGCGATACATAGTCAGGCTCATGAGCGTGTGAAAACAGGTTGGGCATGATGTTAGTCTACGGTGAAATGAACCTGGCAAAGGGTCGTAACTGCTCATGCAACTCCCCCGCGGGGCTGGCATGACACAGCATCTGAATCACACATCCGTGAAGCCCGTCAGCCTCTAAATGGCCCGTGAATCGTTGAATCCAGATTGTTGGTCAATACGGACCACCCCGATGACGGAGACGAACGCTTACTTAGTCGCGTCTTGATATTGGCAATCAAATGCCGCAGTCCGGAGGAATTACCCATGGATGGCCATGAATTCTAACCGAGATTGATGGCCGCCAGCGGACAACCTTCGTGGACATCGGGTGCCGGTCGCTAGAATTTCGGTGGCCAGCACGTTTCTGTGGCTGCTAAGGGTCAAGTACGCTACCGGGTGGGAAGCCAGCTTTGGGTTGTGCGTGGTGGTAGGGGTTGTGGCGAAGTTTTTGGGTGGGATCGATGATGTAGGGGGCTGTGAAGTTCGGGGTGCCGTGGCGCAGTTCAATGGTCCAGTCGCTGTGGTGGATCAAGGTGTGGTGGCGGGGGCATAGGAGGGCTGCGTTGTTGATGTTGCTCTCTCCCCCGTCATGCCA
>NZ_JBHUYE010000048.1:0-1888 GCF_042668835.1 Specibacter sp. NPDC057265
CGCACGGCACGATCACGAACTTCGGTTGGGTATCTCTTGGGCATGATTGCCATCTTTCTCAAAAAAGACAGCGGCATCAAATCCGGGACGGTTCAATACCACCACCACGGCTCGTGCGGGCTGCGAGGCCTTCCCCGTCACCAAGCCCGGAATGCAACGGGCCTTAGCTTGGATCCGCCGCCACACGACCGGGGAAATCTTGGCAGCCATCGAGGGAACCAACTCCTACGGGTCCTCCATTCGCCGCGCCCTTATCGTTGAAGGAATTCGTGTGGTGGAGGTGAAGCCACCGAAGGAAAAGGCCCGACAAGGCATCGGGAAGAGCGACCCTATTGATGCATTCGCTGCAGCAACGAGTGTCTTAGGGCAAGAGATCGACTTGCTGCTTCATCCTCGCCACGACGGGGAACGAGCGGCCATCAGCGTGCTTTTGGCCGCACGACGGCGGATGGAAAGCCAGCGCACAGCGAACCGCAATGCCTTGAACGCCTTGGTGCGACAGATCGACTTAGGCGTTGATGCCCGACATGCGTTGACTGACCGACAGGTCAAAGAAATTAGTGATTGGCGAGCCAGGGAGCATGACACCATTGACCAGCGGATCGCACGGGACGAAGCCATCGATCTAGCAAGATCCATCAAAACCAGCAATGCACGGCTCAAGGAAATCGAAGCTGAGTTGGTTGACCTTGACGAGAAACTGGCCCCGGGGTTGCAGGACCAATTTGGCATGGGCCCGGTAACCGTGGGGATCATCCTGGCCGCATACTCACACCATGGACGGGTCCGTTCCGAAGCAGCCTTCGCAGCATTGGCCGGCGCCTCACCGCTTCAAGCATCCTCCGGTAACACCAAACGTCACCGGCTCAACCGTGGAGGTGACAGACAACTGAACATGGCCCTCGACATCATTGCCAAGCACCGCATCCGAGGAGATGAGAAGACCAAGGCTTACGTTGAACGACGGACCAAGGAAGGGCGGAGTTACCGTGAAATCAAACGGTGCCTCAAACGTTTCCTTGCCCGCTCAATTTTCCGGCAACTGGAACAGCTCGGGGCTTGATTTAATCCATAAAAGGGTCGTGGACAGTGAATCTCTCCTCTTCGTGGACATCGAGTCTCACTACTTTGTATGTCCTGTCTCAGGGCATACAAAGAGTTGAGATCGGATGTCGCCGAAGTACTGAGATTCGCTGTCTACGATGTCACGGGATTCCACACCACCTACCCGGACCGCCCGTACCCTAAAGCCGTATTTGCCATCAAGGCAGCCTGGGAGGTGAAGGAACAAGTCAGGGTCTTGCTACGCACCGGTTCCTTGGAAGATGCCGAGCTAGCCAAGGAACGCCTCGAAGAGTTGGTGCAAGCATCAAAGCAACCAGAAACGACCAAGCTCTGGCGGACCATTTGCCGGTGGTGGAAGGAAATCGAGGTCCTCATCGTCACCGGCGCCACCACCGGAAAAGTCGAAGCGAACAACACCGCCATCAAACACATCAAACGCACCGCCCGCGGCTACCGCAACCCAAACAACTACACATCAGTTATTCTCTTGAGAAGTGCCGCCCGGACGACGGCATGACACTCACCCGGGAATCCGAATCCCCACGAACCACGGAGAGCCTGTCTTGGTGGTGTATTTGAGGATGAGCCCGGTGCCTAGGTAGTGGGCTCATCCTCAGCTAGAAAATCAAAAGACCATGGCTAACACTCCCAATGCAATTACCTCACCATGTCAGGAGCCCTGGCACTGCTGAATCAAGATGTCCCTGTAGCCGTCGGGCCGGCACCAGTGAATATTTTTCTTTTTGGGGGCCAGCAATATTGCGGTTGGGGGCCACCATGGGAAAGCGGGATTATTGTCCTTAGGGGCCACCCGTAGCGTTCC
>NZ_JBHUYE010000049.1:0-1813 GCF_042668835.1 Specibacter sp. NPDC057265
CAAAGATCAGGGGGTTTCGCGCCCCCAACAAGGAAGGCAACTCGGAAAACAATACACACAAAAACCAACACACGCAAATCCACCACAAGCCCCTGGATGGTTCGGCCCGAATGGCGGGTCAAAGCGCTGCGGCCCTGCGTCGACAGTACGCGCATTGACATTCATCGGGGCTGAACATTGATGCAGCCAGCGACTTCGCTTTGGATTCCTCCACATCCGCCTGCCGTGACGGGAGATGGTCCCATGCATTTGCTATGGGGCCCTAACCGTTTAGCCCAGGAGCTTTTGCAACCCTGAGTCGACGGAGCGGTTGCCAATCTGGTCTGCCGGGACGATTCAACTATCTAATCCAGCTGGGCGTGGTGATTCCGAACTTAGGCAATTGGATGCCTGGAGCACTAGTTGCTGGCCATGCATGGCTGCTCCCTCAAGTACCGGCCGCGCCATCGGTCTTGGTCATGACTAGGAGCGGCGCCGGATATGCGCACAGTCCCCGGGATTCGTTGCGCCGGCACACACCAGCCCATAAGGCTTCGTTGGCCAGTACACATGCACGCGGGAGCGTTTGTTGCAGCACACACCTGTCCGGAATGCAGATAGGCGAGTCAGAGGACTGCTGGAAGTCCTTGGTGCCATTACGCGGCCGGGCCGCAAGGCCTGTGGGCTTGTAATGCGTTTTTAAGTGGTGGCCATGCACGTGGCCGCATCAAGAAGCGGCGGTCGGAAAGGACGAGCCACACTACGTCGCCATAAGTCGTTTCTCAAGAAGCTTCCTAGATGTTCTTCAGTGTGGGGCTGCGTTCCGGTGGCTGCTGGGTGCCGGCCAACTCACGGTAAACACCTGCGGCAGTTCCTCCAGAGACCGTTGCATCAGGACGTGTGCAGCAGCGTGAACAAGAAACGAGCCGTCCTTGTAGCTCAATCCCTCAGATGAAGCCAAAGCAGCAACATGTCCGCGCGGGCCATGGAACACATCAATTGTGGCGCGCCCAGTAGCAGCGAGCTCCAAGATGCCCCGGCAGTGATTATCTTTGCCATCACGTCATTCGCACACAACGCACCCATGGCATCGGCCATCGCAATATCAGCCGGGGCCATGTCACCGGCTGGCATGAAGCAGACTGCGTTGGTACTGCCAAACATCACAAGGACGGACACCGGCTCGGTGCCCGCGGCGCCAGTCAAAAGTCAAGGATTGCCCGCCTAATGCTGTCCGTGCTGGCCACGGGTTCGGGTGCTGCGCGCAAGTCCCGAGGACTGACTCTCCGTGCACAGCCTGTGGTGGTCAGTTGCAAAGATGACGGTCATGAAGGCACGTCTACCGCCACGCGGACACCTAGGACCAATATCGGTCTGGGTCCCACCGGCTTCCTCCCAGGATCGCTTTGGCGCCTGGCAGATTTTTGAAGATTCAAAGCGGAGCTGTTGAGATCTCCCACCTTTCCCCCAGCGGTCGCGGAGCCGTTGGAGGTTCTTGGCCGGTAGAAGCGGACGGGCTCATCCACTGATCCCCCGTAAAGGTGCTCTGATAAGGCCGATCCGAAATGGGGCTATTAGTGCCCTGTTGGATTAGTGCTAATAGTGCTCTTGTGCATGACTCGGGAGTTGGTCGTGTCGGGAACGTGCCGTGCCATTTCCCTGCTGCTACGCCGGTAGTGGCTGCAGCGTGTCAGCTCGGCTAGAGGGTGCCGGTGCCGGTGTGGGCTTGGGCTGTGGTGTTGTGTGTTAAGTGTGGGAGGCCCCGCACCGTGTGGTGTGGGGCCTCGACCTGTTACTGTTTGTCCGGCGGTGTCCTACTCTCCCACATCCTCTC
>NZ_JBHUYE010000050.1:0-1734 GCF_042668835.1 Specibacter sp. NPDC057265
TAGCCCGGATTTTTCATGATGGTCCGATTGCCGGCTCAGTGGGGATTTGATTTCTTGCCGGGCCGGTTTTCTGGTTTTGGGCATGGTTAGTGGTCCTGTGGTCGCTGGGTGGGCGTCGGTTTCCACGGTTCCGAGGTGTGGTTCTTTCTGGTGGTCGGGGCCGATCCTGGCGTCTCAGGTCGGTAGGGGCAGACGCTTTCGGCGCTGGGTGGCGAGCTCCTTGATCGCTTCCAGGAGTGTGGTGATCGTGCTGGCCTCGGGTGCCGTTTCAGGAATCAACAGCCAGTTTCTTCGGGCCCGGGTGATGATTTTTCCGGCGGTGGCGAAGAGCCGGTAGCGCCACCGCTTCACATCCCAACCCCGCCCCGGATGGTCGGTGGGCAGCATCGCCAGCTGCATCCACGACATGAGATTCATGGCCAACGTCGCGATGTTCACCCAAGCCTGGTTGGCGTTGAAGTCAAAGAACGGCAGCTTCCCCAACCCGGTGTTCTTCAACGTTTTGATCCGGTTCTCACACCGGCCCCTGGCCCGGTGCCTGACATCGAGGGTGGGGCCGTGCCAGCGCGGGGAGTTCGTGAGAAACGCAGTCACCCGATGCCCGTCAGGATCCAACAACGTTGCCTGCGCCCCGGGATGCAATGGTTCGGCCCGCAGGTACAGGTTCGTGCCCGCGGGGTAGTCCGTAAGCCCCAGAACGTCGGTGGCGTTCACAACCCACGCATCCGCCCGCTCTTCCCCGGCCTGGTTCAGGGCCGGCTGCCAATACTTCTTCTCATTGATCCAGGCCACCATGCGGGCTTTCATGACCGGCACCGGGTAGGACACACTGAACTGCACGCCCAGGTTGGCGAGGTAATGCAGGAATTTCCGAGACGCACCGGCACTATCGGTACGCACCAGCACCTTCTCCCCAATCAGCGCCCCGCCCTGGTCGTAGAAGGCGTCCGGGAGCTGCGCGATCGCCGCGGTGAAAACTTTGATGTGGTCATCGGCGCTGTTGGCCCCGGCATTGCCAGGGCGCAACACCGCGGCCAGGATCTCACCGGTGCCGTTGCCCGCGCCGTAGTCAATGCTGGCGATGAAGGGAGCGAATCCGTACCCGCCCTTGTAGGTGCCGACGGCTTGTTCCTTGTCGCTGTGTGAGGTCACCAAAGTGGCATCAAGATCAACGATCAGGGGGTTCAGCGCTGTGGCCATCAGTGCGGGGTTCCGGTCGCCGACGGCTTCCCATACCCGGGACCGTAACTCACGAGTCATGGTGGCGAAACCATAATCAAAGACCTCAGGAGCCGTTGCGGCTTGTTGGAAGAACCTTGACATGGTCGCGTTCGAGGCGACTTTTCCGAACACTCCGGCACTGCTGCGCAGCATATCTAGGTCGCTGACGTGTTCCCCGCCGCCGGCGAGCATCACCGCCACCGAGCCCACCATCCCACCGGGCCGGTGCCGGGCACCGGCCGGAACGAACTGGCCCAAACGGTCCTCACACAAGCGCCGGAAACCCAACGCGTCAACGAAGGACGTCAGCACGTTCAACCCCGCATAGGTAACCAAGGCCTGGCCCGTTGTGGCGACAGGAAGGACAGGGAAAACTGGGCTATTCTTAGACACCGAAAGGGTGCTCCCTTGCAACGAGAAAATATGGCTTAGACACCTCTATTTTCCCAGCAAAGAGCACCCTTTCATCTCTTTAACACGCCGCCACAGCCCCACCCCCATGAAATCTCCGGG
>NZ_JBHUYE010000051.1:0-1634 GCF_042668835.1 Specibacter sp. NPDC057265
CACACGCTACGACAAACTCGCCATCACCTACCGAGCCGGCATAGCCCTCTACGCAACGCTGATCTGGCTACGCCAATAAGGAGACACGTCCTAGCTGGATTCGATACTTAACCATGGCGAAAAACCAGTTTTAGTACATGACCGCAACAAACAAGGGTCGTGTCCTCCGCAACCACCGAGCGAAGACAGGGCATACACGGTCAGCCGAGCGTCGGTAGCGGTCATCGTGAGTCTGCAGGAATTATCGTGTTCCAGCCGCGCCGGTGGAAGATCTCGGTCGTGGTGCGGTCGAGGGGGATGCCGAGGTAGGTGGTGAGCTCGAGTATGCGGACGCCGACCCGCAGCAGATCGTGGTGGTCAGCCCGACGGTCCTTCAGGATTCGCGAGATTTCCAGTTTCAACTCGACGCATTCGGCCTTGGCTTCAGCGAGCTGAGCCGCCTGGTCAAAATACTTGGCGCTCAATAGTTGCAACCGAGTTCGTTGATCGTCGATGACTTTATCCCGAACCAGAATCCTTTCCTGATGAGGGGACAGACTGACGGATTTTTTGGACTGCAAAATCCGTTGGTACTGTTTCTCCGCCTTAAGTAGACGAGCATTTCCATTGGCACGCTCGAGAGCTACGAGTGTCTGGGTAGCTACTCTCGTTGTGGCGCGTCGTTTATCTCGACGGCGGCGCTCACGAGATCGTGCAGAGCACGTGGTGGAACAATACAGCTGAGTGGTGCGCCGCGGGGCAAACGGGATCTGGCATTCGGGGCACTTTTGCGTAGACATGCAGATTCATGGCCGTTTTGACACTGGCTACCATGACTGCCCGTGGGACTTCCCGCCACGGGCAGGACCTTGGGTGCCAGACGTGTGAAGGATTTTTTGGTTGCTGCAGGAACATGGTTGGCGGGTGATATTGCCGTGGAAGCTAGTGTGGCGTTGGGGTCTGGTTGCGGTGGCGAGCCGAGGGAAATGTCGATGTCATGGTGGTGGCGCAGGGGAGTGCCGCGTGAGGTTTTCATGCGGCACTGGATTTCCTGATTCTGGGTGACTATTGGATGGCGAGGCGGAGTCGTTCGATTTCGGTGGGGTTGAATCCTGACCAGTGGTGGTGGTCGTTGACGACGACGATCGGCGCCTGGGAGTAGCCGAGGTCTTGGACGTACTCGAGGGCGGCAGCGTTGGTTGTCACGTCGACGACGTTGTAAGGAATGCCGGCATGGTCCAGGGTCAGGCAGGTGAACTTGCATTGCTGGCAGTCTGGTTTGCTGTAGACGGTGATGGTCATTTCCCTCGCCTCGGTATGTGCATCTTTCCGGGTGGCACTACTGATGGTGGTTCCGGTACGCGGTGTTCTTGTGTTGCGCCCAGCCGGACACGACTCCGGCGCCGAGCATCTGGTCCAGCAGCCTGGCCAGGTGGTAGTCGGGGTCGAACGTCAGGGCGACGTGCATGTAGTTCGCAGCTGCCGTTCCCTTGCCCTTCCACCAGCAGATGTGCCCGAGCATCGTCAACGGCGCTGCCACATGTCCGGGCGCTGCAATGGTGAACCGTCCCGGAAATCATGCCGCCGTTTTGTGGGCGGCAGCGTCGGGTAACGAGCCGGAATTTTCATCATAGTAGATACGCTCGAATTCCTCC
>NZ_JBHUYE010000052.1:0-1479 GCF_042668835.1 Specibacter sp. NPDC057265
GACCACTAACCATGCCCAAAACCAGAAAACCGGCCCGGCAAGAAATCAAATCCCCACTGAGCCGGCAATCGGACCATCATGAAAAATCCGGGCTAAGGCACCCACTATAGCTAGAGCTATTCCGGCAACAGCTTGAAACCAGGGGAACTCACCAACCAAAACGGTTGACAAGCAAGCCACAGCTAACAGTAGAAGACCGACGCACATTAAGAGAACAAATATCAGATGCTGTGACATGCGCATCTCCTCACGAGTTTGACTGAATTCATCCAACTAATCACAGGAGTTGCCGGCATCGAATCCTGATTTCACAGTACTGGCAATAGAAATTCCAAGTCCCCAAGCAGCAAAAGTGCCTAACCCTCCGGTCGCTGTGGTAACTCCAATTACAGAGAATGCAAAGCCAGCGTAGGAGACTCCGACAAAAGCAGCATCTAACAAACACTGTCCAGTGACTAAGCCTGTTGGGTCCGCATTGTTGATGGGGTTGTTGGCTGCGTAGGCGTAGCGGTTGGCGTTGGCTGGGTTGAGGGGTGTGTCGAGGGTGTCTTGTGGGAGAGTCCTGAGTTCAGCCACGGCTCGAGATATTCATCCAAGAATGACATTTCCGTAAGCAGTTAAAGTCATCGTTAAAGCCCATGGAGTCAGTCATTCATCTTCTCTTACCTGGCGTGCTCATGGAGGGCCAAGCCCTGGAACTATCACCCACCCGAGGTAATGAGGGTCCGCGTCGACGCGGCCACGGCGGGACAGAAGAGTTCATTGGCCTGCTTGACCTCGTTAGGATTTTGAGGTGTCGCTGCGGCTTTCAGATGAGTGCGCCACATTAGACATGCGGTTCATTGTCTGAAGGCTTGGAGTCATGGATTCTTTGAGAAGAATCATTATCTTTTATTTCACCGTAACTTCCATATTTTTCTGCAGCCTCTCTATCACGTCTTTTTCGTATGGATCTGGAAATGACGCCGGAAACTATACTTACAAAAAGAATTATTGATATATAGAGAGCCCCCTCCTTTCCCCAAAAAATATTGCCGACAATCAACCCCCCAATAGATAACGCGACGATCACTACGTATTTCGATCGCTTGCTCATTTGTCAAACTCTTCTTTCTAACGTAGTGGAAAGTTTATTTAGGGTTTATAGAAGCCAAAGCCACCTCTGAAGAATCCTCCGATTGCACCCCCTATTGCCCCGGTTGCAACATTGTCTCGAATATCTTCGTCACCATTAAGGAGTCCTGCTGTTCCAGCTCCAATTCCTCCGCCTACTGCGCCACCAAGTGCTCCTATACCAACTGCACACCCTATTCCGGCACTTGCCGCGCATAAACCGGCGAAGACGGTTGCACCTATAGCCACGCCGGCTGCGATTCCTATGGCATCTGAGGTTATCCGCAAATCGTGGACGGTTGGTCAGGCGGCTTTTGCCGTCTGAAGTTGGTCGAGCTTGACCTGGTTTTCGTAGGCGACCGGGCT
>NZ_JBHUYE010000053.1:0-1443 GCF_042668835.1 Specibacter sp. NPDC057265
TCAGAGTCTCGTCTTGGGCCTCGATGGCTTGGAGCATGTCGGTGGCGTTCATTTCACGCATTTTCCGCTTAGTCTCGATATCCAGTGAACTCATCGGGTGCCTCCTGCGTAGTAGTCGCTGCCGCGCACGTAGCCACCTTCGTTATCGATAAGCTCAGGCAGTGCGCCGGCGCTTTTGTCTTGTCCGGTTTCCAGCAGCGGGCGAAGATGGGCGTAGCGCGGGGACCTAAGATGACTCTGCAGAGCGATCCGGCAGGCCGCTTCCAATCGGGCAGCCCCGTAGCGCCGACTCAGCCGCAGCACCGCCAGCGCCGCGTTGAAACCCTGCTCCTTGACCTGCACGGATTCAAAGATCCGCTCCACCACGGTCAGCGTGCACGGCCCGGTACGCGTAGCCCAGTCCCTGACCCGCTGGGTGTCCCAGTGCTGCCATTGACGATCCGGTGGAATATCGGCATCGTTGGTTTGATACTGATTCAGCACCCCGGCCGGCAGCAGCTGGTGGCTGGTGAGCCGCTCATGGCTCCGGTAAACCTCCAACACCGACTCCGTCAGCCTCAAATCCACGGTGGCACCGATATTGACGATCGGAACCGAGTAAAAGTTCTTCTTCCACGACACGTAGCTGTTCCGGGCGACTTTCCGTCCGTAAACCCACTCGCTGATCTCATAGCCGACCGCCGGCAACGGGTTCATCAAAGGTTTTTCCTCGGTCAGGAACACCGACGTGCGTGAGCCCGCACGCTTCTGGAAAGGCTCCTGGTTATACGCTTGAACCCGTTCACGGATCGCGGCCCTCAACTGCCCCAGTGAAGTGAACATGGTCTGGCGCAGCCCAGCGATGACCCACGTGGCAACATGGCTTACCGTGTTTTCCACGCTCGCTTTGTCTTTCGGTGCACGGACCCGGCCCGGCAATACCGCCGCCCCATAATGGGCGGCCAAATGACGGTAGGAATCGTTGAGAACGATCTCGCCCTCGGCAGGATGCTTGATCACCCCGGTCTTCAAATTATCTGGCACAAGTCGTGGAACGGAACCGCCGAAAGCCTCGAACATCGACACGTGGGCCCGCAACCAGCTGTCCTGCTTCATATCCAAAGTTGCCTCCACGAAGGCGTACCGGCTGAACGGCAGGCAAGCGACGAACAGGTACACCTTGCTCCGCATGCCGGTGACCGGATCAACCAGTTCCATGGTGGGACCGGACCAGTCCACTTCTATGCTCATCCCGGCCTTATGCTGCACCCGCGATGTCGCGTGCGATTCCAAGACAAACCGCTGATATACCTTGCAGAAACGGTCGTAACCCATCACCGCCTGCCCGGAACCAGCCAGCGCGTCACTGTACTCCCCATGCAAAAGCTTCAACGTCACACCAACCTTGGCCAACTCGTGGTGGACGGCCGCCCAGTCCGGCTGGGCATAGACACTCTGGTAATC
>NZ_JBHUYE010000054.1:0-1302 GCF_042668835.1 Specibacter sp. NPDC057265
CATGTACGCCGATAGACGAGAAAGCTGTACGCCGATAGACGAGAAAAACGTACCGCGATAGACGAGTGTTTGTACGTCGATAGACGAAACGGCCGGTTTTTCTGTGGATAAGTAGCCAAATGTACGCCGATAGACGAGTGTTTTTGGCAGTATCGGATGCTTTCAGCGTGGCAGCAAAAAAGGCGTTTTCGGATGCTTCCGGGCTAAAAATCCAATGCTGACGCGGGTTTTTCGGTAGTTTTGTCGCACAGGGGTGTGCGGTGATAGACGAGTAAACCGTACCGCGATAGACGAATTCGCGCAGTTTGGCAAGAAGGCGAAATGTACGCCGATAGACGAGTCCGGGCCGGCGCTGGCCAGGGGGCCACGATGGGCGGTTGAGGCTCTGCCGGTGGTCAAGCTGGGGCAGTGCGGCGAGCCTCTGCATGGGCGTCAGGCCAGCTTTTTTTGCAAGAAGTAGGACACCCAGGACAGCTTGCCGGCCTTGTTGGCCTCGCATACCAGTTTGGCGTTATCGCGGGTCATGATGACCAGCTTGTTGGGCTTCACGGACTCGTCGAGGAACATCCGGTAGTCGGGCAATGGGTCGCGCTCCACGATTTCCTTGATCTCCTGCTTGAAGCGGCGCAAGGTCTGCGAGCTGCCCGTTTTCTCCAGCAGCAACGGCAAGCTGATTTCCCACCATGCCTTATCGCCGCAGTGCTTGCGGGCCAGCTCGTACAAGCGGCGTTCCAGGGCTTGGCCAAGGCTGAAGTAGTCGGGGTGTAGCGTGAGGATGTCGAAGTCCATTGCGGCCCGGTAGAGCCATTCAGAAATTGTCAGTTCCAACTCCAGCGCGCCCTTGCCGTTCTTCGTCCAGGTCGTCACGCGGTAGTCTTCGATCAAGCCGAAGCCTTCGAGCTGTTCCTTCTCGTTCGTCTTGACGTTCGTTTCAATGGTGGTGCCCTTCAAGCGCCGGCACATGTCCACCACGCGCTCGTAGGCCGCGCCTCCGGTGCTGCGGCGCGTTCCCAGCAGAAACGGGTACACGTCCACGCGGACACGGCGCGAAACCTTGATGCCAGCATCGTGCCCTCGCACGATCTGGCTGATGCAGTAGATCAGGATGTCTTTGTCGAAGACTGTAGCCGCGCCCACAGCGGACGGGATGATGCGAATGCTCCGGCCTGCACGCGAATAGACGCGGATGCGCGTGTCGCGGTTCTTTGACAGGGAGAAGATGGGGTACTCCATTGAGGACACATCATCTTTAACGGGCCAATCATGGATCGCCTCAAGCACCACAAACAGGTCAGGTTGCAC
>NZ_JBHUYE010000055.1:0-1295 GCF_042668835.1 Specibacter sp. NPDC057265
TGAGGTTATCCGCAAATCGTGGACGGTTGGTCAGGCGGCTTTTGCCGTCTGAAGTTGGTCGAGCTTGACCTGGTTTTCGTAGGCGACCGGGCTGAGGTAGTCGAGCGCGGAGTGGATCCGTTGTCGGTTGTAGAACTCCTCGATCCAGCACCCCGTGGCGGTCATGGCTTCGTGCCGTGTCGGCCAAGAACGGCGGTTGTAGAACTCCGTTTTCAGCGTTGACCAAAATGACTCCTGCATCGCATTATCCCAGCAAACCCCGGTCCGTCCCACGGACTGGCTCACCCCGAGCTCCTTACACACGGCATGCATCTGGGCCGAGGTGAACTGCGTTCCGCGGTCGGCGTGGAACACGACCTCGCCCGGGTTGCCTTGGCGCAGGACCATCGCCATGCGCAGGGCCTTGATGACCAGCGCGGTGTCCTGCACTGAATCCATGGCCCAACCGATCACCCGCCTGGAACACCCGTCACGGACCGCGCAGAGGTACACCCAGCCCTGCTGCGTCCGCAGATAGGTGATGTCCGAAATCCAGATGGCATCCAATGCCCCGGTGTCCCAGCGCCGTTCGACCAGGTCAGGGATCGAGTGCGCACGCACCTTCCCCAACGGGGCAACAGGCGTGAATTTCCGCGGGGAGATGCCTTCCAAGCCCTGCCGGCGCAGGGAAGCTGCGACCGTTTTCACATCCACGCCGACTCCCATGCCGGACAAGACCGCACGGATCCTGGGCGCACCATAGGTGGCGTGCGATTCGGTATGGATCCGCACCACCTGCCGGTCCAATATTCCGCGGCGCAGGGCAGCCGGCCCGGGAACCACCTGCCGCTTCCGTTGCTCCCAGGCGTAGAACCCCGAGCGGGATACCCCCAGCAGCCGTGCCATCCTGGCCACCGGATAGTTGGCCTTCTCCGCACCCATTAGTTCGAAGCATTCTTGTTCGGATGCTTGGAGGCGAAGAAGGCTGCGGCTTTTCCCAAAAATTCGTTATCCATCCGCAGCTGCGCGTTCTCTTTGCGCAACCGCGCCAATTCCGCATTCGCACCAGTGGCCTCCGCGCCCGTTCCGGATTCACGGGCCCGCTCAGCAGAGACCCAGCGCCCCAGCGTCTGCGCACCCAGCCCCAGCTCGGCCGCGACCTGCGCAACCGGCCTGCCGGTATCAATCACCAACTTGGCAGCATTGGCCCGATACTCCGGAGAAAACTTTCGACGTGCAACATTCATAGAGAACACCCTCCCGCAGAATCCCACGATCCCGCTAATCAAGGTGTCCACGAAAACAGGTTAACCCCA
>NZ_JBHUYE010000056.1:0-1202 GCF_042668835.1 Specibacter sp. NPDC057265
CCCCAGAGTTGCCCCCCGCGCTTCTGGCAGCCGCAGAATTCATATCGCTCTGCTGCGTGTGCCGTTCGGGCGAGGTCGTTCAGAAGATACCGACGGGCGTATCGGCGTAGGCTCGATCAGTCGAAGGCCGGTGCCGTGCGGAACGTTGCTGTTCCGCCGGAAGCAAAAATATTTGGAGATTTGGAGATAAACGGTTGTATCGGCCTGTAAGCCTTGTCTGGCAAGGCTGTGGTTATCTCCAAGTCTATCTCCAAAGTACACATTTTCTTGGAGATAAAGTTGGAGACAAACTGCTGAGCTATGGCGTCCGCACGACGACGTTGAGAGTTGCCCTGCCTTCTGGAACGCTGCGCGCAAAGAACGCCCCGCGCGCCCACACCCCCGAGCCGCCGTTACGCTAGAAAGTTACTTTGCAACTGTCGTGCATTTGCGGTCGTTCCGGCTGCTCACACAACAAAAGTTGTGGCTAGGTACAATTTGGTTCGCGATTTCGTTGCACGTTGTTGTGTGACGACCGCTAAAAACTGTAACGTCTACTACACCCATTGCAGCCTTCCGATCAGAACACAGTAGATGGATTCCGAGGCCCAACATGCTTGCTCTCAATCAAGGTCGTCCCAAGATTCTCTTGCTACTGCTGGTTTTGTCGTTCCTGCTATTCCATCACTTACCCGCGCGGGCGCAGGTCGCTTGCCCTCCAGGGATGATTCCCTACGGCACTGGCACTAACCAAAGTGTCTGCGGGGCGGATCCGAGTTATCAATCGCCGTCGACGCCGCCACCCCCGCTCGTGAAGTGGGCCGAGCGATGGGGTGCCATCGCAACCTATGAGCCAGCCGGCATTTTGGGGCAAGCCGCCGGGCTGGCGAGCAAGTCTGATGCTATAAACACCGCCATGAGTGAGTGCCAGAAACGAGGCGGCGGCTCCCATTGCAAGCTGGATATCTGGTACGGCAATCAGTGCGTGGCAATGGTGGTCAGCGATAAGGGCTATAACACTTCCACAGGCATGACACCGGATTTGGCTACCCAAAAAGGCATGCAGACATGCATCGCTTCGGGGGACCCGAACTGCCATGTGTATTACTCCGCGTGCAGCATGGCGGAGCGGATTCAGTAAATTGGAACGAAGCAGCCTTGCGCATGAACCGCGTATGCCTTCAGTGATTGATCCGATCCTCAAACACTGATCGACATCGCTG
>NZ_JBHUYE010000057.1:0-1053 GCF_042668835.1 Specibacter sp. NPDC057265
GCCCAGGACGCAGTGGCTCTTGTACGTACGATACTTGACCGTCTACCCACTGATGAGCGTCTCTATGTGCTCACGCGTGGCTCAGTGAATCCCGTCTTCATGCAGATATGTGACGCGTTTAAGGGGGAGAGTTCCGAGCGGTTTCTTGCGACCACGTTTCACCAGAGCAAAGGGCTGGAAGCAGAGTACGTCATCCTTATCGGTGACACACAATACAGCTCGACCAATAATTTACGAAATTCGCTGTACAAAATGGCCGGACTAGGTTCAGTGAAATCGGCAACACCATATGACGATGCGCAGAGGGACGAGGCGCGGCGGCTGGCTTACGTCGGAATTACTCGCGCAATGAAGCTGTGCATTTGGTTGTGCGAGCCGAGCGACGATGGAACGTTTGTTAGATTGCCAGAGGACGGCCCGAGTTCGAAGCGCATGAATCTTGCTGAGGCGAATGCGCTAGTGGACGTGGCTTTATCAACTGAACGAGTTGTGTGAAGAAAGTGATAGAGGAACACTGCCGTCCAATGCTTGCACGGTCTAGGAGGGCAAAACGTGTGGCCCCGCGCGATAACGCCTGGGTTAATGGGTGGGGGTCAAGGTCGGTAGTGTTCTTCGCGCTTGCCGGTGTGTCTTCATTTCAGCGATAACGGATACTGTATCGCCGGGACGGACGACAACTGCTTGCATATCGTCCGTCTCCTCATTCGGCGGAAATCCATAGTTATCCCAGACAGGTCCCAGAAGGTCGGCCCTCGAAGAGAACTCGCCCTCATGCTTTGACGAACATCTGACGTGGTGCAACCTGCTCCGACATTCTATTGCCTGTGAAGCTTAGCGTGTGAAATGGAGTACGAGTACCTTGTACATTGACGAGTGGATGCCCTTCGGCAAGCCCATGTTCAATTAGCGCGCGCTCGATGACGTCCAGCGCCGTTCCCACATCTTGCGAACCGTGAACCTTCAAATACCCAAGCAAAAGGACGCGAGCGCCATTTTTTTCCCAGTCCTGTATTTGACGCATCAGCCTCAGATTGTTCAATTGCTGCTTGATTC